>JALHPV010000008.1:5802-61111 GCA_022842285.1 Kofleriaceae bacterium
TCGATGGAGGGGCTAACCGCCGCAGACACGTATGTCTATACCGGGAGCGCGATCAGCGGCGGCGTTGGTCTGGAGTCCCCCGTCGGGAGCTACAGCTTGCCCTCCCACGAAGGCTCCGCACCACTGGCTCATCGGCTTCCCGTGGCTCTGCGCAAGCCCGAAGACATCGTGATGCTCTACGCGAGCGTCGAGCAGGCAAGCGCCGGTGCGTCGTCGATGTACGTGATCCGAGAGTCGTACGACAAGGCTGCCGCGAACCATGCACTACCGGCCCTTCCGGACGTGCTGGCGTTCGCGCCACCGACCCTTGGGGCCGATGCGAGCACGCCCTGGACGTTCGCGCTGCCGCGCGTCCCCCTCGGCCCGGACAGCCGGCTCTACTTGACGACGACCTGGATGGCGCTCACCGCCTCGGCCGCGTGGGTCAACCGAACGCCGACCCTGTCGATCCAGAATCCGACGCACCTCCCCGGATGGCGCGAGTCGTGGAACGTCGAGCCGACGGAGTGGCTCAGGATCGGCTACGAGACCAGGACGGGCACGCAGGTCACCAGCACCGGCCTCGAGGGGCAACCGGGCCATGGTGCGGCGCGGGCGACGAACCGCGAGGAGGGTTCGCAAGAACGGCCCATGCCCTGCGATCCCCGATGGGCGGACTGCGAGCTCCTCGGTCTCCGAGATCGAGCGCGCGCTCGCTAACTAGTCCCAATGCTGGTCAGTTAGCAGGTTCTGGGGGCGTACACGTGCACGTGTCACGTGCTCGTTCACGTTCGTTCACGTCCACGATCATCGACCAAGAGCAGCTTGGCCGCAGCCAGGTCCGACTCCGGCGCCACGCCGATCAGCCGGATGACGTCGATGATGGCGCCATATTCCATCGCCTCGCCTCGCGCGATCGCGGACCGGTTGTTGCGATCGGCTTCGCTCGGTTTCCTCAGCCTGGTTGCCCAGTTCGTGGACGAGCACGTGGCACGTGGCACGTGGTCGAACGACCTTAACCGAGCGGAATTGTCGCTAGTCCTCCGACCGGGTCGACGTCACAGG
Source organism: Kofleriaceae bacterium (assembly GCA_022842285.1). Classification (GTDB taxonomy): domain Bacteria; phylum Myxococcota_A; class Polyangia; order Haliangiales; family Haliangiaceae; genus JABFXX01. The sequence goes on from JALHPV010000008.1 coordinate 6,847, forward strand.
TCGTCGAGCGGGGGCAGGTCAGACAGGTTCGGCTGCAGCACGATCTCGATGCGGCGGTTCTGCGCCTGGTGCTCGGGCGTGTCGTTCGCGGCCACTGGATCGAACTCGCTGTAGCCGGCGGCGGCGAGGACTTTCGGGCTCATGCCCTTGCTCACGAGGAACTGCGTGACGACGACCGCGCGGGCCGTCGACAGCTCCCAGTTCGACGGGAACTTCGACGTCTTGATGGGCACGTTGTCCGTGTGACCAGCCACGAGGAAGCGGCGATCGGGGATCGTGGCGAGCACGGTGGCGACGTTGGCGAGCGCGGCCTGGCCGTCCTTCTTCACGTCGGTCTTCCCCGACTCGAAGAGGATGTCGTTCGGCAGCGCGATGACCATGCGGCCGTCGCGGATGACGACCTTGAGCTGACCGTTGTCGATCATCTTCTTGAGCTTCGCGAGCAGATCGCGGAAGACCTGCACGCGCGCCTCGGCCGCCGCCTTCTGGCGCCGCAGCTCCTCGAGGCGCTGCGCAGCGGCGACCTTGTCCTGCTCGAGGCTCTCGACGGACTGACCGAGCTCCTTCAGGCGCGCTTCCATCTGCGCGTTCATGGAGCCGGTGACCTCGACCTCCTTCTCGAGCGCGTTCTTCTTCGCGGTCAGGTCTTTGATCTGCGTGTCGAGCTCCGCGACCTTCTTCTCGAGCGCGGACTTCTCGTCGAGCGCGGTGGCCAGCTCGGCCTCCTTCGCACGATAGGTCGACTTCTTGACGCAACCGGCGGCGCTCGTGGTGATCACGAGGGCCGCGATGAGGGCCTTGAGCTTCATGCGTGTGCCTTCCCCTTGCTGACGGCCGCGAGCTTCTCCTCGGCGAGCATGTCGGCGACCTTGTACGTCGGCGCGGCGAGGCGCTTGCTGCGCTCGCAGATGTCGTAAATCGTGTCGTAGATCTTGAGCGTCTTCTCGCGCGCCTTCCCGGCGTCGTAGCCCTGGGCCTCCTGCGCGACGTTCACGAGGCCACCGGCGTTGATGGCGTAGTCAGGCGCGTAGAGGATGCCGCGCGCGTGGATGTCGTCCCCATGACGGGGCTCGGCGAGCTGGTTGTTGGCCGCGCCCGCGACGATGCTCGCCTTCAGGTGCGGGATCGTCCCGTCGTTGAGGCCGGCGCCGAGCGCACAGGGGGCGAACACGTCGCATTCGACCGACGCGACGTCGTTGATCGCGACCACGCTCGCGCCGAACTCGCGCTGCGCCCGCTCGCTCTTCAGCTTGTCGACGTCGGCGACGGTGAGCTTCGCGCCCGCGGCGTGGAGCTCCTTGCACAGGTAGTAGCCGACATGGCCGACGCCCTGCACCGCGACGTGGATGCCCTTCAGGTCGGCCTTGCCGAGCTTGAACTTCACGCAGGCCTCGATGCCGCGCCGCACGCCGAGCGCGGTGAACGGCGACGGATCGCCGGAGCCACCGTGCGACGGATCGATGCCCGTCACATGCTTGGTCTGCGTGCGGATGATCTCCATGTCCTCGAGGCCAGTGCCGCTGTCCTCGGCGGTGATGTAGTGGCCGCGCAGGTCATCGATGAACTTGCCGAACGCGCGGAACAGGCCCACGCGGTCGAAGTGACCCTTGGGCTTGATGATGACGCTCTTGCCACCACCGTGGCCGAGGCCAGTGATCGCTGCCTTGTACGTCATGCCGCGCGCGAGGCGGAGGGCATCGACGACGGCGTCGTCGTCCGTCGCGTATTCGATGAAGCGACAGCCGCCGAGCGCGGGACCGAGCCGCGAATCGTGGATCGCGACAATCGCCTTGAGCTGCGTCGCCTTGTCGAGCTTGAAGTGAACCTCGCCGAAGTCGTACGAGGAGAGCTTGCCGAAGAGATCCATCGGCGAGGTTGTTACTACGGCATCCGAGGCGCGCGGAAGCAGCGCACCACTTCTTAAGAAGCTCATGACTGCCTGCGTCAACGCGCAGGCAGGGGCAGCACGAAGTCCGACGTCAGCGCCGCGTGATCGCTACCGCCGTAGCCGCGTCCATCGCGCCAGGTCCGCGACGAGCGCTCGATGCGGAGCGCGCCGCCCTCGGGCGCGATCAAGATGTGGTCGATCGCCTGCAGGTTGCCGTTGAACTCGTACGTGCCCTGCTGCGAGATCGGCACGTCGGCGGCCACACGAATCAGGCCCGCATTCGTCAGCGCCGCGAGCGGTGGCGAATTCGGGGTGTCGTTCAGATCGCCCGCGAGCACGACGAGGGGGGCCTCGATCCCGAGAATGATCGCCGCGGACGCCTGCGCCTCGGCCAGCCTGCGCCCCGGATCGTCGTCGGACTTCGCCTTGAAGTGTGCGGCCACCAGCACGATGTCACCGAGGTGCACCTCCAGCAGCTCGCGACTGAACTGCGTCGCCGTCCCGTCGGGACGCGTGAGCGGCGTCGTGGCGCGATGGGTGACGACCTCGCCGAGCGGCAGCCGCGTGACGACCGCGACGTCCACCGACGCCGGATCGCCGATCTCCCCGAGTACACCGTTCCAGCCCGGGAGCCGCGCCAGCAGCGCCTCCAGGCTCGTCTGCGTCTCGATCTCCGCGAGCGCGACCGCATCCGCATCGAGGCCAAGGATGGCGGCGGCCAGCTCGTCCGCCCGCGCCTCGAAGTTGGCCAAGCTCGGCTGCTGCTCGTAATCACCCACCCCACACGCCTGCGAGTCGCACACCGGATCGAAGAACCGCCGCACGTTGAACGTGCCCAGGCGCACCCGCGTCCCCTCCATCGCATCGACGGGCGTGGCTTCCGGCCGCGGCTCGCGACACGCCGTCACCAGCAGCGCGAGGGCGAGCACACGAACCATGCGCGTTTGTAGCAAGGTCTTCGCGATGAACCGGTGGGGCGAGACGGCGGACCGCCCGACGACCATATAACTAGTTGGTTTGTATAATATTTTATTCCAATGCGAGGAGGAAGGATCGGACCGGGACCTCGGTATGATGGGCTATGTCGGGACCGCTCTTCGAGCCTCTGACCCCTGATGTTTCTGGCCGTGCGCCCACCACGAATGGGCGACCCAATGCTGGCTTTGCGTATGGCAGCGCGAACCGCGATGCCGCCGGGAACGCGCGAGGCTACTCGGCGGGGGCCGGCTTCTTCTCGAGCCCCATCGGTACGAACGGCGGTCGCATCGACTCACTCGCGGCGCAGGCCCACTTCGGTGGCTGGCGCGGCGAGAACGGCGACACCAACGTCGGCTTCAATGCCGATGCTGCCGGGGCCAGGTTCACCATCCCGACGCCCTCGGGTCCGAACCTCATGGGGCCCGCGGGGCGCATCGACGGCGAGGCCTTCACGGCAAACGCGGGCGGCTATGCGAACTCGGAGACGGCCTCGCTTGGTGCGGGCGCGAACATCATCGCCGGCTCGGCGACGTTCGGCACGCAGGAGGAGCAGCGCCGCTACGGTCTGTCGCTCGGCGTTGGTGCGGCGGGTCGCGCTCACTACGGCGACGCCGACGGCGACGGTGTCCGCGAGCTCGGCTTCGGCTTCGACGCGGGTCCGCTGTCGTTCGATATCAAGTCCGAGACGCTTGGGCGCGGCTACAACTACGTTCGCGACAGCGCGGTCGGTCGCGGCGTGTCGAGCGCCTGGAACTCCATCACCTCCTGGTGACGGGCTGCTTCGACGCTGCGTGCTAGGGTCGCCGCGATGGACGATCAACGTGCGCAGTCGTTGCTGAAGATCCCCGCGCTCGTCATCGGTGCACTGTTCATCCTGATCGGCATTCTCCGCCCGGCCTTCGTCTGGGACATGGGCAAGGTGCGGAGCGGCCGCGAGTGGCTCGGCGAGGCCGGGATGAGCGGCCTCCTCATTGGGTTCGGCTTGCTGTTCTGCGGCGTCATCATCGCCACCTTCTTGAAGCGTTCCAAGTGAACCTGCTCTACACGCCGCCCGCGCTTCCACCGAGCGGGTGGACGTCGCTGCTTCCCCTGACCACGGACACAGAGCCGCAGCGCTGGATCGAGGAGCAACTCGAGGCGGCCGGCGCGCGCTTGCGCAAGCTCGAGACTCGACGCATCACGACAACTCGCGGCTGGCCGCTCGAGCTGTCGCACTACGAGGCCGACGGCCTCCGACTGGTGATCGCCTATTACGAGTTCGTGGACCTTGTCTCCGCCATCGCGATCGGCGGCCTCGAGTCCGCGTGGTGGGCAGCGCACGAGGCCGAGATCCTCGCCGCGCTACGGGCCGTCGAGCCCGACTGGGTCAGCGACGAACCGCGGACACTCGGCGCGCTCTGGAGCGAGCCAGTCACGTGACCGGCGTGTGGCGGCTGTCGCCGCGCGCGACGCTCGAGGGCACCTTCTCGCGGAAGCCTGGGCCGTTCGGGAGCGTGGGCCCCGACACCTCCAAGCCGCTCAGCCTCTACATGCCGCCGGAGGTGCTGGGCACGCTCCAGCACGTTGCCGGGCTACTCCGGGAGGCGTGGCGCACCATGGTCGTGGCGGCGATCTCGCGCGATCGCATGCCGGACCGCGGCGAGGGCCGCGCGATCCTCGAGTCCATCGCGCGCGAGCAGGTCGCCGCGCCGCCCTTCTCGCACGTGCTGGCGCTCGATCCACCCGCCTCGCCATTCGGCTCGGCTGAGCGCTCCCGTTCGGCTGCGCTCGTGGAAGGCCAGCCGCTCCGGCTCGCGCCGACGATGCCTCTGCAGGTCGACGCCATCCAGTATCCGCTCGACCGCCTTGCGTGGTTCGGCGATCGGCGGCCCGAGTACGTGAGGCAACTACCAGTGCGCGCGGTCATCCCGGTGCGCGGACCGAGCATTGCCATGGTCGCGGATCTGATCGCGCGCCTCGTCGCGGGGATGACGGCCGTCGAGCTGAGATCCGTCGCCGATCCGACGCTCGCCGGGTTGGTCGGGGCGCTCCAGTTCTCGGCGCTCTTCGTCGAGCAAGCGACCACGCCCCGCACGCTCGCACCAGGTGTGGTGATGCACCTCGGCCACGCGACGCTCCTCGCGAACCTCGGTGACGCGCACGTGCTCGTTGATCCGTGGCTGCCCCCCGCCAGCAAGGGCGACTCGCTGCCGCCCCTCGCCATCGCGGACCTCCCTCCGCTCGCGGGCATCTTCATCACGCACCACCACTGGGATCACGTGCACGTCGACACGCTGTTGCAGCTGCCCAAGCACGTGCCGATTTATGTTCCCGCCCAGGATGCGAGTGCTGCCCTGCGCCCGCGCACCGAGCAGCTCCTCGCGTACCTCGGCTTCACCGAGATTCGGACGCTCGCGCCCGGCGATGCGATCTCCGTCGGCGACGGTGGAGAGGTGGTCGCGGCTCCGTTCTACGGAGAGGATCCTACGCGCCTCCGCTACCGCGGCTGCTGCTACGTGCTCCGCCACCGGGGAGCGAGCGCGCTCGTCCATGTCGACTCGAGCACCGACGTCGACGGACGATCACTCGCGAGCACGGGTGACGCGGCGGCGCTGGTGGCGACGTACGGCCCCCTCGACCCGGTGTTCGCTACGCGGCGACAGGAGCGAGGCCTCGCGATCGATCACACCTGGGACTTCCTGCTGCAACCGAGCGATACCTGGCTCGCGCCGACGGAGAACTGTCACAACGGTGCGGCTGACCTCGCGGCGCTGGCCCGCGCGACGGGAGCCAAGCGCTGCGTGATCTACTCCGAGGGCGGGGCGGACTGGTATCCGGACGGTACGGACTTTCTGCGACGCGCCACTCCCACCGCGCGGGCCGCGCCCTTCGAGTACCTGTGGGATTCGCTCGCGACGATCGAAGCGGCGCTCGCCGAGGTCGGGACGACGATGATCCAGTCGTCGCCGTTCGACGAGTATCTGATCGGGTCCTAGAAGAGCTCGGGGACCAACGAGAAGGGGGCGTCCTGGCGCGGGGCAGGGACCGGCTGGATGGACGTCACCAGCTCGGCGTAAGCGCGGAGCTCGGGGTCCGAGTCTGTCGCGGTGGCGGCGTCGCGATCGAGGTACGTCGTGTACAGGTACCGCTCGTCGCGCAACAGGATCATCGTACGCTGCAACGAGCGGCCTTGCTCGTCGCGTACCGAGAGCTCCCAGCGCTGGCCGGCGAGGCTTTTGGTCCGGATCCCCTCGGCGGGGGCGGCCTCCGCGACGAGCTCGGCGGTGGACGGAGGACCGATGCGTAGCATGCCGAAGTGCGGGGCCTCGTCGACGGGTGCAGCGATGGGGAGCGCGGGGTAGACCGTGATGGACGTCGGGATGCGCGGGTGATCCGGCGGGAACCACGTCATGAACAGCGGCAAGCGCGTGTAGGCATGCCACGTCGCCGGCGGCGTGTAGTCATAGCGGCGGCGCCGGACCCCGAGCATGAGCTGACTGTCGGTGACGAGGCGGCGCACCCAGTCGCTCATCGATGCTGCGAGCTCGGGCCGGGTCGCGACGCCGGTGACCTCGCTGTACCAGTCGTCGCCGAAGATGAACCCGAGCGAGCGCGCCAGCGGTTGCGGAGGACCGCCGCCCGGTGGTTCTTCGAGCACGCCGGCGATGTCGACGATGGCCGCGTGCTCGCCCTCGTTCGTGACCAGTGGCTGCACGGGGCTCAGGTTCGTGACGCGGAACCGCGTATCGGCAGCGCGGTCGCGCAGGATGGCCGCAACGGACTGCAGCGGCCGCAACCGTTCGCGGTAGCGGATCGAGACGCCGCCCGCCGGCGGGGCCATGGTGATGCCGCCGCGGCCAGGGACCCAGGTCCAGTTGGGGATACGCTGGATCACGTGGAGGGGATGAGCTCGCGGAGGCGGCCCGCTTCGTGTGCGACCAGGGTGCAGGCGCGGTCGAAGTACTCGAAGTCGAGGGAGTGGAGCGGGAAGATCGCCCGCATCACGTACAGGCCCTCGGTGATGGCGATGGCTCCGACCACGACTTCCATATTGTGCGCGAGCATCGCGGCCGGCTGTGCCTTCTCGATCTCGATGATGTCGCTGAGCAACATCACTTGCGGCTCGTTCAGCGCGTGGACCAAGTACAGCCGCTGGCGCTGCAGGACGTCGACATCCTCCTGGCCGGGCTTGCCCGACTTGAACTTCCACGTGAGCCCGAACCACTCACCGTGATCCACCGACAACATGAGCTTCTGTCGTACGTGCTCGCGCAACTCGTCCCACGTAGCCATGGTCCCCAGTATCCCCCAATCTCGGGCGAGCGTGCTGCATGCGCTGGCGACGAGCACTGCACGGACCCGCAAGGGCGATCACGTGAAGCGCACGGGAATGATCGTCTCCGGCCGCGAACGCCGTCATCTCCGCCGCCGCGATCTCCGTCCGGCCGAGGGGTCAAGTCTGAAGCTGCGCGAGCTGCCATCGCAGCTCCGCGTCACGCGCCGCCTCGGCCGCATCCAGATCCTGCGTGCGCACGAACGTCGCGAGATAGACCGCGGTGCGCGTCTCATCCGCACTCGTCGGCAGGTTGTCGCTGTTGGCGAGCCCCCGCTGGATCGCCTGCGTCGCGCCCATCACCGCGCGCGCGACGGCGACACCGATCTGCATCGGATGATCCTCCGCACCGCGGGTCCGCTCGATCGTTGCGTCCAGCGCCTCGCGTACTGGCTCGAGCTCGGCCGGGGGCGCGCCGTCGCGGGCTAGCCGAAGCAAGCGCTTCGCGATGGCGTGATCGTGCTGCGCCAGCGCGCGCTCCGCACAGGCGAGATCGAACGCCTCGCGCGCCTCGTGCGTGAGCTGCCGGTAGGCGTCCTCGAACTGCGTCCGCATCGCGACGAAGTCCTCGTTCACGCGGTCGTGGTAGCTGTTCACGGCTGCCACCACCTCGAAGCCCAGCCGCTGGAGGATCGGGGCGGAGGTCGCCGCGATCGCCCGCGTGGTCACGAGCTCGAGGCCGGCGGCACGCGCATCCGCGATCCGCCGCGCCACCATCGCCCGGTATACGCCCCGGTGCCGGGCCTCCGGCCTCACGACGCCACCGATCAGGTAGGCGGAGCGAGGAAACATCACGAGTCCGGAGGCTCCGACGGCGCGGCCATCGAGGCGGGCCAGATACAGCCGGTGGTGCTCCGAGGCGAGCGTCTGCTCGTTCGCCGCGATCAGGGGGCGCGGATCGATGCCCCATGCCGCGGCCATGGTCTCGGTGTACTCGGCGAGCGTGTCGGCGGTGATGAGCTCGACGTCACCGGGCCCGTCGACGGGGCTGGTGTCGCGGCACAGGGCGAGACTCTCGACCACGCGGAACCCACGCGCGAGGAGCAGCTCGGCCAGATGTGCGGGCGCGCTATCGGGGGCCACGTACCAGCGGAAGGCGAGGCCGCGCGCCCGGTAGCCCGCGATCACGGCGTCGATCTCCACATCCTCGTCGGCGCAGTGGGCAACCTCGTTGTAGCCGCCGGTCCGGAACGCGCGATGCCTCACCTGCAGGAAGGCGGGGCGCTCGATGACCTCGATGCCAGCCACACGCGCGAAGGCGCGGCGCGGTGCTACGACGGCTTCCTCGAATTTGCCCACGGCGAACGATAGCTGGAACGCGCGACGTTGCGTTTGGCAACGTCTGCACGAGAGCACGAGGTCCGTCGCCAAGCCGCCGCGATGCCGTGTTACACGCGCCGCTGATGAGCACTGCACAGACCCGCAAGGGCGATCACGTGAAGCGCGTGGGAATGATCTTCTCCGGTGGTCCGGCTCCCGCCGCGAACGCCGTCATCTCCGCCGCCGCGATCTCCTTCCTGGAGGACGGGCGCGAGGTCATCGGCTTCTTCCACGGATACTCGAACCTGCAGGACTACCACCCGGTCACGCACCGGCTCCTGCCCGACGAGCACTACCGCATCTTCACGGACAAGGACCTGTCCGGCCTCCGTAACTCGCGCGGCATCGTCATCGGCACGGCGCGTGCGAACCCTGGCAAGGGCATCGACAAGCTCGAGGATCTGAAAGATCAGGCGAAGACGGAGCGCCTGCGCAATGTCTACAACGCGCTCGTCGATCTCGAGATCGATGCGCTGATCTCGATCGGCGGCGACGACACGCTGAAGACGGCGAACTTCCTCTACGAGTACCAGCGCACGCTGCCGAAGGAGGCGCGGCGCTTCCAGGTCGTCCACCTGCCGAAGACGATCGACAACGACTACCGCGGCATCGACTTCACGTTCGGCTTCTTCACCGCCGTCGACGTCATGGCCAAGGAGATCCAGAACCTCCGCGCCGATGCGATCGCGACCTCCAGCTACTTCATCGTCGAGACGATGGGGCGCAAGGCGGGCTGGTTGTCGTACGGCGTGGCGATCGCCGGCGAGGCGAACCTCGTGCTGGCCGGCGAGGACGTGACGGGCGCCCTGGTGCTCCCGGGCACCGAGGCCGACCCGCGGTTGTCGCTCGATGCCCTCGTCGAGCGCATCGTCGATCTCATCATCACGCGCGAGCGGCGCGGCAAGCACTACGGCACCGTCGTCCTCGCCGAGGGGCTCTCCGAGATGCTCCCCGATTCGCAGATCAAGGATCTGCCCCGGGACGAGCACGGGCACCTCTCGCTCGCGCGCATCGACATCGGCAAGCTCGTTGCGGAGCGCGTCACGAAGCGCCTCGCCGAGAAGTCGGGCCGCAAGAAGAAGGTGACGGGCTTGCAGCTCGGTTACGAGTCGCGCTGCGCGCCACCGCATGCCTTCGACGTCATGCTCGGCAGCCAGCTCGGCATCGGGGCGTACCGCGCGCTCGTCGAGGAGAACCACGACGGCCACATGGTCAGCGTGATCGGTCAGCTCGAGCTGTCGTACGTGCCGTTCAAGGAGCTCATCAATCCGCAGACGATGAAGACCGAGGTGCGTCTCATCGAGAGCGGCTCCGACTACCACCGGCTGGCGCGGTTCCTCGAGACCCGGACCGACAAGATCACGGACTGGTCACCGGGCCGCCGGCAGGAGCGCTGACGGGCGGTGGTTCCATCGCGCGCTGACGGCTTTCAGACACGAATGTCACGGATCGGTCGGACCGTCCGAGCGGGCACGATCTGGCAACCGCCATCGTTCTGAACCGTTGCCCGACGTGGCGGCACAGGCATGATGACTGCACCATGGCCGGACCCATGCGCGTCATCGCCGCCGTCACCGCTGCTCTCCTGGGGGCATGCGGTCCCAAGATCACGATCACCGACGACATCGATCTCACGTGGGACCTCGACTTCACGTTGGATCGGTTCGAGGACAACCTCCACGACCCCTACGTGCGCGGCGCGACGATGACGATGTACGTCACGTCCGACGACGACGACGAGCGGTTCCGCGGCTGGACGATCTCGCCGGTCGAGACCGAGCTGCTCGAGATCTCGGAGTCGACGTACGACGGATCGTCGCTGACCGCCGAGGTGACGGCCCTGCAGGAGGGCGACGCGACCATCCAGATCCTCGACGATCGCGGGGAGGTTCAGGGTGAAACCACGGCGCGCATCCGGGTGCCGGACGAGGTCCAGCTCGATGCCCACGGCTACCTGATCATCGGTCAGGACGAGCGGGCGCCGGTCGATGACCTGCGGATCGTCGAGAACGGCACCGCGACCTACCTCGCGCGGTACTTCGCGGCCGGCGAGGAGCTCCATGGCAACGGCGTCCTGGCGGGCGAGTCCCCGGGGCTCGTTGTCGAGAACCAGACCTCGTACTTCTTCGAGGATCGCGAGTGGCTCACCGTCACGGTCGGGGCCGCAGGCACCCAGGACGTGGTCCTCTTCGCCGACGGCGAGCCGCTCCCCGTGCGGCGGGTGAATGCGGTTCCGGAGCGCGACATCAGGCAGGTCGAGCTCCTCGGCAAGGACGAGTCGCGGAGCGAGGACGGCGACTGGATGGTCCTCCTCGCGCAGTCCTACGATGCGATGGGGCGTCGGATCTTCGGGGTGGGCTACGAGTGGAACGTTGGTGGCGTCCAGGAGCTCGGGGTGGGGGATCTGTACCGCTACAAGTTCGAGCGCGGCTCGATGATGATGGCCGTCGCCACGCGGGCCGGCCTCTCCGACCAGGTCGAGATCCAGTCGGGTGGCGGCTTCGTGGACAGCACGAACAACGTCGGCTGCTCGACGACGACGCCGGCGGGCTGGCTCGTGCCGCTGGGGGCGCTGGCCGCACTGGCGCTGTCGGGTCGGCGTCGACGCGCCGTCGTCGCGTCCTGAAGTCCGGGGGGCGCGACCCCCTGCGGCTAGGTCGGCGACTTCTCACGAGTGGCAACCTGAGTAGCCGTGGCATCAAGACACGAACGCGTCACATTGGTCGCGCAACCGCTTGCTATCACCCGGGTCCCCGGCCGAAAACTCGGGCCATGAAGCGCTTGTCCTTGTCAGTCACCGCGGCAGGTGTCGCACTTGCCGCAGCCACCGCGACGCCGGCTCGCGCCGGTGTGGAAATCGGCGGTACCGCCGGTCTCCGCACGTTCAGCAAGGACGGTGCGCTCGGCATCGTCAATCCCGACTCGCCGAACGGCGCTGACGGTCTGCGCAACTCTGCGCTGTTCGGACTTCGCGTCAGCGTTCTCTTCACCCCCATGTTCGGCGTCGAGCTCGAGGGCGGGTTCATCCCGACCGAGCCGCGCTCGCTCCTCTTTGATGTCTCCTCGATCACGTATCGCGCGCAGTTCATCGCGCAGCTCCGCGCCAATGTCGAAGAGAACCACTTCCTGCCGTTCGCCGTCCTCGGCGCCGGTATGACGCAGATCATCAACACCGACCGCTCGGAGATCGTCGAGAAGGACTCCGCTTTCGCGCCGTACATCGGCCTCGGCGTCAAGTACCGCACGAACACCGGCTGGGGCGTCCGCCTCGACGGCCGCTTCCTGCTCTCGAAGGGCGACGATCGCCCGATGAACGAAGACGACCAGGCGAGCTTCGCGCCCGAGTTCGAGGCGCTCATCTCCGTCTATCGCGAGTTCGGTCGCGACAAGAAGAAGGAGATCGTGGTCGAGCCGCCCCCGCCGCCGCCGGTGGACGAGGATCCGGACAAGGACGGCGTCGTCGGCGCGGCTGACCAGTGCCCGACCGACCCCGAGGACGTGGACAGCTTCGAGGACGAGAACGGCTGCCCCGATCCCGACAACGATCAGGACGGCATCGCCGACGCGTCGGACCAGTGCGCGCTCGAGGCCGAGGACAAGGACAACTTCGAGGACGAGAACGGCTGCCCGGACCCGGACAACGACGCCGACGGCGTGCCGGACGCGGCTGACCAGTGCCCGCTCGAGGCCGAGACCAAGAACGGCTTCGAGGACGACAACGGTTGCCCGGACGAGATCCCGGAGAAGCTGAAGCAGTTCACGGGTGTCATCCAGGGCATCAACTTCAAGAGCGGCCTCGCCGACCTCGAGAAGTCGTCCTCGAAGACCCTCGACAAGGCCGTCGCCGTCCTCCAGGAGTTCGCGACGGCTCGCCTCGAGATCCAGGGCCACACGGATGACGCCGCCCCGAAGAAGGGTGGCAAGTTCGCCGACAACGAAGCCCTCTCGCAGGCGCGCGCGGAGACGGTGAAGGCGTACTTCGTCAGCAAGGGCATCGCCGAGGACCGCGTCACCGCCAAGGGCTATGCGTCCTCGGCGCCGGTCGAGGACCCGACGGGGCTCAAGGGTGGCAAGCTGAAGTCGGCCCGCGCGAAGAACCGCCGTGTCGAGTTCAAGCTCATCACCGACGCTGGCGCCCCGGCTCCGTAAGCACCAGCTCGGAACGTCAAACGGCCATGCGCCTCGCGGTGCATGGCCGTTTCTCGTTTCGGTCGAAGCGGTCGTCGTGACCGGTCGCTACTCTTCGTCCCACCCGCCGTCGTCGGTGGGCTCTTCCGGGGGAGTGCACGTGGCCTCCGCGGCCGAGTAGCCGCTGGAGTAGCCGGCCGAGTAGCCGTCGTCGTAGCCGGGCTCGTAGCCGCTGGCGAAGCCCGCTTCGTAGCCGTCGACGTACGCGATCGACCAGCAGCCCTCGTAGAGACCCGCGGACGCGTCGATGTAGCCATCGTCGTAACCGACGAGCGCGCCGTCGTTGTAGCCATCGGTCTGGCCATCGGCGGTACCGCGCTCGTACGCGAGACCGTAGGTCGCACGGTAGCCGGCCTGGTAGTCAGGGTTGTCGAGCTTGCCCTGCGCGAGGCCCGCGTCGTACGCGAACGCGTCGATGGTGTCGGAGTAGCCGCGCGAGTAGCACGCCTGCAGATCCTCGGGATCCGCTTCCTCGCGGGGCTCCTCGTCATCGGGGGTCGTCTCGCGCGGGGTGACGACGCCACCCTTCAGGTTGGGTTCACCGGCCGCCACACACGACGCACCCCACCAGCCAGCTTCGTAGCCCGCGCCTTCGCCATCGGACCAGCCCGCGTCGTACGCGTCGTCGTAGCCGTCGGCTTCGCCGGCGAAGTAGCCATCATTGGTGCCATCCGCACACGCGAATGGATCGTTGGAGCCGTCGATCGAGCCGTAGGCGTACGCGTCGCGATAACCCGCGTCCCATCCAAACGGGCCGGCATAGCCGTCGCTGTACCCCGCGTTGTAGCCCTCGTACTCGCCGTCGCGCTCGCCATCGAGGCGCGTCAGCCGCAGGCCGGCTTCGTGGCCAAGGTTCCATTCGGCGATGTTCTCGTTGGTGGCGACGGTCTCGCCGTCCCGATAGCTCGCCTCGAGGGGGCCCTGATCGAAGCAGTTCAGGTCATCGCACCCCGTGAGGAGGGCCGCCGCCGCTGCCAGTGCACAGAGGATCCGCATCGTGAGCAACGGATTGTGCAAACCGAGATCCGGCCCTGACGCCCGCAACCGCGCGAAACCACGCGGGTGCTGGTGTAGCGCGCTTACTACAGTCTCTTAGACGTTCACGGTTTGCGAAGCTGTGTGAAGGGGCAAACCCCATTGGGGGCGATCACGGTCGGCACACCGGTGGCGATGTAGGACGCGAGGAAGCAGCCGTACTGGGCCTTCACGGCGTCGAGCTGCCGATAGATCTGATGCGAATCGACGATGCCGTCATCGGCGTACTGCACCACGACGCCGGTGGTCCCGCGGTTCGCGCTCACGGGATAAGCGATGACGCCCTCGAGGCGATCGGTCGCGAGCGCCTCCTGCGTACCGATCCAGATCTCATCGCCTGCTTGCTCGTTCCCGTACGCGAGCGCCGCTGCGTCGAACACCGCATTCGGGAAGTAGCGATCGTCGAGACCGATCGGCTGATACACGTGGCGCCCACCGCCGATCGGCCGCCGCTGGAGTCGCGCCATCGATGCGCCCGGCTCCGCGATCTCCCAGCCGAGGCCGAGCATGCCGAGCACCGGATGCACGAACGTGAAGCGCTCGGCATCGACACCGAGGAAGCCCGCGAGGATCACGTCGGCATCGGGAACCGCCTCGGTATCGAGGATCATCACCGGCCAGAAGCCACCGGCCCCGAACGGCGTGAGCGCGCCGTACCGTGGCTCGACGGCGCCGATCATGTTCGCGTACATGCCGCCCATCGAGTGCCCGCCCGCGGTGAGCGTCGCGGGGTCGAAGCGATGCACGGGGGCATTCGCGGGGAGCGTGACCCCCGCGCAGACGTCGGTGATGCGCAGCGCGAGGAGAGCATCGAGGAGCATGCGCTGCTCGAACACCCCCTGCTGGAACGTGTACGGCAACGCGCCGAGGTTCTGGAGCTGGAGATACGCCTGCGCATCCGCGCCCGGGATGCGCTCGGGATTGACGGGGAGCGCCGTGGCCGCGGTCGCGATGCCGTACGCCGCGGCGACGGTACCCGGACCCATCCCCGCCACGGGCGGCTGCCCCGCGACGCGCGTCGGGCCCTCGTCGACGATGTCGAACGATGCGCCGCCCGAGCCATGGAAGTACTGCCACAGTGGCCAGCCACTCGCGGGCATCTCGCCGAGCGGCAGCGTGATGCGCAGCGGAATCGTGCTCGTCCCCTGGGCCATCGGAAGACCGTCGGCGTCCAGCACGAAGCGTCCGCCGTCGTTCTCGTACGGAGCGGTCCCCGCCTGGTACATCGGCACCGTCACGTCGCCCGCGAGTACGCAGTAGCCCGCGGTCGTCGTCTCGACGTGCAGGTTGCTGATGCTCGCGTCGTCGCGCGCGATGATCGCGTCGCTGCGATCAGCGAGGAGCTGCACCTCGTCGCCGGTCGTGAACACCGTCGCCACCAGCGCATCGTCGATGCCCAGCTCGTCGAGCATGGGCCACAGCGGCGCGTACACGTCCGCGGCGGGCCCGGTGCTCGAGGGCAGCGCCGTGAATGCAGCCGGCGCGCTCACCCCCGGCGCGAACGCCGAGCGCAGCACGACCGCATAGCGCGTGTTCCCCCGCAGCACCGTGCCCGGCCGCGTCGCGACCGCGATCAGCGCTCCATGATCCACCCCGATCTCCGGCCGGAGGGTGAAGTCATCATCGGCGAGCGTCTGCGCCACCACCGGAAAGGTCGTGCCGCGCTCGGGCGAGGCGTCGTCGATGTCCACCAGCACCGCGAGCTCGTCCCCGAGGACAATATTCGCGTCGTGCTGCGGCGCCCGCTGGGTGAAGCGAAACCACACCGTCGGCATCACCGGGAACCCGCGCCGCTCCTTCGCGACCTCCACGAGCTGCGACACGAGCGAGATGCCGTTCGGGTTCGGAAAGGCCGCCAGGTCCGGTCGGCCCTCCGCCGTCAGCCGCAGGTCACTCGGAAACGGCGAGTCCCAGAAGCCCTCCCCGGCGACGTCGAACGCCACCGTCGGTGCATCGAACACCGGCCCGCCATCGTCGCAGCCATACGCAGCCATCAGGAAGAGCGCCGTCACGGTCCGCAGCCAGGTCATGCGAATCGATACCGCGGGCCCTGTCGCCCCCGCGCCCTATAGATTCGGCCATCGCGCTGGCTACGCGAGGCGCCGGCGCCGGCGCAGCGCCAGCAGACCGAGGAGGCCACCTGCACTCGCCCCGCCCGTCGAGCAGCCGCCGCCCTCGCCCTCGGCGGTCATCAGCATCTCGCCGCTGCGATTGCCCGACAGGTCCTCGGACCAGACCTTGAGCTGCACATCGCCGGTCGCATCGAACTCGATAGGCAGGCCACACGCTCCCCCGATGCGCTGCAGGCCGCCATCGGGGTTCACATAGAACCGCTTCGTCTGGCCGTCGCTCGTCAGCTCGACCCCGAGGATGTCCGCCTCCGGGGCGGTGACGGTGCCCTCGATCGCGTACAGGTTGTCGCCGCAGCTACTCGCGCCGAGCTTGCGGATGGTAAAGCCCACCACCGTCGGCGCAGGAGGGGCCGTGGTGTCCACGTCGGTCCCCGTCGTGAAGTACGTGATGTCCATGCTCGAGCCCCGCAGCGCGTAGCTCGTGCTCGGCGCGAGCGTCCCGTCGATGTCGAAGCGCCGCCCTTGCGAGCGATACGCATCGTCGGGCTCTGACAGAGGGATGGAGACTCCGGTCGCATCGACGAGCACCAGCGGCTCGCCGACCAGCACGTCATTCGGCACGAACAGCTGCTTCGTCGATGCCGGCAGGTTCGTGGCCCCGACCTCGGGCGCCCCGAACGGATCAAGCGCGCAATCGCACGCCTCCGCCGGTCGGACTTCAAACAGAGCGATCGCTAGCACCATCCACTTCAGCATCGTCTCCTCCTCCGCAGAGCAAGCAGCCCCAGCGCGATGCCGGCACCGCCGCCACCGGTCGAGCAGCCGCCATCATCAGACGTCCGCATGTCGATCTCGGCGACGCGCGCCTGGGCCGTGACCTCGGTGCTCGTGTTCCCGGCCGCGTCCTCGGCCCAGATCGCCACCGCCACGTCAGCCTCGGCGGGCAGGTCAACGAGCGAATCGCAGCCGCCCAGGAACGCGAACGGATCGCTGTCGGCAGGCAGGTAGTACGTGGTCACCGCGCCGCCCGCGATCGTGAGCCGGACGCCGAGCACCACCGCATCGGGCGCCGTGATGGTCCCGGTGACGCCCGAGAGCTCGGTGAAGCCGCAGTCGGACGGATCGTAGAGGGTGCGCGTGAGCGCCAGGTTGGCCACGGTCGGGGCGGCGGGAGCCGTCGTATCGGCGGCGGCGGCCGTCGTGAACAGCGCGGTGGCCGGGCCTTCGGTCCCGCGCTCGCGCACGTAGTACGGCGCGTTCGCATCGAGCGTGCCGCCGATGGTGAATCGCTCGGCGGCGGTCTTGATGCCGTCCGCCTCCACGCGCGTCAGTGTCACGACCTCCTGCGTGTTCCACTGCACGAGCTCCAGCTCCGTCGCGCCGGGGACGAGCGTGACCGGATCGAGGAACAGCTGCGTGGCGTTCGTCGGCACGCCGGTGGCGCCGACGGCGGGCGCCGTGAAGCCGAGGTCGCCGCAGCTACACGCGTCGGCCGGGCGCGCCTGGATCAGCGCCAGCAGGCCGACGCTAAGCGCCGTGACACTTCTTGAACTTCTTGCCGCTACCGCAGGGACACGGCTCGTTGCGGCCCGTCGTGGCGATCGCGCGCTTGGGGACGTCTTTGACGATCTCGCCGTCGACATAGAACCATTGTCCATCGATTCGCTCGAAGGTGGACAGCTCGCGTTGCGCGAAGGGCGTGCCGCGCGTCACGCCGCGGGCGATGAACTCGACCTTGCCCGTCGTGTCGTCCTTGCCGCCCTTCTCGGTCGCGAGGATCTCGAGGCCCTGCCACTTGGTGTCCTTCGACCACTGCTCGGCCGCCTTCGCATCGACGCTGCTGCGCGTGGCCGCCGTGTGCGTGGCGATCACGTGACCGATGGCCCCGCGGACGTATGCCGTGTAGCGCGAGCGCATGAGCTCGACGGCCGTGGTGGCCTGCTTCCCCTGGATGATCGGCAAACAACACACGGTATCGGGAGCGCCGGAACCGCACGGACAAGGCACGAGAGACATCGCTTCCCGTGCGTAACACGAGCGGCGCCGCTAAGGTTCGCGCATGGATCCACGCGTCGATGACGTCCTCGTCACCTGGTTCGGCATCGACCCCGTGCCGTCGCCCGACATCGTCGCGCGCTGGTACCGCAAGGACCCCGGCTTCGACGCCGAGATCCGCACGCGCTTCGGCGAGCTCTACGAGGAAGCGGCCCGCGGCGCGCTGGATGCCTGGCGCTCGGCCGCGCGCTCGGAAGCCGCGCTGCTCGTCACCCTCGACCAGTTCCCGCGCAACATGTTCCGCGACGACCCGCGGGCCTTCGCCACCGATCCCAAGGCCCTCGAGCTGGCCCGCGATCTCCTCGCCTCCGGCCGTGCCCGCGAGCTGACCTGGCACCAGCGCGTCGTGGCGCTGCTGCCGTTCCAGCACGCCGAAGATCGCGGCGCGCAGGCGGATGGGGTCGCCGCGTACGAGGCCCTCGTCGCCGAGGCCACGGCCGCGGATGCACCGCCTGCCGCCCTCGAGACCGTCGCCCAGTCGCTCGACTACGCGAAGCGGCACCAGGTGGTCATCGACCGCTTCGGCCGCTTCCCGCACCGCAACCGGGTGCTCGGCCGCGCCTCGACCGCCGAGGAGACCGAGTTCCTGAAGCAGCCCGGCTCCTCGTTCTGAGCGCCAGCCTCTCTGCTCACCCGAGTGTGACGCCAACTACGCAGGCATGCCGAAGGCGGCCCGCACGGCGCGAAAGGCATCGGTCCAGATGCCGGCCTCGTCGCGGACCGTGAGGGAGTGCGAGGTGTGCGGAGCGGGCTGCGCGGCGAAGACATCGACGCAGAGGAGGGGCGCCTTGCCGGCGCGCGGGATGATGTCCCAGTGCTCGGTGTGGTGGAGTGCGGGCGCGACGATGCGGTCGCGCTGGAGGATCGACGAGCAGATCACGACGCGGCCGGTGGGCGCGACGAGCGGCGTGGCGGTGGCGAGGTAGTCCTCGGGACCCCCGCGCGCTTCGAAGCGGCAGGCCATCGCGTGGGCCTTGTCGGACTCGGTGCCCGTGCCGCGTGGGAAGTAGGGCGGGGTGCCGGTGATGAGATCGAACGGGCCGGTGAGGGGCGTGGTGCGGAGGTCGCCGTCGAGGATGCGGGCGCGCGCACCGTTGTAGGCGATCGAGCGCCGGCCCATCGCGGCGCGATCGAGCTGGGCCTCGATGCCGGTGACGTCGGCGTGGGGGAGCTTCCAGGCGACCATGAGGAGCACGCTGCCGAGGCCGCAGCCGAGATCGAGAGCGCGGTAGGGCTGCTCGAGACTCATGCCGCGGGTGGCGACGTAGGCGGTGACGAGGTCGTCGAGGGACCAGCGGTGGCCTTGCTGCTTCTGGAAGAGGCGCCAGTCGCCGGCGAGGTAGCAGAGGTCCTCGTCGTCGGCGGGCGCGAGGTCGGGGCGGCCCTGGTCGCCGAGGGGAGCGGGGCCCGGAGCGGTCCAGCCCGGCGGGCGGCGCGCGGTGCGGATGATGCCGGGCATCAGGCGACCGCCACCTCGCGCCATTCGCCGGGGGCGAGGCCGTCGAGGGCGTAGGGGCCGATCTGCGTGCGCACGAGGCGCAGCGTGCCGTGGCCGACGGCGGCGGTCATGCGGCGGACCTGGCGGTTGCGGCCCTCGCGGATGACCAGCTCGATCCACGTGTCGGGGACGGACTTGCGGAAGCGAATGGGCGGCGTGCGCGGCCAGATCCAGGCGGGGGGCTCGATCGCGCGGGCGTCGGCGGGGAGGGTGGGGCCATCCTTGAGGGTGACGCCTTTGCGCAGGCGAGCGAGGGCGTCGTCGGTGGGCACGCCTTCGACCTGGGCGAGATAGGTCTTGGGCGCCTTCCAGCGCGGATCGGTGAGGCGCTGGTTCAAGTGGCCGTCGTCGGTGAGGAGGAGCAGGCCCTCGCTGTCGTGGTCGAGGCGGCCGGCGACGTACACACGCGGGGGCAAGCCGAAGGCGGCGAGGGTGGGGCGGCCCTCGTCGTCGGTGAACTTGGTGTGCACCAGGTACGGCTTGTTGAGCGCGATCAGCATCAGGGCCGGCCCCACTGCGGATGCGAGGCGATGACCTGCTCGAGAGCGTCGCGCGCGTCGGCCGGGATGTCAGCGCCGAGCTTGGCGGTGGAGCGCGCGCGGCGGGCGAGCCAGTCGGCGCCGAGGATCGCGTGGTGTGCGAGGTCGTCGGCGGTCGGATGCGCGAGGGCGATCGTCGTCTCCTCCTTGGGGCCCGACGGCACGCCGCGCGCGACGTAGAAGCCAGCGGCGAGGAGCGCGGAGCGGATCGCGGTGGACGCAGAGTAGGTGATCACCTCCGTCGGGCGATCGAGGAGGGCGAAGAGCGCGCGGAACGCGTCGAGGGTCCACATGCGCGTGTCGGTCTTCGCGGAGAAGGGATCCCAGAAGACGACGTCGGGGCGCGGCGCGCGGGTCATGCCGGTGAGGGCATCGCCGTGGACGAGCTCCCAGCGGAGGCCGCCGCGCTCGTAGGCTTCGCCGCGCAGCAGGCGGTGCGGGCCTTCGTGGCGCAGGTGGATGAACGGCTTCTGGTGATCGAGGCCGAGGCGCAAGGCATCGAGGTCGTGCTCGAAGCTCACGATGCGCACGCGGCTCGACGGCGGCGCGGCCTCGACGGCGCGGATCAGCGCGAGGGCGTTGTGGGCAGCGCCGAGGCCGACGTCCCAGACGGTGATATCGCGGCGACCGGCGAGGGCATCGGCGATGGCACGCGACTGATCGACGTACACCCGGCGAGCCTCGACGTCGGGGTCGTTGACCGAGTGCATGACCTCGCCCGACGCGACGTGCTGCACGCTCGTGAAGCCCTGCGGCGAGACGACGAGCGAGAAGGCGCCGCGGGTGGTGGCGGCCCGGGGCTTCGCGCGCGGGACTTTCCCCGGCGGATTATCGACGTCGCTGCGGCCCAGCTCGTCGCGGCGCCGCGGATAGATCGACGCGAACGAGCCATCGCGGATCGCGGCGCGTAGCTCGGCCATGAGCGACAGGTAGAAGCGCAGGTTGTGGAACGAGAGGAGCTGCCAGCCGAGCGGCTCCTTGCACTTCACGAGGTGATGCAGGTACGAGCGCGAATACGTCGCGCACGCTTCGCACGGGCACGCCGGATCGAGCGGGACCTCGGCGGCCGCGTGCACACCGCGCACGAGATCGATGCGGCCGCGCGACGTGAAGGCGAGGCCCTGCTGCGCCCACGCCGTCGGCAGCACGCAGTCGAACATGTCGACGCCGCGATGCACGCCCTCGATCAGATCGAGCGGCGTACCGACGCCCATCAGGTAGCGCGGCTTGTCGCGCGGCAAGAGCTCCGTGACCAGCTCCGTCGTGTCTTCCCGCTCGGCGCGCGTCTCGCCGACAGCCAGGCCGCCGATCGCATAGCCGTCGAAGCCCTGCATGGTCGTCAGCACGTCGGCACTCACGCGCCGCAGCGCCGGGAAGCACGCCCCCTGCACGATCGCGAACAGCGCGTTGGGCGAGCCTTCGCGGGCGGCGAGCGAACGCGCGGCCCAGCGATGCGTGCGGTGCATCGCCTCCTCGGCGAGGGCGAGCGGGCTCGTGGAGTCGATCAGGTGATCGAACACCATCATGATGTCCGATCCGATCGCCCGCTGCATCCCGATCGATGACTCGGGCGTCAGCATGATGCGCCGCCCGTCGGCGGTGGAGCGAAACTCGACGCCGTCCTCGCTCACCGTCGCATTGCGCGAGAGCGAGAACACCTGGAAGCCGCCCGAGTCCGTGAGTAGCGCGCCCGGCCACTTCATCCACCCGTGGAGCCCACCGACGCGCTCGAAGTGCTCGCGGCCCGGGCGCAGCATCAAGTGAAACGTGTTGCCGAGGATGATCGTCGGCCCGAGCGCGGCGAGTTGTTCGCGCGTCTGCGTCCGCACGGCGCCGCGCGTGCCCACCGGCATGAACACCGGCGTCTCGATCACACCGTGCGCGGTCGTGATCCGACCCGCTCGAGCGCGCGAGCCTTGAGCCTCGGCGAGGCGCGAAAATTCCACGGCCACGCTTGTACCGCGGCTCGCCGGAGACATGGGCGTGTCGCGCCGCCCGCACCCGCTCGCAAGTAGGCGCGCCCCCATCGGTCCGCGTGGCACGGCCGATGCTCTATCTCCTCGGCGGGAACCGGCTTCGTCCGGTCTCGACAAGGATTCGCCATGAAGAAGCTCCTCCTCTCCCTCCTCGTTCTGGGTGCGTGCGGCGGCGATCGGATCTCTCCGACGCCGACCGAGGTCGCGCCCGCTCCTCTCCCGGTGTCGCCGGTCGTGCCCGTGCCCGACATCCCCACCACACCGCCGCCCGTCGCCATCGTCGCCGAGCCGCCCCTCCAGGAGCTGCCGGTCGTCCCCGACGTCGCGCCTGTCACCTACGCCGATCACATGAAGCAAGGCCTCGCCCTCGTTGCCACCGGCGACCATGCGAAGGCGCGCGCCATGTTCGAGGCCGCGGCCAAGCTCGACAAGCAGCAAGCCGCTCCGCACGTCGAGCTCGCCCGCAGCTTCATCACCGAGGGCGACCGCGCCGGTGCGATCAAGTCCGCCACCAAGGCCATCAAGCTCGCGCCCTCCTCCTCGCAGGCGTGGAACACCATGGGCCGCGCCGAGCTCCTCCGTCACGCCTACGACGCGGCCGTCGCCGCCTTCACCAAGGCCGTCGAGCTCGACGACTCCAACCTCTGGGCCTGGAACAACCTCGGCTACACCCACCTCCAGCGCAAGGAGTACGAGCTCGCCATCACCGCCCTCCTCGAGGCGACCGCGCACCCCAAGGCCACCGGCTACATGTTCAATAACCTCGGCACCGCCTACGAGCAGCTCGACGAGCTCGACGACGCCCGCACCGCCTTCACCAAGGGCGGCGACCTCGGCTCCGTCGCGGCCGCCTCCTCGCGCCAGCGCCTCGAGGGCGTCGACACCGTTGTCACCTACAACATCGACGACGCCGAGCCGCCGATCGAGGAGGAGCAGCCGGCGCCGGACGATGATTTCGACGAGGACGCCCCGGTCGATGCAGGCGTCCCGGTGACGTAGGTGTCGCAGGGGTCGGACCCCTGCGACAGGGAGTGCAGGTGTCGCAGGGGTCGGACCCCTGCGACAGGGATCTTCCCGGCCTCCCGGCCGCCAGGTGTCGCAGGGGTCGGACCCCTGCGACAGGGATCCTCCCGGCTGCCGGGGGTCAGACGGTGGTGATACGACGGGATATGGAGCCGTCGGCTGCACGGGCCGTTTTGCGCGACGTGTTCGGGCACGCGGACTATCGCGGCGGGCAGCGCGAGGCGGTCGAGGCGGTGCTGGCGGGGCGCGACGCGGTGGTGCTGCTGCCGACGGGGGCGGGGAAGTCGCTCTGCTACCAGGTGCCGGCGGTAGCGCTGGCGCGGGCCGGGCAGGGGACGACGATCGTCATCTCGCCGCTGATCGCGCTGATGGATGACCAGGTGGGCGCGCTGGCGGGGCGTGGGATCGTGGCCGCGGCCATTCACAGTCATCAGGAGGATGACGAGCGGCGCGAGGTCATCACGCGGTTCGCGCGCGGCGAGCTGGAGCTCCTGTACGTGTCTCCGGAGCGGGCGGCGCTGGCGAGCTTCCGGCAGCTGGCGGCGCGGGTGCGGGTGGCGATGCTGGCGATCGACGAGGCGCACTGCGTGAGTCAGTGGGGGCATGACTTCCGGCCCGAGTACATGGAGCTGCACGAGCTGCGGCGGATCGTTCGAGCACCAACGATTGCGCTGACGGCGACGGCCACGCCGCGGGTGATGACGGAGATCGCGAGCGCCCTGGAGCTGGCGGAGCCGGTGCGGGTGAGCGGTGACTTCCGGCGGCCGAACCTGAGCTTCGAGGTGCGGCGGCTGCCGAAGGATGCGGAGCGCATCGCGGCGACGATCGCGACGCTCGACGAGGCGGGGCTGCGGGGGCGGGGGACAGGGCGCGCGATCGTGTACTGCGCCACGCGGAAGAAGACGGAGCTGGTGGCGGGCGAGCTGAAGTCGGCCGGCTTCGCCGTCGGGCACTACCACGCGGGCCGGACGGCGCTGGCCAGGGAGCGGTCGCAGCGGGCGTTCGCGACGGCGCGGACGCGGGTGCTGGTGGCGACGAGCGCGTTCGGGATGGGCATCGACTATCCGGACGTGCGCGTCATCGTGCACTTTCAGGCGCCGGGGAGTCTCGAGGCGTACTACCAGGAGGCGGGGCGGGCGGGCCGCGACGGCGAGCCGGGGCGGTGCGTCCTGCTGTTCGGGGCGAGTGACCTCGTCACGCAGCGCCGGCTGATGGAGCGCGGACGTGGCAGCGTGGCGGCGCAGACGCGGGCGGAGGATGCGCTCGCGGCCATCGAGGCGTACGTGCACACGGCCACCTGCCGGCAGGTGCAGCTGTGCGCGCACTTCGAGCCGGCGGGCGAGCATGCGCGCTGCGCCAGGTGTGATGTCTGCACGGGCGTGGTCGCCGAGGAGCTGCATGCGCCGGTCGAGCTGCGGGCGAGCCCGCGGCCGGCGAAGCCCCGCATGCTCACGCCGCGCGCCGAGCGCAAGGCCGGTCGGCGTCCGCCGTGGCTCGCGAAGAACGCCGAGGGCCGCGCCGAGCGTCAGCGCGATCGTCGGCCGCGGACGAACAGTGTCACGCTCGAGCTGGATACGTACCGCAAGCGCATGGCACGTCAGCTCAAGTGGAAGGCGTACATGGTCTTCCAGCAGAAGACGATCGCCGCCATTGCCGAGCAGCGGCCGCTGTCGCGCGATGCATTGCTACGGATCCCGGGGCTCGGTCCCGCGAAGATCGCGCGCTTCGGCGACGACATCATCGCCGTCGTGCGGCGTCACAGCCCGAGCGAGTAGCAGTTGTCCTTGAGGAGTGGGTCGTCGGGAGCCCGGTAGTCGGGCCGCGTCTCGAGCAGGGTGATCTTCGCGCCTGGGTACAGGTGGCGCAGCTCGTACTCCGAGACGGAGAACGGCGGGCCTTCGCGGTGTCCCTCCGGGTACTCGAAGCAGATCTGGAGGATGCGGGCGTTGGCGAGGCACAGCGACCGCACGTGCTCCGCGTAGCGAGGCCGCACATCCGGCGGCAAGGCCACCAGCGCCGCGCGGTCGTACACCGCATCGAACTGGCCGATGACGTCGGACGTCGCGGCGAAGACATCGCCCGCGTAGATCGTGATCGCACCCGCCTCGTACTCGACGAGCGCGCCGCGAACGGTGATGACGGGCTCGAGCTGGTGCTCCGCGAAGAACGCCCTCACCGCATCCTCGACGAGCTCGACGCCGACCACCTTGTGCCCACGCTCGGCGAGCCAGCTCAGGTCCTCGGCCTTGCCGCACAGGGGCACGAGGACCCGCGGGGCTCCGGCCAGCACCGCGTGGTGCGCCTCGAGGAACGAGTTCGGCTTGCCCTCGTGAAAGCCGATCTTGTTCTCCGCCCAGCGGTCCTCCCAGAAGCCCATCACTTCACCTTCACGAAGTCGTACTTCTGCTGGCCCGCATCGAGCAGCAGGACCTGTTTGCCGTCCTTGGTCAGCGGCTGGAAGTCGAGGCCGACGTACGGCGGATCCATCGTCCCGACATAGACGGTGCCGTCGCGGCCCGTGTGCTTGTGCACGCCCGACCGCCATTCGCCGGCGTTCACATCGAAGCCCTTCCCCGCGCGCTCGATGGTGAGGGTGCCGAGTGCGGCGTTCGAGTACGTGCCGAGCAGCGGCGCGATCCAGGCCTCGTCGGCCGGCGCGTACTGGGGCGCCTCCTCGGCGAGCGACTTCTGCCGGAGCGCGATCGAGGTCGCGAGGTTCTCCTTCGCCTCCGGCTTGCCGTCGAACATCAGCTCGTAGAGGTACCGCTTCACCGCGCCGTGGAACGAGTTCGCCACCCCGCCGTTCGACAGGATCACCACGCCGACGTCGTGCTCGGGCAGGAAGTACAGCTCGCTCGTGAAGCCGAGGTTGTTGCCGCCGTGGCCCACCTCCACGACGCCGCCCACCTTCGTGAGAAACAGGCCGAGTCCGTAGGCCGAGTCCTCGTCGATCTTCGCCTGCGGCTCGCGGCGCTTCAGGAGGTTGGCCTCGCTGACGAGCTGCTTCGAGCCGACCTTGCCCTTCGCGAGCTCGAGCATCACGAACTTCGACATGTCGCGCACCGTCGACCACGCCGCCCCTGCGGGCCGCACGTCGATCACCGCTCCCTCGTACGCGACCGGAATGGGCTCGTACGCCATCTCGTGGCCCCGCCCGTGCGGCAGCGCGAAGTCGCCCTTCTGCGCCGCCTTGAAGTCGAAGGTCGTCGACGTCATGCCAAGCGGCTTGAACACCAGCGACTGCATCGCCGCGTCGTACGCCGGTCCGAGCTTCTGCTTCGGGTTCATCACGTGGGCGCCGACCCAGCCGCCCGTCGCGACGAGCAGGTTCGAATACTGGAACGTCTCGCCGAAGCCCGTCGTCGGGCTCATCGACGCCATGCTCGCGAGGCGGCGCTCGGGATCCCACCCGTCGTACTCGAACAGGAACTCGAGGTCCTGCCGCGGCATCCCCGTGCACGCGCACACCGTGTGCTGCACCGTCACCTGCGACGTGGTCGCGGCGTCGGCCAGCTTGAACGACGGCAGCAGGTCCACGACCTTGCTCGACCAGTCGAGCTTCTTGTCATCGACGAGCCGCGCGAGCATGAGCGTCGTCAGCGACTTCGTCGTCGACCCGATCATGAACTTGGTCGCGGGCGTCACCTTCTGCGCCTTCTTCGCCCCGAGGGACCGCACGCCGTAGCCCTTCTCGAACACGATCTTGCCGCCGTGAACGACGGCGATCGCCGAGCCCGGGATCCCGAACTGGACGCGTGCCTCCTCGAAGAACGCGTCGAGCTGCTTCAGCTCCGCCTCGCCGAGCTTGGCCGGCTTCCCCGCGAAGCTCTCCTGGTCGACCCCGGGCACCTTCATGTCGGCGACGATCGAGTTGATCTGCGCGCCGCGCGCCTGCAGGGTCGGGACCGGACCGTCGAGGCCGGCGAAGTACCAGGTGTCGCCTTTGCGCAGGAGCAGCGCCACCACGACGCGCTGCGACTCCGCCGTCGTGACGTACACCCGCTGCACCTGCAGATCCCAGCCGCCGCGCCCGGGGGACTCCTGCTCGCCCTCGAGCTTCATGTCGAAGCCTGGCTTCACACGCTTCCAGCCCGCCGCGAACGCATCGGCGGCGTTCGAGGCCTGGACGGCCGTGAACGCGATCTCGAACTGCTTGTCCGGATCGCGGACCCGCAGCACCTCGGGCGTCTCGCTGACGTACCAGCTCGCGGGGACGGTGAACGTCGCCTTCCACGCCGTCGTGATGGCCGTCTCGGCCTCGACTTGCCGCAGCGCCACCTCGGTGGTCGGTCCCGTGATGGGCTGGTCCGCGCCGGTCGGCGCTCCACTTCCCGGGTCGCCAGCGACGGTCGGTTGCTGCTTCGTCCCCGAGCCACACGCCGCCAGCACGATCAGGAGTCCTGCGCTTCGCATGCCGCGACCCTACCTTTGATGAATCGCCGTGTCACATCGGCCGTCTCGGAGCATCTATCCTCTGATGATGATCAAGCGGCATCGCAACCGCGTGATCGTTGGTATCGGCGTCGGAATCGCACTCATCCACGTCGTCGTTCGCCTGGCGTACGGCTCACCTGACGATTCCACGATCGCGACCTGGGGCGCGGTCGGTGCCGCGATTGGAGCGCTCCTGCTCGTCTCTGCGACCGATGGCGTCCTCGAGCTCATCGATGTGCACAGAGGTGCTTCGTGCAAGCGGAAGGAGGCCTACGACGCCATCCCGGGCGGGGTCTTCGCGCTGCTCGCCGGCCTCGCCTTCACGATCGGCATCAACGCGGCGTTCATCTACGACGCGAAGGAGCGCGCGACGCCGAACGTCTTCGAGATGATGAACCCGCTCGATCTGCCCGAGCCGCTACGGCCAAGGTTCGAGCAGTGAAGCGCCGCCGCAACCGACGCGCCTGGGTCGCCCTCGCGCTGCTGCTGGCGGCCGCGCACGTCGGCGTGCGGGCGGTTTACGGTGTGCCGAGTACCCCGCTGATCACGTTCTACGAGCTGGGCGCCACGGCCCTGGCCATTTTCATGCTGGCCTCCGCACTCTCGACGGTGCTCGAGCTCCTCGACGGTGCATATGGCAAGGACGCCGGCGAGATCGTGACGAGCGCGGTGTGTAGCTTCTTGTTCGGCGCGATCTTCTACGTGGCAGCGAGCCACTCCGTCGTGACGACTTCGAGGAGGCTCACACGGCAGCCCAGCGCGCCCGACATGATGAACCCGCTCGATCTGCCCGAGCCGCTGCGGCCGAGGATCGAGCGTTAGCGCGGGGTGCGCGTCGTTCGCGCGGGGCGCTTCGGTTCGCGCCGGCGCGTTTGCGTGCGCGCGGGGTCCGGCAGGTCGGGCCAGTTCACGGCGGGGAGCGGGAAGGCGGGCCGCGCGAGGAAGTAGCCCTGGCCGAAGCGGGCGCCGGCGGCGATGCAGGCCGAGAGCTCGTCTTCCGTCTCGATGCCCTCGGCGACGACCTGGGCACCGAGCTCGCGGCACATCACGACGATGGCGGAGACGAGGCGGAAGAGGCGCGAGTCGATCGTGAGGCCGGCGACGAGGCCGCGATCGATCTTCACGACGCGTGGCTGGAGGTCGGCGATGTACTTGAGGTTCGAGTAGCCGGCGCCCAGGTCGTCGACGACGAGGAAGACGCCGCGGCCACGGACCTCGGAGAGGATCGTCTGGCAGAGATGGAAGTGCGAGAGCGGCACGCCCTCGGTGATCTCGAGGTAGACGTCGGCGGTGTGGTTGTAGATGGGGTCGCTCGGCTGGACGAGGAACTTCTCGTTCAGCTCGGCGGGGTGGATGTTGAGAAAGAGGGTCTCGTCCGGCGCATTATCGGACGCCATCTCTCGGAGCAGCCGGCCGAGCTCGCCCGTTCGTCCTTCGGCCACCGCCGCGGCGAAGAGGGCGATCGGACTCTCGAAGCCGGGCTCGCTACAGCGGACGAGCGCCTCGTGGGCGAAGGTCCGTCCGGTCCGGAGGTCCACCACGGGCTGGTAGACCACGCGCATCAGGCGTTCATCGAGGACCCTGGCGAAGGCGCCTGGGGCGGCGGGGCCGCCGTAGTCGAATGGACTGCTCACCCGAGAGCCCGATGTTAGCGCGGACCCTTGCGCGCGTCGCGGGTCCCCAACACACTCGTCGAAGATGTCTGCAAAGTCGGCCCGGGGACTCCAGGCGCTGGTCGTGGCCGCGCTCGTGGTGATGGGGGCTCCGGCCTGGGCGCAGTCCCGGCGGCCCCAGGGCGTGCCCGGGACGACGCAGCCCGAGGAGGTGCCGGAGCGCGTCAAGGCGCTGTACCAGCAGTACCCGGTCATCGAGCTCGTCACGATGGGCATCGGCTCGCTCATGTGGGAGCGCCACGGGCACATCGCGCTGTGCGTGCGCTACCCGAACCCCGCCGACGACATTTGCTACAACTACGGCATCGGCGACTTCAAGGCGCCGATCGGGATGGCCGCGGGGTTCTTTCGCGGCACGAAGAGCTTCTGGGTCGGCAAGCAGGACCCGAACCAGATGCTGAGCGTGTATCGCCGCTTCGATCGGACGATCTGGGTGCAGCCGCTGCCGCTGACGGCGGCGCAGAAGCAGCAGATCATCGAGAAGCTCGAGTACGACGTCCTCGAGGAGCACAAGCACTACGCGTACGACCACTTCTGGGACAACTGCACGACGCGCGTGCGCGACATCCTCGACGACGCGACGGGCGGCGCGCTGCGCCGGATGGAGGGCAAGACCTATGGCCGCACCTATCGCGACCTCGCGCGTGACGGCTTCCAGGGCATGCGGGTGCCGCTCATCATCACCGACATCGCGATGGGCCGGGTCACCGACGTCGTGCCCACCTACTGGGAGCGGATGTTCCTCCCCGACTACCTGCGGGATGCGGTGCGCGTGCTGTGGGGGATCGAGCCGATCGTGCTGTATCAGCGGCAGACCGACTACCTCACCGAACAGGGGCAGCTGGAGATCATCGCGCAGCGCATCGGGCTGCCGCCGCCGCGCAGTGGTTCCTCGGGGCGCCTGGCGTTCACGCTGATCATTCTCGCGCTCACGGCCCCCGCGTGGCTCACCCGCGTCATCGGGCGCTTCCAGCGCACCGGCCTCGGGTTCTCCCTCGCGCTGCCCGTGCTCCTCGGCAGCATCCTGTGGTTCCTCGCCATCATCAGCCCGCTGCCGTACGTGCGCTGGAACGAGAGCCTGCTGATCCTCCTGCCGCTCGATCTGCTCCTCGTGCGCGGGGCCATCGAGCGCCGCCGGAAGTACGCTGTCGCCCGCATCGGCATGCTCGCGGTGGTCGCGCTCCTGATGCTCGCCAACGTGCTCACCCAGCCGATCTGGCCCCTCTTGCCATGGGCGCTCATCCCGCTCGCGACCGTCGCGTTCCTCCAGCCCGACGGCAAGCTGTACTCGCCGCTGAACCCGTTCGCGAAGCAGTAGGCATACGGAGTGCAACCGGTGGGCGCATGGGCCGCATCACCGACGCACTGGAGCAGTTGTCCTCGCAGCACGCGGCGCTGGACGCGCTCCTCTCCGACATCGCCTTGACCCCCGATGCCACGCTGCGCACGCGGTATGTCGATGACCTCGCCCACCTCCTGACGGCCCACCTGGCCATCGAGCAGGAGTACGTGTACCCGGTCATCGCGACCCATGTCTCGGCGGGCGTCCTGGCCGAGCTCTACGCGGAGCATGGCGAGATCAAGCGCGTCCTCGCGGACTTGCTGTGGCAGGACGCCGACGACGAGCAGTTCGTTCCGACCCTGAAACAGCTCACGGTGCTCCTGGACGGCCACGGTGCCTGGCAGGACGACCAGCTCTTCCCACCCGCCCAGGTCGCCCTCAGCCAGGCCCACCAGACCGTCATCGGTCAGCAGATCGCCCAGTGGTTGCCGACCGCGGCCGCGGCGTGAGGTTTCCGACGAAGGGTGTGCGCTCGCGAGACGGAGCGGTAGGCTCGCGAGCGTGGGCGCCACGCTAAAGATTGTCCAACTCGGTGACCCCGTCCTGCGCCGCGTCGCGCGGGCGATCACTCCCGACGAGCTCCCCGTGCTCTCGCCGCTCGTCGAGCTGATGCGCGAGACCATGCGGGATGCGCCGGGCGTCGGCCTCGCGGCACCGCAGGTCGGTGAGTCGGTGCAGCTCGTCGTCATCGAGGACCCGCCGCATCTCCACGGCGGCCTGTCGGCCGAGGAGCTAGCGGAGCGCGAACGGGCGGCGGTTCCGTTCCATGTCCTGGTCAATCCGACCCTGACCATCCTGGGCGACGAGGTGATCGAGGCGTTCGAGGGCTGCCTCTCGTTCGCGGGGATGACGATGGTCGTACCCCGCGCGCGGCGGGTCCGGGTGGACGCACTCGACGAGTCAGGCCAGCCCGTCTCGGCCGAGGCTTCGGGCTGGTACGCGCGGATCCTCCAGCACGAGGTCGATCACCTCCGGGGCGTCGTGTGCTGCGACCGGATGCGGCCGCGCACGCTCATGTCTACCGAGGCGTTCGGCCGGCGCTGGCGCGGCAAGAGCGTGTCAGACATCCGTAGCGCACTCGGCGACACGGACGCGTAGCATGGAGGCCGTGCGCGCTCATTGGTTCGGCTCGCTCGTGCTGCTAGCGGTGGCATGCGCGGGCGACCTCCACGACGCCGGCGACAGCGGCCTCGACGATAGCTCCCAGGACGACCTGGGCGATGACGCCGCTGACGACTCGACGCGGCCCGACGCGCCGCCGACGGGCCTCGAGCCCGGCTCGCTCGACGTCACGTGGATCCACGGCGCGCCGAACTGCAACGCGAGTCCGGACCCGGAGTGGCAGCGGCATGTCTACAACGCGACCACGCTCATCTTCCGCCAGAGCAAGTGCGAGGACTTCGAGGGGCCGTTCGTGTACCTGCTCGTCGGCGAGACGCGCGCCCTCCTGCTCGATACCGGCGCGACCAACACGCCCGGTCTCCGTGACCTCGTACGCGCGGAGATCGGGACGAAGCCACTCGTCGTCGCGCACACGCACGCGCACGGCGATCACGTCGCATCGGATCCGCAGTTCGCGGGACAGCCGAGCACGCTGGTGGTCGGGCGTGATCGCGGCTCCGTCGAAGCCACGTTCGGCCTCGCGCCGTGGCCGACGGCGACCGGCACGTACGAGCTCGGCGGCCGCACGCTCGACGTGCTCGCCATCCCCGGTCACGAGGGCACGCACATCGCGATCTACGACCGCCGCACCGGCCTCCTCCTGACCGGCGACTCGCTCTATCCCGGCATGCTCTTCATCAACGACTGGGCGACCTACCGCACCAGCATCGCCCGCCTCGCCCAGTTCGCCGCGGGCAAGGCCATCGCGCATGTTCTCGGCGCGCATGTCGAGATGACGGCGACCCCCGGCCAGGCCTACCCCTACGGGACGACCTACCAGCCGAACGAGCACGTCCTGCAGCTCGCGCCCGCGCACCTCGTCGAGCTCGATGCGGCCCTGACGGCCATCGGTGACTCGCCGCGACGCCAAGTCAACGACGACTTCATCATCGATCCAACGGGGCTGCGCCCGGCCCTACCGGCAAAGCCGGCATGGACCCACCCCCTCTGGCCGCAGTAGGTTCCGGTCATGTCGCTCGCCGAACGCAAGGCCGCACTGATCAGGATGGCGGCGCGGACGATCGCGATCCCGTATCAGGACCCGGAGACCCACTGCACCATCTGGATGAAGCTCGAGTACCTGCTGCCGTCGGGCTCCACGAAGGATCGCGTCGCGGCGTTCATCCTCGGCCACGGCGTCGAGACGGGCGCGATCAACGAGGAGACGATCGTCGTCGAGGCGTCATCGGGATCCACGTCGATCTCGCTCGCGATGGCGTGCGCGGTCATCGGCGTTTCGTTCCGCGCGGTGATGCCCGAGAACGTCTCGCGCGAGCGCATGCTCATCATCAAGCGCTACGGCGGTGAATGCGTGCTGACGCCGAAGGCCGCCGGCATCCTCGGTGCGATGGAGGAGACGCGGCGCATGGCCGCTGCCGATCCGCGCATCTTCCTGCCGCGCCAGTTCGAGAATCAGCTCAACGCGCGCGCACACCAGCGCGAGACGGGGCCCGAGCTCATCCAGCAGGTTGGCACCACCATCCACGGCTTCGTGGCCGGAGTCGGCACCGGCGGCACGCTCATGGGGATCGCGCGGGCGCTCCGCGAGGCCGGCCATCCGACGCGCATCGCCCGCGTGTTCCCCGAGAAGGGGTCTGCCTGCTTCCAGGGGCAGCCGGAGATCTGCGGTGGCATCCCCGGCATCGTCGATGGTCTCTCGACCATCCTCGATGCGAAGGAGGTCGGCCTCGACGAGGACATCCGGATCGACGAGCGCGACGCCATCAATGCCGCCCGCGAGCTGTGCAAGCGAGGCCTACCTGTAGGCCCGTCGAGCGGCCTCAACTTCGCGGCCGCCCGCGTCATGGCGCGCCGCCTCGGGCCCGACAAGACCGTCGCCACCGTGCTCTGCGACCGCATGGAGCGCTACTTCTCGACCGAGCTGTTCCAGGACGTCGACTGCGCATAAGGCCCTGGAATAGGGGGCGGGACGTGCGACGTTTCAGGGCGATGCGTCTCGCCGCTGCCGGGATCGTCGCGCTCGTCGCCATGGCGCCTGCCGAGGCCCATCACAGTGCGAGTGCCTCGGGGGCCCTGTATCGCAACCGGTACCTGATCTGCACCGAGGCGCCGTGGGACCGCGCGATGTGCGCCGGCCCGAATCGAGCGCGCAAGCCGATCCTGGCCGCGCTCTCGGGCACCGAGGTGAGCAAGGCCCACGACGCGGCGATCGCGGCTGTCTACTTCAACCTGAAGGACGCCATCGGACCGCTCCAGGCGATGCTCGGGTCGAACCGGCTGGTGCCGGCCGACCACGACCAGCACACGTTCTTCGACAAGAACGGGCTCCGCGCCGAGGCCGCCTACGCGCTCGCCAATCTCGGGGATGCCTCGCAGGTCGCCGAGATCGAAGCTGCGCTCATCGACTTCGAGACGAGTGGCTATGGCTCGATCTGGGAGGAGACGCTCGAGGCCTACGCCGTGATCGACCCGGACCGCGCCGCGACCTATGCGATCGACTTCATCGATCGCGCGCGCGACTACCGCATGTCGCTACCCGGCGGCTCCGACAAGCTCGACGCGCTTCGCTACATCCGACCGCGCGATCGGGCCGCGGCGAAGATCCTCGAGGCGGCCGCCACGCGCGAGGAGACCGGCTACGATCATGCACACTGCATGCTGCAGGCGGCCCGCGTGCGCGTCGACGCCGCCTTCCGGGCCACGGTGCGCAAGCAGTTCGTCGGCAGCTACAGCGGCACGTGGCTCGCGGGCTGCGCGAACGACGTCATGCCCGAGCTCGGCGTGGATCCGGAGGACGCGGATGCCTTGATCCGTCACCTCGGCCGCGACGATGCGGGCATGGACTACGGGATGGCGAACATCTCGTATCGCCGCATCATCGATCTCGTCGCGCGGCTGGATGGCTCGGCGGCCGCGAAGGCGGCGCGCAAGAAGCTCCTCAAGGGCATGCACGAGCGCGACCGGTGGCCCCATGTCGCGGATCCGACGCACCGTCACTACGCACTCCACTTCGTCGCCTTCCACACCGCCGCGCTCGCCGGCCTCGGCGACGAAGCCGCGGTGAAGAAGCTCTGGACGCTCGTCGACGATCCCGGCGATCAGACGGGCGCGGCCTGGATCGCCGCCCTCGCGGCCCTGAAGCTCGACCTCCCCGGTGCGGTCGATCACGCCGCCGCCCTCATCGCGCGCGGGACCACCTACCGCAACACCGAGCGCGGCGACGTCTACGATGACATCCGGCTGCGCGTCCTCGAGGCCTTCGTCGCGCGAGCCCCGAGCGATCCGCGCTGGGCGGTCTCGCTCCTCGACTTCTCGGGGCCGAGCAACGCCTCCGAGCGCGCCCTGTACTACCTGTCGCGCCTCTTGCCGGCCGGAGCCTGCGATGCCGTCGCGGCTGCCGCGCGTACCGCGCAGCCCGACCAGACGGAGTTCGCCTTCCTCGCTCTCACCGTCTACGGCACCCAGTGCCTGCCCGCGATCGAGGCCGTCTTCGACGACACCTCCGCCACGCCCGAGATCCGCGGCGTGGCGCTCGAATTCACGGGCGTCCTCGGCTCGAAGCAGCTCGCCTCGAACATCGCTCGCGCCCGCAAGGACAAGGTGTGGGAGCCGGCCATCCAGCGCGCCGAGCTGTGGCTGGGCCCGACGAGCCCTTCGCGCCCCGCGAAGCCCGGGAAGCCCGGCAAGCCGAACCAGACCTTGCCCCCACGCACGCACAAGCAGGGGATGTGAGGTTCACGCTCTGGCTCGCGCTTGCGGCGTGCGGAGCAGATTCCAAGCCGGCGGTCCTCCATCGCGAAGAACCCTCGCTCGCCAACCGTCGCCGGCTGTCGTCGCTCACGCCGGCAGAGACCGAGCAGTGGTGCAGCGAAGAGACCCGCCTCCCCGCCGAGGGCCCCACGGCCGACCAGGTCCATCGCGTGGAGTGCACCGTCGCGGCGATCGCCCAGCTCGGTGACTCGACCGACCGGGCCGAGACCTGTCAGCTCCACGTGGAGACCTGCATGCTGAAGGACCCCGGTCCACGCCCGTGCACGCTCGGCACGCAGCCCGGTCCCTGTCGGCGCGCCACGCTCGGGCAGCTCCGCGCCTGTGTCGCCGAGATGCACGCGGCCACGGCCGCGCTCGCCGAACGCGACCTGTGCCTCGAGAGTCAAGGTAACGACGAGCTCTGGTGGGACGCGGCGAGCTACCTCTATGGACCCGCTTGCATCGCCATCGCGCGCCTCTGCGACGCCGGCTAACGAACGACGTCGACGCGCATGAGACATGCGCATATACTTTGCGCATGTCTCGACCGACGCAGAGGCGTGAAGCGACCAACCTGTCGGCGCCTCGGGAGCTCGTAGCTCGAGCGCGCGAGCTCGACATCAACATGTCCGCGGTGTTCGAGTCGGCCCTCGTGAAGGCAGTCCGCGAGCGCGAGCGCGAGGCGTGGCTCGCAGAGAACCGCGATGCCATCGACGAGTACAACGCCGAGGTCGAGAAGTATGGTCTCTTCGGCGACGCGTACCGGACGTTCTGATGGCGCAGTTCGACGTGTATCGGCTCCGGCCGGCGAACAAGCGCACCCCCCTCGTCGTGGACGTGCAATCGGACACGCTGTCGTTGCTAGCGACGAGGGTCGTCGTTCCCTTGCGACCTCTTGACCGCAAGGCGAAGCCCATTGCTCGACTCAATCCGGTCGTCGTCATCGAGCGGGCCTCGTACGTCGCCGTGTTCCAGGAGCTGGCGGCGGTTCCGGTCTCGCTGTTGACCGACTGCGTGGCGAGCGTGCAGCGCGACCGCGATGCGCTGGTCGCGGCCGTCGACCTGGTATTCACGGGAATCTAGAATGGTCGCGATGCGTGGGCTCGTCGTCGTGATCCTGCTCGCTGGCTGCTATCGCACGGAGGAGAAGCCAGCTCCGGCCTCGCCCGTGACGACAGCTCCGGTCGAGGACGCGCCTCGGGCCCTACCGCGCGAGGCGACCGTCGACCTCGCCGACGATCGGCTCTACGCGTCGCTCTCCAAGCCCGAGCGCATCGCGTTCTGCGAGCAGGAGCGGCCTGGCACGCACGACCTCAGCCTCGAGGACATGCGCCTCGGGCTGTGCCGGTTGGAAGCCTTGCAGGTCCTGGTCACGCGGACCGCCACGTCGGCGCTCGCTCGGGAACGCTGCCAGGCGAGGGTGAAGGACTGCCTCGCCGAGCCGTACCAGGACGAGCCGTGCGAGACCGACGAGGAGACGGAATGCCCGGGCATCACCGTCGGCGACTATCGCGGCTGCTACTACGAGCTGCGGCGCGAGCTCAAGTACGCCGCCGCCGAGGACCTGTGCGCGACCATGGATCCCAACGATCGCGCGGCAGCCTTCTCTCGCCGCGATGCGGCGCGCGAGGGGGCGGCCTGCACGACCGTGCGTCAGAAGTGCAGCCTGCCGTGACTAGCCGAACTGGATGCCCTGGGCGAGGGGCAGGGACGTCGAGTAGTTGATCGTGTTGGTCGCGCGGCGCATGTAGCTGCGCCAGGAGTCGGAGCCGGACTCGCGACCGCCGCCGGTCTCCTTCTCGCCGCCGAACGCGCCGCCGATCTCGGCGCCCGAGGGGCCGATGTTGACGTTGGCGATGCCGCAGTCGCTGCCGGAGGCGGACGTGAAGCGCTCGGCCTCGCGGAGGTTCGTCGTGAAGATGCACGACGAGAGGCCCTGCGGGACGTCG
Organism: Kofleriaceae bacterium; assembly: GCA_022842285.1. GTDB lineage: Bacteria > Myxococcota_A > Polyangia > Haliangiales > Haliangiaceae > JABFXX01. The sequence goes on from JALHPV010000008.1 coordinate 44,001, forward strand.
TTCTGGAGGGCGATGGCGGCGTCGAGGTCGGTGTACGAGAACGCGTAGAGGATCGGCGCGAAGGTCTCCTCGCGCACGACGGCGGTCTGGCCGGGCATGCGCACGAGGGCGGGCTTCACGTAGAAGCCGCCATCGAGACCCGCGACGTCGACGCGGGAGCCGCCGGTGATGGTGCCACCCTCGGTGCGCGCGCGGGCGAGGGCGGACTGCATGGCCTCGAAGGACATGCGGTCGATGAGCGGACCGACCAGCGTGCCGGCCACGCGCGGATCGCCGATGCGGATCTGGCTGTAGGCGCGCTCGACGCGGGAGAGGAGCTCGGCCTGGATCGACTCGTGGACGATCAGGCGGCGCAGGGTGGTGCAGCGCTGGCCGGCGGTACCGGCGGCCGAGAACAGGATCGCGCGCGTGGCGAGCTCGAGGTCAGCCGAGGGTGCGACGATCATCGCGTTGTTGCCGCCGAGCTCGAGCAGGACGCGTCCGAAGCGCTGGGCGACGATCGGGCCGATGGCGCGACCCATGCGGGTGGAACCGGTGGCGCTGACGAGCGCGACGCGTGGATCCGCGACCAGGGCCGCTCCGACGGTGGCGTCGCCGAGGATGACCTCGGAGAGGCCGGCCGGTACGCCGCCGAACCGCTTCGCGGCACGCTCGAAGATCGCCTGGCAGGCGAGGGCCGTGAGTGGGGTCTTCTCCGACGGCTTCCAGACGACCGAGTCACCGCACGCGATCGCGAGGGCGAAGTTCCAGGCCCACACGGCGACGGGGAAGTTGAAGGCGCTGATCACGCCAACGACGCCGAGCGGGTGCCACGTCTCGCTCATGCGGTGACCGGGGCGTTCGCTCGCGATGGTCAGGCCGTAGAGCTGGCGAGAGAGGCCACAAGCGAAGTCACAGATGTCGATCATCTCCTGGACCTCGCCGCGGGCCTCGGCGGTGATCTTGCCGGCCTCGAGGGTGACGAGGGCCGCGAGGGCATCCTGGCTCGCACGGAGCTCCTCGCCGAAGAGGCGGATCAGCTCGCCGCGGCGCGGAGCGGGGACGTCACGCCACTGCGTGAACGCGGTGGCGGCGCGGTCGATGGCGGCCGTGGCATCGCTCGAGGCGAGGCGGCCCGTGATGGAGCCATCGATCGGCGAGTGCGCGGTGAGATCGCCGTCAGAAGGGAGGGCCAGGCCAAAGGCCGCCAGCTCGCGGGTGATGTCCATGCCGCGCTCGTACCACGGTTGCTTGCCTCTCCGGTCGCCTCCCGATCGCCGCCGCCGCCTGACATAGGCGTCATGGTTTCCGGTGACCTGGTCGAACTGGGCGCGGCCAACCTGGTGAGATCGCGCCGATCTGCGGGGCACGGGCCATGCGATGGGCAACCCCCATGAAGCTGCGCCTGATGCTCTTCGCGGTCGCCCTGGCAGGGTGTTCCGGGGAACTCGATGCCTCCTCGGACTATGGGGGCGACTCCAGCGACGACGCGAGCGATGGGATCGCCGCCCCCGACGCGCAGGGGCTGTGCTTCACGTCGAGCGAATGCCCGACCGGGTACATCTGCAACGACTTCAATCGCTGCGAGTACGTGACCAGTCCCATCGGCGAGGACGGTGGCATCCCGCCGCCGCCCGAGGTGGAGATCGAGATGAGCCAGCCGGTCAGCTCGGAGCGCTTCGTGTACGTCGCGATGACCGAGCAGGACGAGCTCGCGCGCATCGACGGCCAGACCGGCGCGGTGCGCTCGACGAGCGTCGGCGATGCCCCGAAGGTCGCCCAGGCCATTCCGCACAGCGATGGCGCGCTGGTCCTCGACTCGGTCAACGGGACGGCCACCATCGTCCGCCCCAACGGCGAGGACGACGTCGTCAAGGTCCTCCCGACGCTCCGCAACCTGAACCGCCTCGACATCGATCCGTCGGGCCGTTACGCGGTCGTCTGGTTCGATCTCACCAAGGCCATCGCCGACGGTGGCATCGACGGGATCGGGAGCTTCCAGGACGTGACCATCATCGCGCTCGCTCCGGGCGTCGAGCGAGCCGTCAACCTGACCGTCGGCTTCCGGCCGCGCAGCATCGCCTTCGACTCGCTCGGCACGCGTGGCTACGTCATCACCGAGGACGGCGTGTCGGTCATCGACCTCGGCGTCGCGATCACGCAGGGGCCAACGATCGTGCCGCCGATTCCCGTGGCGGCGGCGGGGACACCCGCAAACGCGCTCGAGGTCGGCATCGTCTCGACGGGGGCGTACGCCGTCGTCCGCCAGACCGGCCTCAACGCGATTCGCCTCGTCAGCCTCGCGGGCGCCGAGCGCGGCCAGACCTGGGAGCTACCGCTCAGCTCGCCGGCCACCGACCTCGACTTCGCTCCCAACGGCGGCCGCGTGTACGTGATCGAGCGCGAGGCGCAGCAGATGTCGATCCTCGACGTGCCCGCCGACTTCCTGAACCCGGCCGGCGTCCAGACGCTCGATCTCACCGGCGCCGCGCTCGGCTCGATGCAGCTCTCCGCCGACGGCACGCGCGCGCTCATGTTCACCAACGCGACGCTCGACGAGCGCATCACGCTCCTGCGGCTCGACCAGGCGACCGCCACCGCGACGACGTGGCCGCTGAAGAAGGCCGTCCGCGCCGTCGGCATCTCGCCCACGGGCACCACGGCCATCGTCATCCACGCGAAGGCGCCCGGCGATCCGGACCAGGCGATCAACGTCGATGACTTCATCGACAAGAGCTACGGCTACTCGATGCTCGACCTCGCGACGGGGTTCGCGAAGCTCGAGATCACGCCCGTCGATCCCGGCGCCCACGTCTACGCTCCCAACGGCCACAAGGCGTACATCGCCCTCGACGGCGGCGACCTCCCGACCGACATCCGCGCGCTCCAGATCGTCGACACGCGCACCGGTGTTGTCATCGTGAAGCAGCTCGGCTCGCCGCCGGAGATGGCCGGCATCCTGCCCGGCGCGGGCACGGGCGAGGCCTTCGTGCTCCAGCGTCATCCGCTGGGCCGCGTGACGTTCGTGAATCTCATGACGGACGCCTTCCGCACCGTCACCGGTTTCGACCTCAACGGGGACATCGTGAACTGATGAAGAAGCTGATCCTTCCTCTGCTGGCCATTTCCCTGGCCGCGTGCACCTGGGACGACGACCGTCCGATCGGCTGGGAGCGCGACCGCACCGTCCTCGGCCCCATCCCGCTGAAGACGCAGGTCGCCTACGTCGACTCCGCCCTCGATCGCGTCACGCTGCTCGACCTCGCCGCCGACGTGCCCGTGCTGTCGACGCGTGACATCGGCCGTCGCGCCATCACCGCCACCCCGAGCGCCGACAAGCACTACCTCTTCGTCATCACGCGCGGCGAAGAAGCGATCGTCGAGGGACAGATCGATGAGGACCCGCAGTTCTGGTCCGTCGACACCCAGTCCGCTGACGCCGCCCCCGTCGCCTACGCGATCGGCTCGCCCTTCGATCGCATCGCGATCTCGCCCGACAACAGCATCGCCATCGCCTACTTCTCGGCCGCGGGACCGGACTCCACCGGCTTCTTCCGCAACCCGAACGAGCTCGCGATCATCGACCTCACCAAGCCCCCGGGCGCCGACAACCCGACCCTCAAGACCATCCGCTCGTTCGGCTCCGTGCCCGAGGGCATCGTGCTCTCGCCGCCCATGTCCGTGCCGGGCAGCGCGGATGCCGCCGCGCGCACCTTCGCGTTCGTCCTGTCCCAGAACAACCTGACCGTCCTCGACGCCACCCACGCCACGCGCCGCGAGATCTCGATCCGCCTCGATCTCGCCGCGGCCGCGGTGATGCCGAAGGAGATCGTCTTCGCTCCGCACACCGCCAGCGCCTACGTCCGCAGTGACAACGCCCGCGACGTGCTCCAGGTCCTCCTGATCGGCGCCGACGCCTCCGCCGAAGGCAACGGCAACGACTACCGCCCGCAGCTCGCCGAGCTCGGTGCCGGCGGAGGCCCGACCGACATCGCCGTCTACGACGACGCGCGCGGCCGTCGCACCATCCTCGCCGCCACGCCGAACACCGGCGAGATCGTCGTCATCGACGCCGACACCGCCCAGTTCCGCGCCATCCGCGTCTCCGACCCCATCGACCGCATCCTCCTCTTCAGCGCGCCCGGCGAGCCCCCGCACAAGGCGCTCTTCGCCTCCATCTCGTCGAAGATGAGCCGCGTCCACGTCCTCGACCTCCAGGACATCGACAACCCACTCACGCAGGCGCGCCTCCGCCGCATCGACCTCGACCAGTCCGTCCGCGACGTCGTCCCCGTCCCCGGCCGCGACTTCGCCATGCTCGTCCACGATGACAACCGCACCGTCATCGGCCTCCTCGACATGGAGACCGAGTCCACCTCGCCCCTCCTCGGCGTGGGCCGCCTCGACTCCTACGACTTCTCCCCCGACGGCTCCTTCCTGATCGGCGCGACCCCCAACGTCGCCCGCGTGGGCTTCGTCGCCCTCGACAACCTCCACCCGACCGACTTCCGCCTCGACGACATGCCCGCCCGCGTCATCTCCACCGCCAACGCCAAGATCTTCGTCGACCACGGCGACCCCCTCGGCCACGCCACGATCATTCCGTCCCCGACCTCCGAGCGCGCCGACGCCATCGTCCTCGCGGGCTTCCTCACCTCCAACCTCCTCGATGCGGAGCCCTAACATGCGCCTCGCTCCTCTCCTCCTCCTCTGCGCCGCGGCCTCCCCCGCGCTCGCCGACACCAACGAAGTGTCGATCGGCTTCGCCGGCCGCTCGCTCCGCTCCGACAGCGCCAACGCCGTCTCCGACGACAACCTCGCCGGCGGCGAGCTCACCTACGCGCGCGGCCTCCCCGTCGAGCTCCCCGGTGACATCGGCATCCAGCTCATCGGCGGCTTCAACTGGAACAGCGTCTCCGGGACGATGTTCAACACCATGCAGACGGAGGTCGACTCGACCGGCCTCTCCGTCGGCCTCCGCGCCCGCTACGCGCTCCTGTCCCGCGTCGTCCTGAACGCCCGCGTCGACCTCGGCATGAACCGCACCTCCCTCGACCTCGAGATGGGCGGTCGCAACCTCTCCGACGCCCGCTGGCACGCCATGACCCGCGGCTCCCTCGGTCTCGACGTCTACGCCGTACAATCATCGCGGGTGTCGATCGGGGCGCGCCTCGAGGCCGGCTATGTCCTCGCCTCCGACGTCAACCTCGCCCCGCGCGAGGACGCCGGCGACGGCACCACCATCATGCTCCCCGAGACCCAGGCGTCCATCGGCAGCCTCGATCTCGGTGGTCGCTACGTCTCGGTCTCGTTCGTCCTCGGCTTCTAGCTAGTCCTCCGACCGGGGCTTGGTGAGCTCGGCGCGGCCGAAGATCGCGCCGCTGCAACCGCTCATCCCGGCTGCTGCTCTGCGTGTGCGCAGATGTATCCTCCTTTGCTTTGACCGCCGAGCCGTGCGAGCGACTGCATCCAACGTCTCTTCATCGACGAATTCATGACCGCCAGGCGTTTCTCCAACTGAGGTCCCTATGAAACTCGTCTATGCGACGTCCCTGCTTGCACTCACCGCTTCGACGGCATGCGTGATCGCCCCAGAGGGCGTAGAAGCGGCGGGTGAAGGAGAGTCCGGCGAAGAGGTGTCAGGCCAGGTATTCGTCTCTAGCACTGGCCAGGAAGCACCGGCGAATCCTGATGAACCCACGTCGCCGGCGACGGTCACCGATGGCGCTCTCCTCCTTCGGGGGGCCATCGAGGGCTGCACGTTCAACCACCTTTGGCTCAAGGATGCGACGGGAGATCTGAACTCGGGGCCCATGCTCACGCCTGAGTGGCCCGCCGTCGTCTCCGCGGTGGGGAACGAACTCATCTTGGCCGAAGAGACCCTGGCCATGTTCTCGGGCGGGGGCATTCGCGGCAAGATCGTGCTTCGCCTCGAATCGATCGACTCCCAAACTGGTGACTGGACCGTGGCCGCTCGGATCGACAACGCCGCGTGGGGTGGTTTCTACGGAAGCGGAGTTGCCGACGTCAGCCTCGGGGCTGTCAGGATCAATCCACAAAGCCCGGTCGTGGTCGAAGATGCGACCATCCAAGACCCTGTCGCCCCGGCTGAGCTCACGTTCGTGAGCGCCGACGGGTCGAGCGTTTCATACACGGCCAAGTGGGGGCTGGTCCAAAGCGTCGGGGTTGCCTGCGGCGAATTCTGACGGGCGGATCGGGTCGTCGAGAGCGCGGCGAGCGTTGTGGCCTTGAAGTGCCGAGGCCATGGCCCCGGTTTGGAGCGTAGTCTCATGGCTCGTGCCGACACGGATCGTTCATTGCGAGGATGGCGTCGCGTTCATCGAGCGCAGTCGCTTCGCCGCCGACCACGCGGTCGTCACGTCGATGCCCGATCACAGCGAGCTCCCGGCCCTCGGGGTCGACGGCTGGAAGCGCTGGTTCACGGACACGGCGGCGGCCTGCTGTCGCGCCGTCGCCGACGATGCGGTGGCCGTCTTCTATCAGACAGACGTGAAGCACGACGGGCGCTGGATCGACAAGGCGTTCCTCGTCCAGCAAGGTGCTGCCGCCGCCGGCTCGTCGCTGCTCTGGCACAAGCTCGTGTGCCGCGTGCCGCCGGGCACGACGACGTTCGGTCGTCCGGCCTACGCGCATCTGCTGTGCTTCTCGCGCGAGCGGCGCCTGCTGCCGGGCGCGTCGACGGCGGATGTCCTGCCGGCGCTCGGCACGATGACGTGGTCGCGCGCGATGGGCACGGAGGCATGCGATGCGGTGGTGAAGTTCCTGCTGACGATCGGAACGAAGGTCGTCGTCGATCCGTTCTGCGGCCAGGGCTCGATGCTCGCGGCCGCGAACCGGGCTGGGATGGATGCGATCGGCGTCGAGCTCTCGCGTCGTCGGGCCGCGAAGGCGCGCGCCGCGGACGAGTAGCGCTACCGCCGCTTTCGCCAGTACCCATGCTCGCGACCGCCATACACGACGGCCGTGATCTGATTTTCCACGGAAAGCGGTCGAGCACGAATCGACGTTCCGGGCCGTGCTCGTCGAAGGTCTGCCAGCCAATGCCGGGGCATCCTCGGTCATGCCGTCCAGCGCATTCGCACCTCGGCGCGTTCTTCCCGGCTGAGCCGCAGCGCTTGCTCGAGCAGGGCTTTGACGGCGGCCGTCATCGGATCACGCCTACAGCGATCGTCGTGGCCCTGCAGCCCGGGAAATCAGGCGCGCCAGCGATGGGCGATCGAGGTCATGGCGGCGAGACGACGGCCAGCCCGGCCTTGCGCGCGCGGCTGCTCGACAGGGCCGAGGCTCGCGGCGAACTGCTCGATGGAGCCGAGGCGCTGGTGCAGCTTGCGCTGCGCGACGGCGCGGAGGTCGAGGTGCCAGTCGGCGTGCTCGGGGAGCCAGCCGCCGGACTCGTGGACGAGGCGCGCGCTGTAGTGGCCCCAGCCGCCGATGATGTCGGTCGGGCGGAGGAAGGCGCGCAGCAGGGCGAGGGCGCCGTCGCGGTCGATGCCGGCGTGCAGGCGCTCCGGCGACAGGCCGGTGTGAAAGTGGGCGCTCGGCGAGAGCTCGCCGCGGGGGGCGATCACGAGCTCGAGGAGCTCGCCGGTGGCCGGGCGCTGGAGAGCGAGGTGGACGAGCTCGTCCGGCGTCCGGACAACGTCAGGGCCGACGTAGGGCCAGGCGTTGGCCTCGGCGACCATGCAGACGAGGTCGGTCCAGCGGGAGGACAGCGCGAGGGGCGGCGGCGCGGGCGGCTTCTTCTTCACCACCTGCCGGGTGAAGCGTTGCGGCGCCTTCGCCTGGGCGGCGAGCTGCGCATCGACCATCGCGTTCAGCGGGGCGAGCAGGCTGCGCATCTCGTCGGGGCGACCCTCGAGCGCGCCGAGGCAGTACATGAGCGCCTCGATCGTCGAGACGTATTCGGCCTTGGGTTCCTTGCGGATCCGGTACTGCGAAGGTTCGGGGGCGGCGAACGCGTAGCGGGGCAGGGCGTGGAGGATCGGGTTGTCGCGCACGACGGTCTTCGCCTGCGACCACGTGCCGTCGACGACGACGAGCGTGACGGGGCCGGCCGGTGGCTCGCGCAGGATGTCCTTCGCGCCGGGGCCCGGATACAGGAGGATCGGCGGGCGCGCCAAATCCGCGAGCGCGGCGGCGAGCGCGGGGCTTTCGTCCCAGCGAACGCCGACATGCAGCTCCGCGTTGGGCAGGCACAGGCTCGCCATGCGCGCGGTGCCGATCGGCATGTCGCGTTCGCGCGGGTGCTGGAGGATCACGACGCGGGTGCGCGTCTCGATCTGCGGTAGCGCCGCGCAATAGCAAACGACCACCGGCCGACGGCAGCGCCGGCACATCGGTCGTTCTTCGCGAGCGGTGGTGGTGGCCACGCGCCCACTTTAATCAGAACGCGGCGTCGATATCCTTCTCGAGCTGCGTGAACGTGTCGTTCACGTTCGTCTTGAAGTTGTCCCAGCCCGTGGCGGCCTGGTTCCGCGTCTCGTCGAGCTTCAGGGCGACCTGGTCACGCTTCACGCGGAGGGAGGCGGCGGTCTGCTTGGCCTTCGCATCGGTGCGGGCCTCGAGCTCGGCGAGCTTCGCGTCGATCTTGTCGAGGCGAAGCTTCAGCTCGGCGCGGTACTCGCCGCGGGCCGTGTCGAGGTCCGACTGGGCCGCGATGACGTCGCGCTTCTCCTCGGCGACATCCTTCTTCTCGCCCGCCATGTCGTTCGGGTCAGCCGTCCGGACGTCCTTCATCTCCTCGCGGACGTCCTGCTTCTCGTCGCGCAGGTCTTCCTGCGCCTTCTCGACCTTGTCGGCAGCCTTCTCGCTGTCGCTCTTGCAGGCCGCTCCGAAGAGGGCGGCCGAAATGAACATCGAGCTAACAATCATCGTGCGCATGCGTCGGCAATTTGCAGCCGACGTGCCCACCTAGGACTGCGTAATTGCTCGGGGCCTCTGTGCGCTCACGCGCGGGCCGCGCCGATGGTCGCGCTTGTACGCGACTGGTTACGTCTACTGCTTACCGACGACGACGGGCGCACAGGTCGAGACGCCCGCGCCCACGATCCGCTTGCCCGCGGCCGCCGTGTACGAATCGACCGCGCCGGTGGAGCCGTTGATCTGGTAGACGGTCGTGTTCGCCTCGCCGTTCTTCATGAGGAACACCCAGTAGTCGCCGCCCCAGTACGCGAATGCCCACGCCGCCGGCGTGCCCTGCAGCATGCCGCCTGGCATGTACGTGGTTTCGAGCGCGCCCGTGCCCTTGTTCACCTTACCGACGCGCGGGTTGCTGCCGGGGAAGAAGCCCCAGAGCTCCGCGTTCGAGTTGCCCGTGAGCTCGGGCGACCCGGGCACGGTACCGGCCGAGGTGACCTGCATCGTGTTGACGTCGAGGACGGCGAGTGAGGACGGATCGTCTGGATTGATGTCGGCGCCGCCACCCGTGATGAACAGCTTGTCGGACGTGCCGCCGGCCTGGTCCGTCGAGAAGCCCATGCCGAACAGCTCGAGCCCGAGCTGTGGCTGATAGTTCAGGTTCTGGCAGGTCAGCGGCGTGACCGTCGTGTCGACTTTGAAGATCTTGCTGTTGCTGAACAGGATGTACGCGTTCGAGTCGCGATCGACGGCCATCGAGAACGGCGTCGCCTCGCCACCGAGCGGGTTGTTCGGGTCGATGCCGGGGTTGCAGTCGAGCGTGCCGATCGTCGAGAACTGCTTCGTGGCCGGCGCGAACGTCGACAGCGTGTTGTTCGTGTCGACCGTGTAGACGAGCTTGGCTTCATCGGAGCAGCCATCGGCGGCGTCCGGGAACATGTCGCCGTCGCTCGAGTCCGCATCGCTGTCACTGTCGGCGTCGGAGTCAGAGTCCGCATCGCTGTCGGAATCTCCGCCATCACCATCGTTGCGGTTCTCGGGACCACAACCAGCACCAAACGACGACAACGAAAGGAACGCTGCAACCAAGGTGGCAGTTCTCATCGGCCGGGAACCTACACGGCCCCCCGGGGGGCGATCTACGAAAATGTGCTGAACCCGAAAGACCGGCGGACAGCCCGCATCGCCTCGGAGACCTGTCCGTCGGCTTCGCGGACGACAAACGGCGCCGCGACGGTGCCAGGTTCCGTCACGGCGGCCCGGGGTCGGCAGGCGAAGAGCGTGAACAGCGGGGCCAGGCTCATGCGCGGGATCACATCCTGACGCTCTACCAGCGCGAGATCTGCGGCCTCGATGGCGGCGAGGGCGCGGGCCAGCTGAGGCGTCGGGAAACAGAAGGCGAACAGCCCATCCGGGGCAAGGTGCCGAGTCGCAGCGAGGCAATAATCACGGACGTCGCCGCGGAGCTCGAAGCGGGCGTGCGCTTTTTGTGCATCGTCGGGCAGCACTCCCGTACCGAGGGGGAAGTAGGGCGGGCTGCCCGTGACGAGCGGAAAGCGCTCGTCGAGGGCGAGGTCGCGCAGGTCGCCGAGCCGAGGCTCGACGCGGGCCCCGAGGTCGTTGAGGGCGATGTTCGCGAGGAGGAGCCGATGTGAAATCTCCTGCGCCTCGACACAGGCCAAGGTCGCGCCGGCGGGCAGGCCCCACAGCACGAGCAGGCCGACGGTCCCGATGCCGGTTCCGAGATCGAGAGCGCGTGGCGCCGTCGGGCAATGCCGGAGCGCGTAGGCCGCCGTGAGCACGTCGTCGACCGAGTGTCGGTGACCGCCGGCACGCTGGAGGATGTGCCACTGGCCCGTGAGGCCGTCGAGCGTGACCTCCTCCCCGAGCGCAGCTGCGAGGTCCCGCTGTAAGATCTCGGCATGGGAAGGAACCACGGGGTCCTAGGTAGCATGCTGGTGTTCGCCGCATGCGGAGGCAACGATGTCGATCCGCGTGTCATCGCCGGCGGAGGCGTCGGTGATGGCGAGATCGACGGCGAGCTGAACGTCTACGTGATCGACACGTCGACCGACGCGCCGATCGCGGGCGCGATGGTGCAGGTGGGGACCTCGTCGCCGTCGACCGATGCGACGGGGCTCGTGACCTTCACGGACGTGGAGGGCAAGCAAACGATCACCGTCGTCGCGAATGGCTATCGGTCCGCGCAGTGGATCGGCGTGAACGGGGCGAACGTCACGGTCGGCCTCTCGCCGCGTGACCCGGCCACGATTCCGCAGGCGACGATCAGTGGCCAGATCACGGGCTACGACTCGGTCGTGGCCCCCAACGTGAAGGTCGGCCTCGTCCTCTACTCGCAGAACGACAACCTCGGGGATGCCGCGAACAACCTGCCCACGCCGGACGGCATGAACGTCTGCTTCGCCGGCACCGTCTGCGACTACAGCGTCGTCACCCGCACGGGCACGGTGTCGCTCCTCGGCCTCATCGTCGATTTCGACGGCAACGGCACGCCCGCCGACGACACCGACGACGTCCAGATCCCGATCGCCTACGCCGCCAAGACCGGCATCACCGTCGCCGACGGCGTGGACCAGGCCACCAACAACCTGCCGCTCATCGAAGCGGGGAACCTCGAGAACGTCAGCATCGATACGGCGGGCGCGCCGGCGAGCCTCACCGAGCGGGCCACCATCATTGGCTATGACCTCTCCGCCGACGAGGTGGTGCAAGTCCCCGTCACCACCGGCGCTGATCAGTCTGCCTACCTCGTGCCCAAGCCAGCGGCGCTCGGCGCCACGAGCTATCGCTTGTCGGCGATCGCGCAGACCGCTTCCGGCGATCGGGGCGCGCAGAGCATCGTGATCCGTCGCAACCTGACGGGCCCCGCGCTCAGCACCGGCGACTGGATCGTGCCGCCCACGGGGGTGTCCGCGACGCGGACCACCGCGACCTTCACGCCGACCCCCGGGGCGAAGGCTCACAGCGTCACGTGGGAGACCACCGCCGGTGACGAGCTCTTCAACGTCACGATCTTCGACGAGACGAGCTCCGTAACCGTCCCCGCGAGTGCCGCGCTGCCCTCGGGGGCCCTGCGTGCCCGCGTCACCGCGATCGGCGCGACGTTCGACGTGAACGACTTCAGCCTCGACGACGACATCGACCAGCTCTTCGGCCTCGCCTCGGAGCCGGTCGAGATCGAGTAGGCGCGAGAATCAAGTCGGACATGATTTCTGCGCATGATGTGCAGAAACCAAGTCGGACATGACTTCGCTTACCGATCGCAGGCGGGCAGCGCTTGCGAGCCGCAAGTCGGGGCGGGCTGGTCGGTCGCGATCGCCTCGATCCAGGCCACGACATCCTCGATGCGGCGTTCGAGGACGGAGTCGTGGGTGGCGATGGTGTCGACGCACAGCTGCGGTTCGACGCCCTCGGCGCGGAGCTTCGCGACGTCACAGGCGGCCTCGCCGGCCGCGGTCATCACCTGATCGGCGAGGCCCTGGACGATCAGGACGCGGGCGCCTGTGGGGTCGGCGGTGACGTAGTCGGACTCCATCCAGGCGTGGAACTCCTGACCGAGGCCCGCGCAGCCGGGCGTGCCGTCGATGCAGGCGAGGACCTGATCGCGGAACGCGGGGTCGACGAGGTCGCGTAGGTGGCGCTGCATGGCGTTGAGGGCGCCGCCGAGCGGGATGGTGCAGAGGCTGTTGATCTGGTCGATGAGGTCGTCGCGCTCGGAGGCCGGGAACGACGCGCCGGCCTCGGCCTCGCCGACGCGGTTCGCGAGGAACCCGTAGTGACGCAACACGGTCACCGTCGGAGGGGCGAGGCCCGCGAGCGCCGTGATGCGGTCGGGGTTGCGGAGGACGTCCTCGTAGCCGAAGGATCGCGAAGAGATGGGCCACTCGGGAGCGATGGCGACGATGCCCTTCAGGGTGCGCGCACCCGTGAGCTCCTGTTCGAGGCCCTGGGCGGAGAGCACGACGCCTCCACCTTGCGAATAGCCGACGGCGCCGACGGAGGCCCCGACGGTGCCAGCGGGGAGGAGCTTCTCGAGAGCGCGGTGCGCGTCGAAGAGCTGCGCAGCGGCCTCGTGGTTGTCGAGGTAGGCGTGCGCACCGTCGTTGCCGAGGCCGGCGAAGTCGGGCGAGATGACGATGAAGCCGCGCGCGGCGAACGGGAGGATGTAGTTCGCGCCGGGCACCTCGTCCCGCGACAGAGCGCAGGAGTCGGCGAGGCCCGAGGTGCTGCGACCGACGAGGACCACGGGCGCGGGGAGCGCGCGGGGCTCGAGCGGGAGATAGGCGGTCGCGGTGCTGACGGTGGCCGTGCCGTCGCTGCGGACGGTGCGGTATGCGAGCTTGATCGTCTGCGCGCCCGTCTGCGCGACGACGCCCTCGGCACCGTCGTCGGACATCGCGGTCTGCACCGCGGCCGGGTCCAGGCGCGTGCCGAGCGTGCAGCCGACGATGGCGCCGCGCTGATCGGGCGTGAGCGGCGGCAAGGTCGGTGTCGCGTAGATGTCGGTGGCGGTGCAGTCCGGCGTGCTCGACCACATCGCGGGCGCATCGACCGGGGCGTCGGGGAGCGGCGGATCGTCGTCGGAGTCGTCGCTGGCGTCGTCGACCTGGTCGGTCGGGGCGTCCGCGTCATCGGCCGCGTTCCCTCCGCCACAGCCCACGAGCACACACACGGCGACGCCGAGGATCCTCACCCGCGCGTCGTAATGCGGGGCCGCCAGGCGCCGCAAGTCCGAAGTTCCGATGTGATGACCGTGTTACCGGGACTTCACGAGTGTGACGCTCCACGCGAGCCAGCCCACGCCGTACACGGCCGCCACGGCGGCGAGGACCCAGGCGGCCGTCGAGACATCGGTCGCATCGGCGATGAGGCCAGCCGCGATGGCGGAGATGCCGATGGCGAGAGTGGCGAGGCCATAGTCGAGTGACAGCACGCGCCCTCGTAGGTGATCGGGCGTCGCGACCTGCAATCCGTAGGTCGAGAGCGACCACTGCGCGCCGCCCCCGATGTGCGCGAGGACGACGACGACGAGCACGAGACCGAACAGCGGCGCCACTGGCAACAACCCATAGAAGGCGGCGTACGACAGCGTCGACGCACTGCACAGCAGGACGATCATGCGCAGCGACGGCGTGGGTCCGGCGATCCAGCGCGAGAGGAGCGGTCCGAGTAACGCCCCGAGGCCGCGCGCCGCGAGCAACATGCCCGTGGCCATGCCCGCGCCGGCGAACTTGGTGTGCGCGAACGTTGGCAAGAGCCCCACCGTGCCGTTCGCGCACGAGACGCCCGTCTTCGCGAGCACGAGGCGCTTCACGACGCGATCACCACGAATGAAGCGGATCGCCTCTCGCACGGCGCCGGGCTTCTGGCCGGGTGACCGCGCTTCCTGCAGCGGGCGCCGGATCCCGGACACGAGCCACGCCGAGATCAGGAACGAGCAGCCGTCGATCACGAACGCCGCTTGTCGCCCCACGAGCTCGGCGACGAGCCCACCGAGGCCGGCCCCGACGAACAGCATGCTCCCCCACACCGCTGACATCAGCGCCTGCGCGGTGGCGAGGTCCTCGGGATCGACGACGTTGGGCGTCGCGGCGCTCGCGACGGGATCCCAGAAGCTCGCGCCCATCGCGAGGAGGATCACGGCGGTGACCGCGAGCGGGACGTTGCCGATCGCCGCCGCCACACAGAGCAACAGCGCGAGCGGCACCCGGGCGAGATCCGCGACCACGAGCATGCGCTTGCGATCCGTGCGGTCCGCGATCGCCCCGGCGATCGGCGATGCGATGAACACCGGGAGCACCGTCGCCGCGTAGACGTACGCGGGGGCCCCGGAGCGGCCGGTCAGCTCGGTGACGAGCTCGGCGACGGCGACGAAGGAGAACCAATCGCCGGCGAGCGAGATGACACTCGCGAGAAACAGCCGACGAAAGTCGCGATTGCGCGCCAACAGCTCGCGCGAGGACCTCACGCGAGCAAGCTAGCGCGGCAGGTGCGAACTAGCGCGCCTGGCAGCCCTGGATCTCGCCGTTGTTGCGCGCGGCGGTCTCGAGGCACGCGTTGGCGGCCTTGATGACGAGGTCGCGCGTCGGGAGGTAGCAGCTTCCGTCCTTCGACGTCTGGCTGATCCACTTGATGAGGCTCGTGCGCCAGGCCCAGAGGCGCGAGGAGCTGGCGTCGCCGTAGGCCCCCGGGCCGCTGTAGTCGTCGTTCCAGTTGAAGAACGAGCCCGACCAGTTGGTCGTGTCACGGAGCTGGATGAGCTCGGCGGGCGCGTCCGCCATGATGGCCTCGAAGCGAATCGCGGCGGCCTGCATGCAACGGCGGCCGGCGTCCGTGCCCTCGTCGAACGAGTACGTCGGGTTGTGACCGCCGCTCCACTTCTGCCAGAACTCGGTGCCACCGAGCGAGAAGCCGTTGCCGTCCGGGTAGTCGTAGTCCGTCGGGGCTTCGGCGCCGACCGGGAACGTGATGAACGACTTGGTCACGTCGCGGGCGTCCGCGTAGATGTCGGTCGCGGCCGCGCAGGCATCCGCCACCGCGAGTCCGAGCTGGGTCAGCGCCACCTCGCCCACGAAGTCGACCGCGTCGACCTCGGCGAGATCCTCGAACGTGTTGTCGTCTTCCGTACCGAACGTGCCGTCCTCGCCATCGCGGTACGTCACCAGATTCTCGGATGCCCGGGCGTGGACGCCCTTGCCTTCGAGGTCCTCGATGGTGGCGCCGCTGTTCAGGAGCTTCAGGACCTCGGCCGTCTGGCACTCGGAGAGCTCCGCGCCGTCACCCTTGCCATCTCCGATACCGACGTCGTTGATGCCGTCCGGCGATTCCGTCTGGGCACCATCCGTGGCGCAGGCGGTCAGGGCGAGGGGGAGGGTGAGGAGGAGGGAGACGCGCATGGTGTGCGCCCTAACAGCAAACCTTGCGCCACCGTGGACCCGTGTGATCGCGCGGACATGCGGACCGCTGTCCGCGGCAACTTGATCAGCCGGCTAGACCGCAGGTGGCTAGCGCGTCTGAATCTTCATCTGCTTGCGGGCCGCCGGGTGCTCCTGGAGGACCTGGCGGGCGAGCTTCTGGAGCTCGGGGTGGACCTTGAACTGCGGCATCACGAACTTGCCGAGGTAGTTCGGGTCGTCGTCCGCGAGGGCGACGAGCTCGGTCCGCGCCTGGTTGCGCTGCGTCATGGCGAAGCGGGCGAACACGCGGGCGATGCGGCCCTGGAGGACGATGTTCTCGCTGTCCTTGCCCTTGGGGACCTCGAGCTTGTCGAGGAGGGCGATCGCTTCCTTCGGCTTGCCGGTGCGGGCCCAGGCTTCGGCGACGATCACGGAGGCGAAGGCTTTGATCTCCTTGCGCTGCGGATTGTCGAGGTTCATCGAGTCGGCCGACTTCCGCGCATCGGCGGTGCGGCCCATGTTCAGGTAGAGCTGCGCCTTCAGGAGCGACACGTCGTCCTGCATGGCGGGCGGGAACGTCTTCAGATCGTAGGGGCCGATGAGCTTGATGGCTGCGGCCGGATCCTCGGCCGCGAGGAGCTGGGCGCGCGCGAAGAGGTTGGTGGGCGAGTTGGCGTCCTTGCCCGCGGAGAGCTTGGCGAGGGCATCGCGGCGCGCCTCGGGCGACTCGACGGAGCCCTGGAGCAGCGAGACGACGCGCCGCTGCTTCTTCAGGGTGCGGAACGCCCAGACGAGGACGGCCGCGAGGAGCGCCGTCAGGACGCCGACGATGATGTAGAGGACGAGGCTGTCGACGTAGATCGCGAACGCCCAGACGGCCGCCACGACCACGCCGAGGATGACGAGCGACTTCGTCGAGACACCGCCCGGTGGGGGCGCGGGAGCCGCGGGCGCGTCGCTCGCCTCGTTGGAAGCTTCAGGTGCCTGTCTGGCCACGGAGCGTGACTACCACCTAAATGGGCGTGATGTGAATGTTCTTGTCCTTCGCATCGGGGCGCTTCACGGCCTCGGCGAAGCGTTCGCTGGCAGCGGGCGCGATCTCGACGCGCGTCTCCCGCTGCATGATCTGGATCTTACCGATGTCCTTCTTCGTGATGTCGCCCCGGCGGCACAGGAGGGGAACGATCCACTTGGGGTCGGCGTTCTTGAACTTGCCGACGTTGATCTTGAACCAGCGGCCACCACCCTCCTCGGCGGGGAGCGGTTCGCGCGGGCCCTTGTCGCGCTGCCCGAACGTCCTGCGCTCGCGCTCCGCCTCGGGGCGCGGAGCGTCGTCGC
>JALHPV010000009.1 GCA_022842285.1 Kofleriaceae bacterium
CCATCCTTCGCCAGCACCACGAGATCGAGACGAACCCGCAGGTCCGCGAGTCGCTGGGCGAGCTCCTCCGCCGCGCCTGATCGCCGGAGTTTCTCGCAGTCGATTTCGTCACGGTGGCCTCGGCGCACCGTGAGAGCATCGCGAGGCGATGGGTGATGACGTCGGGACCTTTGCCGTCGAACCGCTCTCCCTCTCTGGTGTCCGCCGTCGACACCGAACGCTCACCGGCGCCGCCGGCCTGATCCTCGCCGCCAGCCTCGCGCTCCCTGCCGTCGACCTGCCGCGACTCTGGGTGCCCTCCGCGTTCGGCCTGGTGTTCGCGCTTCTCTCGCTCGTCCGCGACGAACGCTCGATCATCATCGGCTCGCACGCGCTGCGCCTTCTCGCGTGGCTCGCGATCGTCGGCGGTGTCGCCACCCTCCCCGGCTCGCTCATGGTCGGCACCGTCGAAGTCGCCCTCGGCGGCGTCCTCCTCGGCACGATCGGCTGGTCGGGCACGTCCGAGGTTCGAATGGCGTCCACCGCCGTCCTCGTCGGCGCGGTCGGCGCCGCCTGGTTCACCCTCTGGGCGCTCACGCCCTTCGCCCAGCCCGGCGCCTACGTCGGCCTCGCCTCCTCCGCCGCGCTCGTCGTGGGGGGCCTCTGGTGGCTCGTCGAGCTCGCCTGGCAACCCGACGGCCGGCTCCCGCCCGCCCTCCTCGCGCGCGCATAGTCTATCCTCGCGGCATGAAGCTGGGCATCAAGCCTCTCTGGCTGGCTGCGCTCGCGTCGTGGGGCTGTGAAGCCCGCGCCACCGCCACCGACCCGGCGGTCCCCGCCCGTGCCGAGCTCAAGTCGCGCGAGCTCGAGACCTGCCACGCGAGCGCCACCTGCGCCGACGGCCTCCGTTGCCTCGACCACGTGTGCCGGCGCCAGAACCGCTCCGCGATCGCCGACTACCACGCGGCCCTCGGCGCTCAGTCCCTCGCCACCGGCGAGCACACCGCCGCCATCGCCGCCTACGCGCAGGCCCAGGCGCAGTACGGCACCGAGAAGCTCGAGGTGCCGCCCGATCTCGATTGCGACTACGGTCGCGCGCTCGCCGTCGCCGCCACGTCCTCACGCACCTTCGACGAAGCGGCCAAGAAGAACGCCGAGCTCGCGGCGCGTGTCCTCCACCGCTGCGTCGTCGCCGTCCCGCCCGGCAGCGGGCTCCGCGACGCTGCCCTTGCCTCGCTCGCCACCCTGGGCCCCCTCGGCCTCGATCCCGTGCTCCTCGGCAGCGCCACGCCGGCCGACCTCTACCTGACGAAGTCCGCGGCCGCACCGTCGACCGACAAGCTCGCTGTCTCCGTGACCGCGAGCCCGACCCCGACGGCGAAGTCGTGGCCGCTCGTGACGGCCAAGATCGCCGAGCTGCGTGCCCCCCTCATCGCCTGCTGGGAAGCGGCGAAGCAGCCCGCGCTCTCCATCACCGTCGGCCTCAAGGCGTCGTGGGTCGAGCCCGAGTACGACGACCAGTACGGCCGCTACGTCCTCAAGCTCGATGCCCCCGATGGCTGCGTGCGTACCGCCCTCGAGCCCGCGCTGAAGACGCTCAAGGTCACCGACAGCTTCAACACGCAGGCCACGATCTCGGTCCGGTAGCGTGGACACGCCAGTCGAGATGATCGACAGCAGGGCGAGCTTCGACGAACCGACGACCGCGCTGGTCGCACTTGGACTCACACGCGAGGAGGCGGCGATCGATCCCGGTCGGCTCGCCAAGAGCTAGCCGATGCGCGGTAGGATTTTCAGATGACGATTCGCACCGCGATGATGGGGATGACGTTGGCGCTGGGTCTTGCCGCGTGCGGCAAGAAGGAGGTCAACAAGATGACCGAGTACGCGAACGAGATGTGCGCGTGCAAGGACGTGAAGTGTGCCGACGCGGTCTTCCCGAAGATCGAGGCGTTCACGAAGGAGAACGAGGGCAAGGAAGTGCCGGCGGCGATGGCCGACGCGTACAACCGCGAGCTCGATCGCACGCAGAAGTGCTACGACAAGCTGCAGGCCGCGGCGCCCGCACCGACGGAGTAGCTCGCCTCAGAGGCCGGCGGCGGCGCGGAGCTCGACGATCGCCTGGGCCGCGACCGGCTGGCGAATCGGGCCGAAGCCCTGGAGGTAGAACGTGTCCTCGCCCTCGAGCACGACGAAGATCTCGTCGTAGTCTGCGATCGGATTCGGGGGCTCGGCCGGCGGGGGCTCGCCCCACGCCGCGTAGGCCATCTGCATGAGGTGGGTCTCGTTGCGTGGGGACAGGGCCTTGGTGGCTTCTCGTTCCAGCAGGCCGTACGACGGGGCGTTGGCGGCTTCGGAGCTCCCGGCGTAGATCGTATCGGCGTCGATGTCGACGACGACGCGCCAGGGCGGCGAGACCAGACCGCCACCGGCCACATAGACACCATGCCGTGGCAGCAGGGGCTGGATGGCCGCGGGCAGTTCCGCGCGCGGTGTCACGGGGCGCGTCCCGGTGGTCGGGGGCGTGGTCGACGGCGCCGTGGGCTCGCCCCCACAAGCCATCAGCGTCAGAAGGATCGCGGCGCCAGCTCGCATGGCACGCATCCTAACCCTGCTAGATTGAACGCGTGGCGCTAGAGCACGTCGCCCAGGGCCAAACTCGGTTCTTCACGCCGGGTATCGCCCCCGATCCGCGCGGCATCGTCCTCGGTCGGTTCATCATGATGACGTTCGCGACCCTCGAGGGCGCGGTGTCGTGGTTCCGCCTGTACTCGTCGGAGGCGTCGCTCGACGAGCTGCTGGCCAGCCTCACGATCGTGAAGGGGCGAACCGCTCTCGGGAGCCGCGAGATCGTGGTCCAGATTCCGGCGGTGTCGTCCTACGCAGCGGATCGTGCCGCTCGGTTGTGCCGACTGGTCGGTGGCGCGACGTACACGGGCACGTCGAAGCACTACGTGAAGTATCGCGATGACCGCTCGCCGTATGGCTACGACGCCGTCGACATCGGCGCGATGCCCGCCGGCACCGACTTCATGGTGCATGGCGACGAGTTCGCCCAGGGCTACGTGCGGGAGGGCGAGCTACCCTTCCAGCGCCTGCTGTTCCGGCTCACGATCCGCAAGCTGCCGGGCGGGGAGCAGCTCGACGACGAGGATCGCGGCGAGCTCTACCTCGCGGTCGCGCGCGGTCTCGCCGACGGCATCATTCGCTACCTCTGGCGCAACCGCGTCGAGGCCGAAGCAGGGCTCTTCACGCCCGGCACCACGAGTGCCTTCGAGGATCAGGCCCGCGACCGCGGGTACATGCTGATCCGGGCGCGCGGTCTGCCCGAGCGCATCCTCGCGCTCTTCATGGGGACGCCCGGCATCGACGTGTTCAAGCCCGCCGGCGCGAACGCCGCCGTCGCGGTCGGCTACGCGCACCCGATCGATCTCGGATCATGCGCATCGGTGTTTCCGCCGGAGACGTTTCACGTGTTCTGGCCCGGCGATCGCGTCGACGTGTTGCCGGGTCCGCTCACCCTCAGCGACATCGGCGACCTCACCCGCGTCGACCTCGAGCTCGAGAAGGTCAGCGAGCCCGGGCAGCATGGGGCCGGTCCGCCGCCCACGATCGGGGTCGAGCTGAAGCTCGCCGTGTCCATGGGGCCGCCGAAGCGCGTCGTCGCCACGCTGATCGCCACCGAGCACGGGCCGCGCCTGAAGCGCATCCTGTTCGCGCTGCCGCCCGTATCGCTGCGCGGGCATCGCGTGGCGGTCACCGATCGCGGCATCCTGGTGATCGGCTCGGAGAACCTCGACGTGATTCCGCTCGGACAGCTCATGTACGAGCTCACGCCGGGCCTGCTGGTGCCGCTCGGCATGGAGGTCGTGCCGCGGGTCACGCCCGAGGTGCTCTCGCGCGCGCTCGGTCACGCGGCCGGGCTCGTCACCGTCTTCACGAACGACGGCATGCCCTTCCAGGTACAGGAGAGCGCGTTCGCGACGCTCGAGCGCCGGTCCCTGGCCAAGCTCGAGGTCGACCGCGCCGATTCGATCAGCTACGTGGCAGATACGGTCGGCGAGACGCGCGTGGTGAACGACGCCGTCGGCCGCTTCGCGCTGTGGGGCTTCCCCGACGTGTCGGATCGCAAGCTGCTCGGTAGCGGCGACAAGAAGTAGATGGCGAAGCCGCACGTCCGCGAGTTCCTCGAGCACTTCGTGAAGCCACTCGTCGCTGGCGGCGAGCTTCACGTCGGTCGCCCGATCCCCGCGGACCAGCTGCTCGCATGGGAGGCCCAGCTGGCGGAAGCCTCCGTCGAGACCGAGGCCGTTGACGACGCGCGCATGGCGGTGCTGTCGACGATCGTCTATCGGCCGCCGCCGCTCCTCTTCGAGGCGGATGACCTCGCGCTGTGCGCCGGCCTCCACAACGCGCTGTTCCTCGTCCACCCACGCGCCGACGTGTGGACGGTGACCGACAAGCAGCGGCGGCGCATCGTCGACACCGCGCTCTCGATGGTGAGCCAGCCGCTCACGCAGAATCGATCGCGTGTCCTCGGTCGCCACGCGCTGCTTCACAACCTGTTCGAGCTCACGCGCAACGACGTCACCGTGTCCTGGTGGACGGGCAAGGCGGTCTTTCAGGGGCAGTCGCCGCCAACCCGCCTCACCGCGTGGAAGGGCGTGCGTCGCGTGCGCGAGGACACGTCCGTCGTCGACTTCGACGAGCTGCTCGCCGTCCCCGACACGGCGCCGGTCGTGGCCACGCTCGTGCGGCGCTCTCCGCTCACGCAGCTCCTGACATCGCATCCGGCGGCCCCGCCGCTGCACTGGGAGGACGCGACGTTCCTCCTGCGCGACGCCGAGCTCGCGCGCGCCATCGCGTACACGCTCGTTCCCGAGGGCCCACCGGCACGCATCACGTCCGGACCGGCTCGCCTCGCCGCCGCCTTCGAGCAGATGCTCGAGCGCACGCCCGACGAAGCAGATGTCCGCGCGGTGGCCGCCTTGCTCGTGCACCTCGGCGCGCTGTTCTGCTTTGCCGAGCTCACGCTCCGCGAGGTGGGCGCGAAGAGCCCGCTCCTCTCCACCGTGCTCGCGGCCGAGGCCGCCGCCCAGCGCCCGCGCGGACTCGCCACCCTGTTCGCGCTGCCGAACGCGCTGGCGCAGGTCGATCCGCGCCTCGCGGTCCCGCCTGGCATCGAAGAAGTCCCCGCGCTCGCCCGCCGCTGGTCGATGCATCGCGGTCAGACCGTGGAGCTGCTCGGCGACGCCGTCGTCGACGCGATCGTGGCTCGCTTGAAGCGCCATCTACGCGCCAACTGAGCCGTTTCATGGGCGCAGTTGGGGTAAGGTGACCGCGTCTACATGGTCGCGCCGCCTCCCACTCCGCGTAACTTTGCCGTCGATGTCGCGCGCGCGTCCGCCGCGTTCCAAGACCTCGCCCGCCAGATGGGGGCGCAGTTCCTCGACAAGCAAGAGATCATCCGCCTGATGGTCGTGTCGGCGATCGCCGGCGAGCACATGGTCATCGTCGGTCCGCCCGGCACCGCGAAGTCGGCCATGATCGACATGTTCGCGAAGCTCATCGACGCGAAGTACTTCGAGTATCTACTCACGCGCTTCACGGAGCCGAACGAGCTCTTTGGCCCGGTCGACATCTCCGCCTTTCGCGAAGGTCGGTACACGCGCCGCCTCGAGAACATGTTGCCGACCGCCGAGGTCGTGTTCCTCGACGAGATCTTCAAGTCGAACAGCGCGATCCTGAACTCGCTCCTGCACGTCATCAACGAGCGCAAGTTCCAGAACGGCCCCGAGGTCGTCCCCGTCCCGCTCATCTCGCTCTACGCGGCTTCGAACGAGGTCCCGAACGACGAGAACCTCGCGGCGATGTTCGACCGCTTCCTCGTGCGCGTGCTGTCCGACAACCTCGACAGCTATCACTTCCACGAGCTGATGAAGAAGGGCATCGCCCTCGAGCTCCGCAAGATGACGGGCCGTCGCGGTCCCAACGACGGGCCCCGCACCGGCGCTCCCGCCGACCTCCGCCCCGTCATCAGCGCCAACGACCTCCGGTCCATCCAGCAGAACTTCGACAAGTTCATGGTGTTCCCCGAGGAGTTCCTGACCAAGTACAAGGGACTCGTCTTCCAGATCCGCAGCGAGGGCATCTCGATCTCCGACCGCCGGGCGGTGAAGCTCCTGAAGCTCTTCGCCGCGAGCGCGGTGTTCGATGGCCGCACGCGTGTCCACGACGGCGACTTCTTCATCCTCCGCCACATCTGGAACAACCTCGATCAGGTCGAGCTCCTCGAGGAGATCGTGAACCCGGTCGTCGACAGCTACTACCGCGAGCATCCGGACGAGCGCCGCTTCATCGGCCCCTCCGCGTCGCTGGATGACCTGCTCACCGAGCTCGGTCTCATCCGCGAGCTGCTCACGAGCGGCACCGAGCTCTCGGACATCCAGCTGTTCAGCCAGCTGAAGAACCTGAACGAGATCAAGGTCGCCCTCGCCGCCCTGCCCGGCGACGCTGCCGCGCGCATGATCCGCGAGGTCGACCAGCTCCTCGAGACCGTCTTCGCGTCCTCGAAGTTCGGCCTCTAAATCAAGTCGGACATGATTTCTGCGCACGTTGCGCATCAATCATGTCGGACTTGGTTTTAGCGAATCGGGCCGCCGTTGGACCACTGCGCGGAGACGATCCGCCAGCCCTCCGGCTCGACCCGCAGGATGGCGAGCATGCGCAGCGGCTGGGTGATGTCCATCGCCGACGTCTTGCTCTTGGTCGTGAAGTTCACGACCAGCGCGGCGAACGCGGTCTCCTTGTCGGCGGTGACGATGCGGATGCTGCCTCGCGGCGAGATGCGGTAACCGCCACCCTTGCGCGCGAGGATCTTCTCGCCGCCGACGATGCGCTGGCCGGGACCGCTGCCGATGTTCACGGCCTGGGGATGCGCGCTGCGCATGGCGAGGAGCTTGGCCTTGTCACCGAAGCCGTCGCGGACGGCCTTCGAGAGCTCGGGCGGACCGTCGACACCCGCTGGCACCGGCGAGACCTCGGGCAGCGTGAAGAGGATCGCGCGCTGGATCGCGTCGGCATCGGGGATGAGCTCGGCCCAGCACGTCGCGCGGATCGTCCACGCGTCGGCCTCGAACATCGCGAGCTCGGTGACGGCGACCTTGCGTCCGTTGAGCTTCAGCTCGAGCGCGATCCACGCCCGATCTCCATCGTCGCCGACCCCGGCGTAGACCTTCTCGATCGTCGGCTTCTCGCCGAAGTCCGCCGCGATCTGCTTGGCGACCGCGTCGCGACCCTCGGCGACGGCGGTGCCGTCGATGCCGAAGCCAAACACGCTGCCGTGCAGGCTCTTCGTCAGCTCGGCGATGTTCCCGGCGACGATGTGGCCGACGTGCGTCTCGAGGAACTGCGTCGCCGGAACGGCCGGCGTCGGTCGCGCAGGCGTGGTGACGACCACCTCGGCACCCGAGCCGGAGCCCGCCCCCGCGGCGCCACTTCCCGAGGCCGCGGGCACCTCCGTCACCGGGCTCGCCGAGCCGGACCCCGAACCGACGCCGGCATTCGTGGTCGTCCCGACCTTCTTCGTCGGATCGTCGGTTGGCGGAGGGTTGGCCTTCACGTTTGTGGTCGGTTCGGCCTTCACCACCACCGGTGCGCGACGCTTCTGGGTCCCCGAGACCAGGACCCCCGTGCCCGCGCCCACGCCGATCGCGAAGCCTGCGAGGGCGAAGTACATGCGGCGGCGCGAGCGGCGAATCTCGGGTGGCGCCGACGGCACGACCCACACCGACGTGCGCGACGGCCCCATCGGCGCCTGTCCGTATGCGGGGACCGGCTGGTACGTCCCCGTACCACCGCCGTGCGTCCGCGGCGCGGACGGGGCCTGCCAGCCGCGGTCCGTCTCGGGCACCGGCGCCACCGCCGTGAACATCATCGAGTAGCCGGTGCGCGTGGCATCGGGGGTGTGCAGCCAGCGGCCATACTTCACCGCCTGCGGGATCGAGAGCAGGCCGAGCGCGGCGACGCCGACGAGGCCGAAGCCCACGTACGAGGTGAGCTCGAAGATCATGTCGATGTCGCCGGGCGGCAGGATGCGCAGGAGCGACGCGAGCACGGGATACGGCAACCACGCGAGCAAGCCGCCGAAGCCGGCCGTGATGAGGACGGTGGCGAGCAGGCTGATCATCCCGCCCCGCGGCATGAAGCCGCCGAAGATGATGCCGAGCATCGCGACGCCGGCCCAGGCGATGACGTACTTCGCCCCGCCCGACTGGTTCTGCCAGACGAGGACGAACGCGATGGTGCCGGCGAGCAAGCACGCCGCATTACTGAGCTGGGCCAGGAACGCCGCCAGGCGCAACACGAAGCGGCTCGGAGGCCCTGGCGGTTCCCGACTCATGAGCAGGTGGAGCGTATCCTGACCGAACGCGGCGAGTGCGCCCTCCGACCACGCCGCTCCGGCCACGTCGGGGGCAACGCCCCTACCTCCCCCCCTATTCCGCGCCGAAATCGACCGCGCCCCTGCGACCAAATCCCGGGGTCGTGGCGTCCTTGGACCCGTGAGCGACCACGAGCGGTTCCGACAGGTGGTGGAGCCCCTGCACGACCGTGCGCTGGCGTTCACGCGGGCGCTGTGCCGCTCGAACGCCGAGGGCGACGACGTGTTCCAGGAGGCCCTCCTGCGCGCGTTCGCCAAGCTGCACCAGCTCGAGGATCCCGCCGCCGCGAAGGTCTGGTTCTACCGGATCATCGTGTCGGTTCAGCGATCCCGCGCCCGCCGCGGGGCCTGGCGCCGCTGGCTCCCGCTCGTGGGGCCCGACGACGCCGAGGCCATCGGCGAGGTCGACTACCGTTGCCCGGGCTGGGACAACGAGACCCTCGCCGCCAACCGCCGCATTCGCGCCGCCCTCACCGCCCTGCCCGCCGACCAGCGCGAAGCGATCGTGCTCTACGAGATCGAAGGCTGGCTCGTCGAGGAGATCTCCGCGCTGCACGGCGTGTCCACGTCCGCCATCAAGTCGCGGCTCGCGCGTGGTCGCGAGCGCCTCCGCACCCTCTACACCAACGGCAACGCCAACCTGGCCTTCGCCAAGGAGCCCACATGACCGACTCACGACTCACCGCGGATCTCGCCCTCCTCGGTCGCATCGCGCAGGAGCGGCTGCCATCCGTCGAGACGTCGCTGAAGCGCTTCGCCGCTGCGAGCACGAGCAGCGAGCGCATCGCGGTGTCCCTTGCCCGCAGCTTCGTCCAGCGCGTCGGTCGCATCGCTGCGGGCGCCACCGCGATCATGGGCGTTGCCGGCACGTTCGCGCGGCTCTGCGTCAACATCGGACCTGGCCGTCACGAGCCGTCGCTGTTCGAGCGTCTCCTCCAGGGCCCGCAGCTCTGGGTCGCCGTGGTCTTGCTCGGTGCGAGCGCCGTCGCGTACGGCATCGCCACGACGATCGCCGCGCGACAGATCGAGCACACGCTGCACGTCGGCGGTATCCCGGCGGCGCAGCGCCTCGTCGACCGTGTCGAGCGGTGGGACATCGGCCTCAGCATCGCGGGCGTGCTGACGCCGGTGCTGTTCTTCGGAATGATGCGCGTCGTCCTCGGCAACGGGGAACTGGACACGTTTCTTCACCATCACGCTCCGCCCGAGGTGAGCCTCCCTTTCGGCGCGACGAGCTACATGCTCGGCGGAGCCTTCGCCGTGACGTGGCTCGGCGCGTTCGTGGTCGCGCGCTTACCATCCACCACGCGATCATCACGCGGCGCGATCATTGTCGCTGCGGCCGCGTTCTGCGGCACGCTGTGGGCGGGCGCGACCTTCGATACGGGACCGATCATGTTCGAGCTCTACCGGAGCCCCTCGGTGCCGCTACGCGCGGTCCTCACCGCGACCGGCACCCTCTCGCTCTTGGTGCTCGTCAGCGAGCTCGTCCTCGCCCGGCGGCGCCGCTGACTACTCGACGTTCGGCGCGGGCGGCGGACCCTTGCGGACCCGCAGCGGCACGAGCGGCGAGCCATTCGCGCGATTCGCGAGCTGACCGCAGGCCGCATCGATGTCGTCGCCGCGCGGGATGCGCAGGTACGTCGACATCCCGAGCTTCTTGCACTCGTTCTGGAAGGCATCGACCGCCGCCGCCGAAGGCCGCGCATACGGCGCCTCGGGGTGCGGGTTGTACGGGATGATGTTCACCTTGCACTTGATGCCGCGGAGCAGCTTCGCGAGCTGCGCGGCATCGGCGAGCGAGTCGTTCACGCCCGCGAGCAGCACGTACTCGAACGTGATGCGCCGGCGCTGCTCGAGTGGATACGCCTTCAGCGCCGCGAGGAGCTTGCTGATGTTCCACTTGCGGTTGATCGGCATGATCTCGTCGCGAATGGCGTCGTTCGGCGCGTTCAGCGACACGGCGAGGTTCGGCCGCACCGTCTCGCCGCCGAGCTTCTCGAGCTTGGGCACCAGGCCCGACGTCGACACCGTGATGCGCCGCGCGGACAGGCCCGCCCCCTTGTCGTGGGTCAGGATGCGGAGCGAGGTGACGAGGTTGTCGTAGTTGTGGAGCGGCTCGCCCATCCCCATGTAGACGAGGTTGGTGAGCTGCCGATCGGGCTCGGTCTCGGCGAGGAGCTTCCGCGCCAGGTATACCTGGTCGACAATCTCGCCCGCATCGAGGTTGCGCTTGAGGCCGAGCTTCGCGGTCGCGCAGAACTGACAGTCGACCGCACAGCCCACCTGCGACGAGATGCACTGCGTGGTCTTGTGCCCCGACGGAATCAGCACCGTCTCGATCGACGCGCCATCGCGCGTGAGCAGGCGGAGCTTGCGCGTGCCGTCCTTCGACGTCTGCACCTCGGCGACCGTCAGGCAGCCGATGGTCGCGACCTCCGCGAGCCGCGCCTTGGTGGCCGCCCCGAGGTTCGTCATCTCGTCGAACGTGCGGGCGCCGTGAGCGTGGATCCAGCGCCAGATCTGCTCGCCCCGGAACTTGGGCCAGCCCTGCGCCTCCGCAAACTCGCAGGTTTGCTCGAGGGTCATGGCGCGCAGGTCCTGCATGGCGCCTGTAGCTACCATGGGGACCGGGCGGCGGTAACCCCTGATTTTACAAGCCTAGCCCTCGGCGGCGTCGTTTGCCGTGACCGCGAGCATGATGTCGACGCGGCGGTCCTTCTGCCAGCCGGCCTCGTCGGTGCCGGTCGCTTCGAGCTCGCCGCGGGTGCTGGCGCCCAGCTGCGTGTTCGGGACGCCGAGACGAACCAGGTACGCGTTCACCGCATTCGAGCGCCGAGCGCCGAGCCCCAGGTTGTACTCGTCCGTGCCGCGAGGATCGGCGCGCCCGATGAGGTCGACGGCCTTGCCCTTGAGGGGGCCCGAGATCAGACATGTCGCGATCTGATCGAGGACCGACTTGTCCTCCGGCGATAGCTCGGCGGCGTCGTAGTCGAACTGAGGAACCGGCCCCTCGAGCGCCTTGATGCCGCACGCGGCCGCGATGTCCGTGCCGATCGACAGCCCGCCCGACACCTGGGTGTTGCCGGTGACGTCGCGCGGCGTCTCCTTCGTCTTCGTGTCGGTCACGGCCCCCGAATCCGTGGTCGTCTTCGTCGTGACGGTGGTTTCCTTCTTGTCCTTGCCGCAGCCGACAGCCGCAACAAAGAGGAGCGCCAGAGTCATGGTCTTCATGCCGGGCATCCTGACATCGAATGGATGTACGGTCTCAGCAATCTAGCTAATGCATCACGTGAGTCCTCTTCGCTTGGGCGTGCTCCTCGGCACGGTGTGCGTGATCGCCTCGTGTGGCTCGAAATCGAACGAGGCCAAGGGTCGGACCGATGACGCGGGGCAAACCGCCTCGGTGCCGCCGATCGCAACACCGGTCCTGGGCGTCGCCACGTTGCCGCCCTGGGGCTTCCTCTACAACGAGGGCAAGAAGGCGTACGACGCCGCCCAGACGGCCTACAAGGCGAAGGACCGTGATTGGTCCGCCATCCGGACACACTGCGAGTCCTCGATCGCCGAAGACGCGGAGCACTACGACGCACGGCGCCTCCTCGCCAGCGCACTGGCCAACACGGGCCAAGGGGCAGCCGCTGCCGACCAGCTCGCGATCGTCCTCGCTGCCGACTTCTTCAAGTACTCAGGCGGCATCGCCACCGATCCCGACCTGAAGGACTTTCTCGCCACGCCGCACGGAGCCGCCGTGATGCAACTGGTCGAGGTGATCCGTGCCGAGTACCTGCGCCGCATCGGTACCGGGATCTGGCTCGTCGGTCGCCGCAGCGCGTTCAAGTGGCCCAAGGATGCAGGCGCGCAGCCCGCGTCGAGCCGAGGCGAGATCTACGCGTTCGATCGCGAGGCCCGGCGCTACCTGCGGCTCTCGCACACCGACCACCAGGCGGTCGGCTTCGTGCGCGGCGGAGACGAGCTCGCCATCATCGGCTTCGATCGGGTGGAGAAGCCGGCCACGCCCGACGCGCCGGGCCTCATCGCCCGTGCGTGGGTGCAGGTCATCGACACGAAGACGTGGGAGGCCAAGAAGCGCACGACCATCGCGGGCCCGATGCGCGAGCTCGCCGCGGGGTACGGCGACGGCAACGTGCTCCTCGTCGCGACCGCCCCCGCCCAGGGCCGGTGGGGTCTCGGCCCGTCCGTCGTCCAGGCCGTCGATGGCAACGGCAAGCTCGCGCCCGCAGCCGTCGCGTTCCCTGCCAACGCGATTCGTTTCACGCTGGACGAAGGAACAATTGTCCGGCTTCCGGACAACGTCACCGCCGCGTTTACCGGCGACCCTCCCACCGCGCCCACCCTCACGTACGGCTCCGCCACCGTGCAGGTCCCCGAATCGGGACAAGCCGCCGGCGCATCCGTCACCCTCGCCCCCGACGGCGCCCACGTCGCCTTCGCCACCGCCGTGGATCCGTGCGCGAAGGGCACCGCGCCGTCGCTCTACATCGCCGATGCCAAGGGTGCGCTGACCCACATCCTCTCCGCCAAGAGCCGCTTCGCCACGCGCTGGCTCGACGCCACCAACCTCGCCTACGACGACGGCGAAGGCGCGATTCGCGTCTGGGACGTCGCTGCGAACCGCGAGGCCGGGAAGGTCTCCAACGCCCCCGGGATCGCCCTCGCCGTCCTCTCCGCAACCCCGGGTGCGATCTGCAAGGGCGGCGAACCCGCGCCCATGGAGGTCGACATGGGCTCCGCCGCCGGCTCGGGCTCCGACGAGATGCCCCCCGAAGAGTGAGGCCGGTACCCTCGCCCGCGCCGATCCAGGGGTAGGATTCCTCGGTGCGTATCTACCTGGTTCGGCACGGCGACGCCGTCCCCGAAGAGGATGCCGGCAGTGACCGCGACCGCTGGTTGTCGAACAAGGGCCGCGAAGGCGCCCGCGTCCTCGCCCGCCTGCTCCGCGAGCAGCGCGTCGAGCTCGATGCCATCCTCTGCTCCCCCCTCCCGCGCGCCGTGCAGACCGCCGAGCTCATCGCCCAGGGTCTCGACTTCCTCGGCACCATCGTCACGCGCCGCGCATTCGAGCCCTCCGCCCAGCCGCGTGTTGCCGCCGACACGATCGCGGGCGCCGGCGGCTCGGTCCTGGTCGTCTCGCACGAGCCCGCCATCTCCACGCTCGGCGCCTATCTCGTCGGCAAGCCCGCATTCCCGCCCTTCCGCACCGCGCAGTGCTGCGCGATCGAAGACGGTCGCCCGCGCTTCGTGGCCCGCGCCGATACCGGCCTCGTCGACGCGCTGTTCGTCGAAGGCGTCGATCACTAGTCGGGCTCGTTCGGGCTCCTTCGTCACCAAAAAGCTTTTGGCGCCAAGACGCCGAGGAACACCAAGGTCAGGTGTCGCAGGGGTCCGACCCCTGCGACACCTGATTCTTGAATGGCGTTCTAGCTCCAGAGCTGACGCGCCCGCGCCGCGAGTCCCCACGCGACGCTCGTGAGCTCCTCGCCGCCGACGACCATGTCGGGGCCAAAGCGCGCGGCGAGGCGCGCCCGCACCGCTGGTACGAGGGACGAACCGCCGGTCGCGAATACGCGATCGATGTCGCCCGATGCGACGCCGGCCCGCGCGAGCACTTCGTCGAGCACGCGTTCGATGTCGACGAGATCGGGCTCGATCCAGGTCTCGAAGTCGGGCCGGGTGACGGGCAGCTGCATGTCGAGCCCGTCGAGGGTGAGCGTCTGCTCGGACGCGGCGGTCAGACGGACCTTGGTGCCTTCGACGGCGCGGTGCATCGGGAGGCCGAGGTCATCTTCGACGACGCGTACGAGGCGCTCGAAGCGGGTGGGGTCGAGGGCGCCGTACTGCACGCGCTCGAGGAGGCGGAGGGTCTTCTCTTCCTTCAGGAACGAGAGGTAGTGCCAGCGCCGGAGGTGCGCGTAGAGCCACGCGGGCACGGGGGCTTCGCCGCCCAGCTCGTCGCGGTAGCGCGTGCCGCGACCGAGGGCGGGGGCGACGACGGCATCGATCACGCGGGCATCGAAGGCGTCACCCGAGATGCCGATGCCGCCGTTCGCGAGCACCTCGCCGTCGCGGTTCGGCCCCACGCGGATCACGGAGAAGTCGGTGGTGCCGCCACCGAAGTCGGCGACCACCACGAGCTCGTCGTGATCGAGGCGACTCGCGTAGCTGGCGGCGGCACCGACGGGCTCGTACTCGAAGACGATGTCGGTGAAGCCCGCGAGCCCGCAGGCCTCGCGCATGCGAGCGACGGCGCGCTCGTCGTCCACCGCTTCCTCGGCACCCCAGTAGCGCACGGGACGACCGATCACGGCGCGCGCTCCGAGGTCGACCGACGTCGCGGCTCGCAGCTGGCGCAGATACGCGGCGATCATGTCTTCGAGGGTCCAGCGTCGCCCGAAGATGTAGGTCTTCGAGAAGGCGGCGCTCGCGAGGTGCGACTTGATCGATTGCACGAGGCGACCTTCGCCTTGCGTCTCGATGTAGCGAGCGATGGCGGGTGCGCCGGCGGTGAGCCCGCCGTTGGGCTCGAAGTAGAGGACGGTACGCCAGTGCGGCGCGCCGGCGAGCGGGGCCAGCGACACCCCACCCGTGGGGCCTGCGACCGCGACGGCGGAGTTGGTCGTGCCGAAATCGATGCCGACGAACATGGGTGTCACCGTCGACGATCACGACGGTATTTACTAGCTGGTGGCGTACCGCTATCCTGTGGGAGCTGTACCGGAGACACTCGTGGGCGCCGTCGAACAAGTACGTGGTGCCGCGCAGGGCCGGCTCGTCACGCTCGACGTCGATGGCGACACACTCACCTGGCGCATGAAGGCCACGTCGCGCGCCGCGGCGGAGAACATCGTGACGACGCTGCACCAGGTGCGCGACGCGAAGTTCGAGTACTCGCGCGTGAGCGTCGCGATGTTGTTCTTGCTCGTGGCCGGCGCCGTGGTCGGGCTCCTCCGGGAATGGCGCGTGGCGGTCAGCCTCTGGGGGGCCG
The DNA here is from genome assembly GCA_022842285.1 of Kofleriaceae bacterium. Lineage (GTDB taxonomy): Bacteria > Myxococcota_A > Polyangia > Haliangiales > Haliangiaceae > JABFXX01. Next base: position 15,426 of record JALHPV010000009.1, read on the forward strand.
CGGTGGCGATCGGGGCGCAGCGCGCCCTCCGACCGCGCCGCTTGCTCGTCCTCGATCTCGGGACGCGCTCGCTCACCCTCGACGTGGCCGCGGACAGCGTCGGCAGCGCCCGCGCGCTGGTGGGACGGATCGCGGGCATCCTCAAGTCCGGCGAGACCCCCGCCGTGCCGCCCACACTGCCGTAGTACGCTTGGCCTGGTGCGGACTGGGTGGCTCATCCTGACGTTGGCCGCGTGTTACGCGCCGTCGGCTCCGCAGGGAGCTCCGTGCTCAGCGACCCTCGAGTGTCCCAGCGGCCAGACCTGCTACGTGGGGGTGTGCTCGACCGAGCCGTTCGCCCGCGACGCGGCGGTCGACAGCACGCTGACTGACAGCCCCGGCGCCGATGCCAACTCGCCCGATGGCGCCGTCGATGCGGCCGTGAACGATGCGGCGACCGCAACCGATCCATGGGGCGCCATCGCCGGCCTGGTCGCGCGGTATCCGATGGACGACAACCCCGCGGCCACGGGCCGCGTGTCGAGCAGCGATCCGACGGCCGAAGGCTCCTGTCCCGCCAGCGAATGCCCGACCGCGGTGGTCGGCGTCAACGGCGGTGGCTACTCGTTCAATGGCGATCAGCGCGCCGTGATCTCGAGGTCGTCGCTCATCACGAGCGCGCCGTACACCGTCTCGCTCTGGGCGTGGTTCGATCCGGCGACGCCGCCCTACGCTCACATCCTCTCGAAGCCGGAGGGCGAGAACACGAACCGGAACATGTTCGGGTTCGGCCTGAACGCTGGCCGGCTCGCGTGGGAGAGCAGCGATGGCGGCTACGTCCAGCTGGTGGCCCCGTCCACGCTCGATCCATTCAACGGCTGGCACCACTACGCCCTCGAGTGGAACGGCAGCCGCAAGCGCCTCTACATCGACGGCGAGCCGACGACGTCGCAGCTCACGACGATGGTCGATTCGACCCTGCCGTTCTCGCTCGGCGCCGATGTCGACTTTGGCATACCAGACGGCTACATCGTCGCGCGCGTGGACGAGCTGCGCATCTACCACCGCGCGCTCGACCCGGGCGAGATCCAGGGCCTCGCTACTTCGTCAGGACTCTGAGCCCCGTGAAACGCCGGCCGCCCCCACGCTGCCGTAGTACGATCGGCGCAGTGCGCTCCGCGTGTCTCCTCGTGACGCTGGCGGCGTGTTACTCGCCGACCGCGCCGCAGGGAGCGCCATGCTCGACGACCCTCGAGTGCCCCACCGGCCAGAGCTGCTATGCCGGCGTGTGCTCGACGGAGCCGCTCGACGTTGACGCGTTACCCGCGATCGATCCGTGGGCCGCGATCGACGGGCTCGTCGTGCGCTATCCGATGGACGACGCACCTGCCGCGACCGGGACCGTAGCGGCCAGCGATCCGCAGGCCGTGGGATCCTGCAGCGAGGACGGGTGCCCGGCATCCGTGGACGGCATCAACGGAAGCGGATACCGGTTCTCCGGCAAGGAGCGCGCGGTCATCATGAGACCGTCGCTGCTCACGGCCGCGCCCTATACCGTCTCATTGTGGGCCTGGATCGATCCCGAAGCGCCAAGCTACTCGTTCATCTTGGCGAAGCCGGTCGACTCCGTCTCGAACCAGAATAGCTTCGGTTTCGGGCTCACCAACTTTCAGGTCACGTGGGAGACGAGCGACGGGTCCATCGTCGCCCTCATCGGCCCAGCCGACTTCGAGCCGAGCGACGGCTGGCACCACTATGCCCTCCTCTGGGACGGTGACCGCAAGCGGCTCTGGATCGACGGCGAGGCCACGACCAGTCAGGTCACGGAACTGATCGACTCGGACTTGCCCTTCTCCCTCGGTTCGGACGTCAACGTCGGGGTTCCCGAGGCCCACTTCGTCGGGCGCGTGGACGAGCTACGCATCTACAACCGCGCGCTCGCCCCGGTCGAGATCCAAGGCCTCGCTACTTCTTCAGGACTTTGAGCGGTCCCGCGCCGGACAGCCCGGCGAAGAAGTCGTTGCCCTTGTCGTCGACGACGATGAACGCCGGGAAGTCCACGACCTCGATCCGCCACACCGCTTCCATGCCGAGCTCCGGCATCTCCTGCACCTCCACCTTCGTGATGCAGTCCTTCGCGAGGCGCGCTGCCGGACCGCCGATGGACCCGAGGTAGAAGCCACCGTGCTTGCGGCACGCGTCGGTGACTGCCGCCGAACGATTGCCCTTCGCGAGCATCACGAGCGAGCCGCCGTGCTCCTGAAACAGATCGACGTAGCTGTCCATGCGCCCGGCCGTCGTCGGGCCGAAGGAGCCTGACGCGTAACCGGCAGGCGTCTTCGCCGGCCCGGCGTAGTAGACAGCGTGGTCCTTGAAGTACTGCGGCAGCGGCTCGCCGCGATCCAGCCGCTCCTTCAGCTTCGCATGCGCGATGTCGCGCGCGACGATCAGCGGGCCCGTCAGCGACAGGCGCGTGCGGATCGGGTAGCGCGACAGCGTGGCGCGGATATCGCTCATCGGCTGGGTCAGATCGATCTTCACGACCTCACCCGCGAGCTCCGACGCCGTGACATCGGGCTGGTACTTCGCCGGGTCATGCTCGAGCTGCTCGAGGAACACGCCGTCGCGCGTGATCTTGCCGAGCGCCTGCCGATCCGCCGAGCACGAGACCGCGATCGCCACGGGACAGCTCGCCCCGTGCCGCGGCAGGCGAATCACGCGCGCATCGTGGACGAAGTACTTGCCGCCGAACTGCGCGCCGATGCCGGTGGTCCGTGCGATCTGCACGACCTTCTGCTCCCACTCGAGATCGCGGAACGCACGCCCGAGGTGATTGCCACTGGTCGGCAGGCCATCGAGGTAGCGCGCCGACGCGAGCTTGGCCGTCTTCAGGGCCTGTTCGGCGCTCGTGCCGCCGATGACGACCGCGAGGTGATATGGCGGGCACGCGGCCGTCCCCAGCGACCGCAGCTTCGCGTCGAGGAATGCGGCCAGGCTCGTCGGGTTGAGCAGCGCCTTCGTCTCCTGGAACAGGAGGCTCTTGTTCGCCGAGCCGCCTCCCTTCGCCATGAAGAGGAAGTGGTACTCGTCGCCGGCGGTCGCGAAGATGTCGATCTGCGCCGGCAGATTGTTACCGGTGTTCTTCTCCTCGAACATGTCGAGCGGAGCCACCTGCGAATAGCGCAGGTTCGACTCGACATACGTGTCGTAGACCCCGCGCGAGATCGCCGCCTCGTCATTCCCGTCCGTGAGGACGAGCCCACCGCGCTTGCCCATCACGATCGCGGTCCCCGTGTCCTGGCATCCGGGGAGGATGCCTCCGGCCGCGATGTTCGCGTTGCGCAAGAGCTCGAGGGCCACGAACTTGTCGTTCGCCGAGGCCTCCGCGTCGTCGAGGATGTTGCGCAGCTGCTGGAGGTGCCCGGGCCGCAACAGGTGCGCGATGTCGCGCATCGCTGTCTTGGTGAGCAGCGTCAGCGCTTCCGGCGCGACCTCGAGGAACGAGCGCCCGGCGGCGGTCACGACTCCCACGTGGTCGGTCGTCAGCAAGCGATACGGCGTGTCATCGTGATGACCCGCCTCGAGGATCTCCTGGAACGCGAACTCCGGCATCGCCGGGACTATAGCGGGCCGAGGGCCGCCAGATCTTGTGCGGTCGCCGTTCGCAGCCACACGAGATAGCCCGCGAGGGCGTCGCGCTCGACGACGGTCAGGTCCTGGTCGAAGCGCGGCATCTCGCTCTTGTCTCCGAGGTTCACGGCCGCATGCGGATTGCTGATGTAGTGGAAGTACCAGTCGCGGCTGCCGAGCTTCGCGAGCCCGGGCCCCGAGCCGGCGACACCCTCCTCCAGCGAGTGGCAGTCACCACAGGCCGTCTCGAACGCCGCCTTGCCCCGCTCCTGCTTCGCCTTGTCGATGTCCATCGCGCCACTCTCGGCGTAGAGGAGCTCGGCCATGTCGGCCACGGCCTCGGGCGTCGCCTCGTAGGCCGGCATCGCCGCGTCGGGATCCTTGCCGAGCTTGGTGCGGCCCCAGAATGCATCGCCGCTCGGCGCCTTCAAGAACTCGGCGAGCCACACCCGGTTGCCGTGTCCCGGGCCGATGCGCGGCCCCTTGCGCTGCTGGTCCGCGGGCGCGCCCGGGGGAGCGTCCTCGTGGCACCCCTTGCAGCTCTTCGCCCAGAGCGTGCGAGCTGTGTACATCGGGACGGTGGTGAAGACGTCGATCGCGCCCGATGCCGGCACGCCATTCGTCTTCGCGAGGTAGCGCGCGCGCGCGGCGTGGATCTCGGCCTTGGCCTGACGCTCGGCGAGCTCGGTGTTCGACGAGTCGCGCGCGAACGACATCATCGTCAGGGCAGCGATGAGCGCCAGGAACCCGGCCATCGCGCCGAGCCACAGGAGGCGCGCCTTGATCGCGCGATCCGGCTTGCGATCGAGGAGCGGCAGCGAGACGAAGAATCCGCCGACCACCGCCGGAGCGACCATCGCGGCGATCTGTTCGGCCGAGCCCGCGAGCTCGCGCAGCTCGTAGAGCCAGCGGAAATACCAGAGGGGACGCGCGTCGTAGGCCGTCGCCGGGTCGGCGGGGCCGGCGAGCGGGGCACCGCCACTGCTGACCACGATGGTGATCAGGAGCGCGACGACCGCGGCCGTGGCGATCGCATCGCGGAGCGTCTGGTCGGGCCAGCGCGGCGCATCGGGGCCGGACTTGATCGATGTCGTGCCGTGCCGCCGCGCGAGCTTGATGTGCAGCACGGTCAGCGCAGTGACGACGGCGGGCAAGAGTCCGACGTGCAGCGCATAGAAGCGCGTCAACGTCAGGTTGCCGTAGTCGTTGCCACCGAGCGCGAGCTCCTTGATGCGGTCACCGACGATGGGGGTGCCGGCGGCGATGCCCACCTCGACCTGGTTCGCCCAGAAGCCTGCCTGATCCCACGGCAGGATGTAGCCGGTGATCGCCCACGCGAGGACGAGCATCAGGAGGAGGATGCCGAGCCACCACACGAGCTCGCGCGGCCGCTTGTACGCGCCGGCCAGCGCTGTCTGCACGAGGTGCAGGCCCGCGACGATGACGATCGCGCCGCCGCCGTGGTGATGTGCGCCGCGCACGAAGTGGCCCCAGGTCGTCTGGTCCTCGATGTACGCGACCGAGGCCCACGCGTCGCTGCCCGTCGGGGCGTAGAACGCCGCGAGCGCGATGCCGGTCAGCGCCTCGAACACGAGGAGGAACGTCAGGATCGCGCCGGCCGTGTACGCGAACGACGCGCCGCCGACGATCACCGACGGCACTCGCGCCCCGAGCCGTTCATCCAGCGCGGTCGCGAGCTTCGCGATCGGTCCTCCCGCTTCGCGATCGCTCACTAGGCCGGCTCCCGCGAGGTCTGCCCGAGCTTGTAGCGAACCCAGGTGAGCTCGAGGCGATCGCCGACGACCTTCACCGGAAGCGGATCGAGACCGCGCTCCGACGGGCCCGTGGTCTTGGCGCCGTCGAGGGCGAACCGCGAGTCATGGCACGGGCAGAGGTAGTTCCCTGCCTTCGCGTCGAAGCCCACGGCGCAGCCGAGGTGCGGACAGACCGCCGAGAGGGCGACGATGGTGTCAGGCGTCGTCCGCTGGATGAACGCCGCACCGAGGACGACGTTGGTCGCCGCGGTCCATGCGTCCTTGACCACCGGGGCGACGATCTCGACGCGCGTCGGCGGTGCGCCGACGGCGAAGCGGCTCAGCGCTCCGAGGTCGAAAGGATCCTTGCCCGAGCTGACGGTCTGCTTGCCAGCAGGATCGACGAGCAACCCCACGACCGGTACCCCGGCCGCGAGCGCCACGCCGCCACCGACGCAACACGTCGCAACTTTCAGAAAGCCCCGGCGATCGGGCGGCTCACCCATGCGCGAACGGTATCAGCGTTCGTCGTGCCCCGACCATTTAGGAGAATCGAATGAACTGTTTCCCCGTGGGAAACGAGCTCACGATCAACCCATCGTGCGCTCTTCGCGCTCCTGGTCTTCCTTGCACTTGATGCAGAGCGAGGTCTCGGGGCGCGCCTCCAGGCGCTTCTTCCCGATGGGCTCGTCGCAGATCTCGCAGACGCCGAACGAGCCGTCCTCGATCTTCTTCAGGGCGAGATCGAGCTTCGAGAGCAGGCTCTTCTCGCGGCCGCGCAGGCGAAACTCGAACGACTGGATGTACTCGCTGGAGGCGAGGTCCATCTCGTCAGGCAGATCGTTGGCGTCGAGGACCATGCCCTCGGACAACATCTGGCGCGCTCGTTCGAGCACGACTTTCCGCTTGTCCTCCAGCAGCTCCTGGAACTTCTTCAGCTCCTTCTTGTTGAGTGCTTTGGATTGCGCGGCGGCCGTGGTGCTCACGTGGTCTCCCTCGGGTGAGAGGTCGGGGTCCGGTGAAAGAAGCGCGGTAGGATAGTGATCGGGAGGTAGGCTGACAACCCCCCCGGTCGCGCTTCCATTTCCGACGTAAGAGCCGGCCCACCTTGACAGGTTGGGGTCGCTCCCCGAAACTAACGATCCATGGCTGGTTCGGATAAGCGCAAGCAGTCCCTCTACTTTCCTGAGGATATGCTGAAGGAAATCCAGGATGAGGCGACGCGGCAGGATCGCTCGCTCTCGTGGATCGTCCAGAAAGCCTGGAAGATCGCGCGCAAGGAGATCATGAAGTACCCCTCGGTGAACGAGTTCCCGGGCGAGGAAGACGAGAAAGAGATCGCCTGAGCGACTCGGCGTGGGCGTACGCCGTCGCGAGCGACGGGAGCCCACTGTTCTACGAATCCTGGGGAAATCGAGGCAGCGGGGCCGATTCACGGCCCGTGCTCCTCTGTGACGGCATCGGGTGCGACGGCTATGTCTGGCGCTACCTGCGCCGTGACCTCGGGCCGCGCTTCGGTCTCCATCCCCACTATCGCGGGCACGGTCGAACGGCTGCGCCGCGGGACCCCACGCGGGTGACGGTCGAGGACCTCGCCGACGATCTCGTGTGCGTGCTCGATGACGCCATGGTCGAGGACGCCGTCCTCATCGGACACTCGATGGGCGTCCAGGTGGCCCTGGAGACCTTCCGCCGGCACCGCTCGCGGGTGGCCGGGCTCGTGCTCGTCTGCGGCGCCCCCGGACATCCGCTGCGGACGTTCAAGGGCTCCTCGATGCTGGAGGAGATCCTGCCGACGGTGCAGCGCTGGGTGCACCGGGTGCCAAGCGTCATCAATCGCTTCACCCGCTTCGTCCTGCCCACCAAGCTGGCCTTCGAGGTAGCGAGTCGGCTCGAGATCCGGCGCGAGCTCATCGACCCCGCGGACTTCATGCCCTACCTCGAGGGGATGGCACGGATCGACGCCCGGCTCTTCGTGGCGATGCTGTCCTCGGCCGGCCAGCACTCGGCCGAGGACCTGCTTCCAGAGATCGACGTCCCGACCCTCGTGGTGGCAGGTGGCCGCGATGGCTTCACGCCGCCCGATCGCAGTCGCGCGATGGCCGATGCGATCCCGGGAGCGGAGCTGCTGGAGATTCCGAACGCGTCTCACACCGCTCCGATCGAGCGTCCACACCTCGTGGACTGGACCGTTCGCGATTTTCTCGCACGCCGGATCGATGGCCTACCTAACGCCGAGAGCATGCCGGTCCGCGTGCGCTCGGCCGCCGAGTGACAGCGATCCAACGCGGGCGGTTTCTCGTCGAGAACAGCGCTTCACGAAGCACTTCACGAAGTGACTTCGCTGACGCATCTCGGTGCCAATGATGCGCTCGCGCATCTACTCCGGACACGCTGCTGGGGTCACTTGAACCCCCCTCGCCCTAACGCTGAATCATCTTCGGGTTAGCGTTCGGTTAAGGACATTTTTTCTCTGGGTTACGCGCGGAAATTCATCGCTTTTGCAGAACCCATAGGGCAAGGTCGCCGTCCATCGCAGCACGGCACTTGAGGGGGATTTCTAGGGGCCGCGCCGCGAGACCAGGAAAAAAACAGCCATGGAAATCGAAAAGTCAATGACACGCCCTGTCCTGCGCCGGCCCGACGACGACAGCGACGGTTTGGTGGCCCTTCCGCCGGTCCAGCTCGTTCGCAGCCGGCTGCGCTCTTCCGTCAAGGACTTCGCGGTCTCGCAGCCCGGCCGTCGCGCCGCTGCCCTCGCCGCTGTCTGGATCGCCGCCACGGGCTGCGAGGCTGACCTCAACCACTACGATCCGGAGGAAGCCCTCCGCACGTACCGCCTCATCGAGAGCGAGCTCCGCGCGGAGCTCCGCATCTCCCTGGGCCGCGCGATCACGAACGAGCCGCACGCCGCGACTCGCAACACGATGATCAGCATGCTCGAGCACCTCGAGGAGCTCGAGGCCGCCGCCGTCGCCCCGCGCCCCGCGCGCCGGCGCCGTCGCCGCTAAGCATCGGGACATCCCGATCCAACGAATGACCCGGCCTACGCGCCGGGTCTTCGAGTTTTCGGCCCCCCCCCTGCGACACCTGCCGGACAAATGGGGTCGGACCCCTGCGACACCTGGTCTGACAGGCCAGCGCCGCTGGCCGTGTCGACAGCCAGCACCACGGACGCGCTACCGGCTCCGATCGGAGGCCCCGGCCGTCGCGCCGCAGGTGGGGGCAGACGTCAACCCAAGCATTCGGCACTCCGTAACCGGTGGTCGCGTGTCCGGTGTCCGAACGGCCGACGGACGCGCTGTCCGACGACCGGACGAACGGCCGTTCAAGCTCGCGAGATCACACAGGTCAGGTCGGGGCGCAACGCTTGCTGTCTACGGCCGAGCGATGCCCAACTCGATGCCAGACCTCGCCCGCACTCCATCGTCCCCAGCGTGCGCACCTCCTGTCGCCCCGTCGCTCGTCGCGGCTGCGCTATCCGCAGACAGACCAGCCGCAGTGCCGGCACAGCCGACATCCACTCTGCTCGATCAAGACGCTGCTGCACTCGGGACAGGTGGGCGACGCGGCGATGATCGCGGCCCGCGCACCGGTGACGAGCACCTGGCCCTCGCGGCTTGTGTCCCGGTAGACGGTGATTCCCTTGCAACCCAGCTCGTACGCGAGCTCGTACGCAGCTTTCACATCAGCCGGGGAAGCGTCCTTCCGGAGGTTGATGGTCTTGCTGACCGCGGCGTGAACGTGCCGCTGGAAGGCGGCCTGCATCCGCACGTGCCACGCGACCTCGATCTCGTGCGCGGTGGGGAACCGGCGCTGCGCCGAGACCGGGACATCGTCGCGCCCACGCACGCCGCCGTGCTCGGCGACCGCGGCGAACAAGCCGTCGCTCGCGAACCCCTCGGCGGCAGCTGCGGCCTGGAACGCGGGATTCACCTCGGTGAGCCGAGCCCCGTCGAGGACGTTCCGCTGGTAGGCGAGCGCGTAGAACGGCTCGATGCCGCTCGCGCACCCGGCGATGATGCTGATGGTGCCGGTCGGCGCGACAGTCGTGGTCGTCGCGTTGCGCAGGGGGACCGTCTGATCCCAGCGCGAGCCCGCGAACGCGGGGAACGTCCCGCGCCGCCCCGCGAGCTCGCGCGACGCAGCGAGCGACTCGGCCTCGAGCACGCCCGCGAGCCGGTCCGCGAGCGCGAGGGCCTCCTCGGAGTCGTACGCGATCCCGAGCGCCGCGAGCGCGTCCGCCCAACCCATGATCCCGAGCCCGATCTTTCGCGTGGCCTTCGTCGCGCGTTCGATCTCCGCGAGCGGGTACCGGTTGGCGTCGATGACGTCGTCGAGGAATCGGACGGCGTCGTGGATCGTCCGTACGAATCGCGCCCAGTCGAGATCCTTGCCGCCATCGCCGACGAACTTGCCGACGTCGATGCTGCCGAGGGTGCACGACTCGAACGGCAAGAGCGGCTGCTCGCCGCAGTTGTGAACGAGCAGACCGTTCGCGAAGAAGTGGCTGGTGGTGGGCTCGGTCAGGTCGAAGACCTCGGCCTCGCCTTCGAGCACGACATCGCTGACGGTCGCCCACTGCCGGTCCCCGTACGGCCCCTTCGCGTACCCGTCGAGAAGTGTGGCCAGCCGTTCGGTCTTGGCGCGGACCAAGAAGCCGACGAGCCGCGCATACGTTCGCAGACTTGCTCGAGACACGACGAGCTCGTGCTGAGCGGCACAACGGAACTCGCGAAGCGCGCCGTGCCCGTCGGGCAGGAGTCGAGTCAGCTCGCCCCGGCGGTTCGCGTAAATGACGCTGCGAACTCCAAGCACGAGCAACAGGTGCTGGACATCGCGCAGCAGTCCGAGCTCGTTGTTCGCAAGCCTCACGCTCGCCCCGCGGTCGATGGAGCCCTGCACGCTGCCATCGGCAGAGAAGAGGCCGCGCATGTAGCCGGCAACAAGCTCACGGTTGCCCCGGCAGACGTGCTCAGGGACCCGTTGCTTGCATGCAGCGTCGATTCGCCGGTCTCCAAGGCGGTTCCGCAGACGACGGCTCCGGAGGTAGGCGAGATCGCGCTCCTCGACGGTGTTCAAGCTGAGCTTCGGGTCGCCGATCAGCGTCCGCACGTACTCGGCCAGACGCGGCCCAGCGTCCCGCTTCTCGGCCCCGTAAAAGCTCAGCACAGCCTGATTCCCCGTGAAGTGGCCGTCGCCAGTCAGCCATCCAAGGACTTCGCCGAATCGAGCGTCTTCACTGTCCCGGTCGAGCTGATCGATGTCCTGGACTGTCGGGATGCGAATCCGGTCGCCGGCCTCAAGCGCGCTGACTTCGATGTCGCCGTGCTCCGTCCCGACTCGATGGTCTCCGGTGAGCCGGAGCTCGAAGCCTTCGACGGTGGAAAGCCGGTAGACAGGGCGTACGCCCGTGCACACGACCTTGGCGGCCCGTTGGAACGAGAAACGGCCCTCGGCATCCGCCGTCGCGATCCGTGGGCGCTTCCCGACCAGCTCGGCGATCGGCACGAGCCCGACGTCTTCGACCCAGACGCGGGTATCGCCGGTGACGCAGGGGTTCGTCGCCTCGATGGGACCCAGGCCTGGAGTCGGCTGAGTCTGGTTGATGCGGTCGATGAAGACCATGCCGGGGTCGCCGATGGCCCAGGCGGCATTCGCGATCGCATCGAGGACACGACGCCCATCGAGCTGGCCGGTGACCTGTCCAGTCCGTGGATTGACGAGATCGTAGTGAGTCCCCGCCCGCACCGCGGCCATGAACGTGTCGGTGACCGCGACGGACAGGTTGAAGTTGCGCATGCGCGCGGGATCGAGCTTCAGCGCGATGAACTCGAGGATGTCCGGGTGGTCGACCCGCAGCATGCCCATGTTGGCGCCACGCCGCGTACCACCCTGCTTGATGGCCTCGGTGGCGACATCGAAGACCTGCATGAGACTGACGGGCCCGCTGGCGGTGCCACCGGTGCTCGCGACGAGGTCTCCGGCGGGCCGGAGCCGCGAGAACGAGAACCCGGTTCCACCGCCTGTCTTCTGGATCTCCGCCGCCCACCGCACCGCTTCGAACACGCCCGTGGTCGAGTCCTCGACCGGCACCACGAAGCACGCCGCGAGCTGCCCGAGCGGCCGCCCGGCGTTCATCAGGGTCGGCGAGTTGGGCAGAAACTCGAGGTCAACCATCATGCGCTCGAAGGTCGCGCGCGCGGTGGCGACTTCCTCGGCGCTGTAGCCCATGCGGCTCTCGGCCGCGGCCACATGGTGAGCCACGCGCCGGAACAGCTCCGCGGGCGTCTCGACCACGACGCCTTCTTGCCGCACCAGGTACCGCGCCCGCAGGACGGCGAGCGCGTTCTCCGTGAGCGTCGCCGGCACGTTCGGACCGTACGCTCCGCTGCCGCCTCTCGCAACCAACCCCACCGCGCCCTCGCCTGGATCCTTGTCACCGTGCTGGCAGCTTTGCTGACGCTCGCCGCCCTTGCGAGCGTGGCGACGGCCACGCCCGCGCATCCGGGCGGCCACGCCCGGTCCCTCCCCGTCACCGCGGATGTGGCGGCCTTGGCTCCCGACTCCGACCCCGACCCGATGTCCGTCACCGACATCGATGCCGCGGTGACGCCAGTTGGAGGAGACCCGATCGTTGGTGACACCGAGCCCGACTCGTGGCTTGCGGGACTGCCCGTGTACGACTCGTGGCTCGCGGAGGACGACGTGGCTGACCTGATCGGCGCTGGGTTCGCGCCCGACGAGCTCGATGCGCTCATGCAGCGCAGCGCCGGCCCCCTGGGCCGGATCGACGTCTCGATCGCGTACCGCCGTCGCGACGACCTGTTGCGAACGGCGACGGAGACCTCGAGACATGTCGACGAGCTGTGGCTGGTCGCGACCTGGAGCCGCTGATGCGCACCTTGATGCTCTGTCTGCTGACCCTGGCTGGCTGTGCCGTTCCGCGACCGGAACGCACGACCTCGCCGCGCGACCACATCCCTGCTGTGCCGGCCGATGCCCCCGCGAGCCCCGCCGAGCCGCCGGACGACCCGGATGTCTGGTTGCGACCACACGTCCATCCTGCGCGTGATAGTGACGTCGACGTCGACGTCGACGTCGACGTCTGGACCACGCCGCACGCCGAGGCCGAGGAGGGAGCGCCGGGCGCGCGCGGTGAACGAGCCGCCGCGGCCCTCGATGACGCGGCCGCGGCCGTGCCGGCTCCGCCGATCGGTGAGGTGCTGGCGGCGGCCTTCGCGGAGGCGGGCCTCGATCGCGATCCGACCATCGGGTGGTCACGGCGGGCGCGCCTGGCGGGTCTCGTGCCACTCGTGGCCGTGCGAGCGGGGCGCAACACCCGGTGGGAGGAGCTCGAGCCCGATATCGGCTACGGGGTGACGTACGAGGTGCGCGCGACCTGGCGGCTGGATCGCCTGGTGTTCGATGGACGCGAGCTGCAAGCGGCCTCGCACCAGGCGGCCCGGCGGCGCGAGCGCAGCCAGCTCGTCGCGCGGGTGGTGGCGCTGTACTTCGCGTACCGGCGGGCGATGGCGGCCGGACACGCGATGCGAGCCGAGGAGACGGCCGTGGAGCTCGACGCGCTGACCGGCGGGTACTTTCTCGGGGCCGTGGTCCCTGAGAATCGTCCCTAGGGCGACACCTGGTCGGGCGTACAGGTGGGCGCCCCGCGTGGAGGCAAGTCGTCCGAATCTCGGACGATCGCGGGGTTGTCCGGGGAGCGGACGGGAAGCTTGCGCGGGTGCGTAGCAGCGGTGGCAGGGGGGGGCCCGCGTGAAAACTTGCCAGGTTCGCGATAGCGCTCCAAACTTTCGGGGTGGGACGCAATGCGCCCGGCGCCAGCGCCGAGACCGAACGAGCCGAGCGCGAGCATCCGCGCTACGCGCACGAGGCGGCGATCACGCTACGTGCGAACGGCAAGATCCACGAAGGCAAGTCATCGAACGTGTCGCGCGGGGGCCTGTGCGCGGACATGCCGGCTGCGCTGGCGGTCGGATCGGTCGTGGACCTCGCGATGCAGCTCGTCTTTGACGAGGAGACCTCGAGCGAGCCCCTGACGCTGAAGGCGCGCGTGGCGTGGTGCACGACGCTCGACGAGGCGTTCCAGGTCGGGCTCGCGTTCATCCAGCTCGATGCCGAGCGCATCGAGTACCTGACGATGTTCCTGCGCTACCTCGATGACGGCTCGGACCGCGCGACGCCCAAGGTCCGCGATCAGCCGGTCGACGACCGCTTCCGGTAGCCGCCGAGCCTAGGGCTGACGCTTGGCGTCGGCCTGCATGCGCGCCTTCTGGATGTCCTGCATCATGCCGAGCACGAGGCGCGGATCGGTGAAGACATTGAGCTTGGGCGCGAGGGACTTCGCGTAGCGGTCGAAGTAGAGGAGCTGCTTCGTGATGAGAATGAACTCGTTCGGCATCATCATCCGGTGCCGGGTGGCGGTGCGCTGGATGCCGGGGAGGAACTCGGCGTAGTTCACCTGACCAAAGCTCAGGGTCAGCAACGGACGGTAGGTGTCGCCGAGATCCTGGACGAAGCCGTCCATGTCGAGGTCCTTCGGCGCGCCGGCCATCTCGACGATGATCTCGGCGAGGCGTTTGTAGTTACCGGATGCGAACGCGATCATGTAGTCGGTGACGAGGTAGCGAGCCTTGTCATCGAAGCGGCCGACGATGCCAAAGTCGAGGAAGCCGATCGTCTCGTCGTCGAGGAGCATCAGGTTGCCGGCATGCACGTCGCCGTGGAAGAAGCCGTAGAAGACGACGCACTGGAACCAGGCGCGGAGGCCATCGACGAGCTTGCCTTCGCCGTCGATGCCGCGGGCCTTGATCTCCTCGAACTTGTCGACGCGGAGGCCGCTGAAGCGCTCCATGACGAGGACCTTGCGCGTGACGTATTCGTTGTGCGGCACGGGGGCCCGAATGTGCTGGTGCCCGAGCTCCCGCATGATCTCGTTGAAGCGGTCGAGGTTGGCGGCCTCCTTGCGGAAGTCGAGCTCCTCGGAGAGGGTCTGCGTGAAGTCGTCGATCACGCCGACCGGGTTCGCGAGCTCGGCGTTCTTCTTGAACGAGGCGACGATCTTCGCGAGGCCGCGCATGAGCTTCATGTCCGCCATGCAGCGCACGATGATGCCGGGGCGCTGGCACTTGATGACGACGAGCGTGCCGTCGCGGAGCTTGGCGGTGTGGACCTGCGCGATGGAGGCCGAGGCGAGCGGCTTCGGATCGACCTCGATCAGATGGGCGGCGCGCTCGGCGCCGAGCTCTTCGTCGAGGGTGCGGCGGACGTCCTCGAACGGGAATGGCTTCACGCGGTCGAGGACCTTCTGGAACTCCTTCACGTAGGCGTCGGGGAACATGCCGGCCGACGACGCGATGATCTGGCCGAACTTGATGAAGGTCGGCCCCATGTCTTCGCACCACATGCGGAAGAGCGCGGGGCGGGTGAGGCGGGTGTACGTGTCACCGCGGCCGGAGACGTTGAAGATGGCGCGGCGCAGGCCGATGGCATCCCCGACCCAGAGCCAGAAGTACTTGGACGTCGTGATGAAGAGCGCCCAGACTCGCCGCGGGACCGGCAGCGCCACGGAGATCAGCAGCAGCGCCGCAAGGATGGCAAGGACGGCGTACCAGAACATGCCCGCGAATCCTATCACCGACGCTGCGGTGGACCGATACTGCGAGCATGCTGACGACGGTCACCGCCGGGCCCTACACGGTGCGCGGCGTCTCCGTCGGGGGTGTCTACACCTCGCTGGCCGTCCCGGAGCTGGGCGTGGTCTTCGACGCGGGGATTGCCCCGCGGAGCTTCGGGGCCGTCGACACGATCCTCCTGTCGCATGGCCATGCGGACCACGTGGGCGCCCTGCCCGCCTTGCTCGGAATCCGCGCCCTCCACGGCAAGACGACCCCGCCGCGCGTGGTGATGCCCGCCGAGATCGTGGACGATCTATCGGCCGGTCTCGCCGCGATGTCGAAGCTGCAGCGCTTCCCCCTCGCCATCGATGCGATCGGCATGAACCCCGGCGACGTGCTCGACCTGCGCGGCGACCTGCGGGTACGTGCGGTGCGGACCTTCCATCCCGTGCCATCGCTCGCGTACATCATCGTGCGCCGCGTGGCGAAGCTGCGGGCCGACCTCGTGGGCCTGTCGGGTCCCGAGATCGCGGCGCGCCGCCGGGCAGGCGAGGATGTCACCACGTACGACGAGCGGCTCGAGCTCGCCTACGCGACCGACACGCTCGCGACGGTGCTCGACCATGCGCCGGATCTCCTCAAGGCGCGGGTGCTCATCATCGAATCCACGTTCCTCGACGAGCGGAAGACGCACGCCGCCGCCCGCGCCGGATGTCATATCCATCTCGATGACCTCGTCGAGCGCGCGGAGCGGTTCGAGAACGAGCACATCGTCGTCATGCACCTCTCGCAGATCTACGCGCCGGGCGAAGTGGCCTCGCTCCTCGACAAGCGCGTCCCGCCCGCGCTGCGGGCGCGCATGATTCCCTTCGTCCCCACGACCCCGCACTGGCCAGGTTGATGGACGACGACGACGACGAGCCGCCACCCGAGGTCGCCCCGCTGGGCGACCCGACCGTCCTCGATCTGCACACGTTCCTCCCGCGCGAGTGTGCAGATGTCGTCGAGGAGTTCGTGCGGGCGGCGCACGAGGACGGACACCCGACGGTCCGCATCATTCACGGCAAGGGCGTCGGCACGCTCCGCCGCATCACCCATTCGGTGCTCGAGAAGCACCCTGCCGTCGCGGCGTTCAAGCTCGCGGAACACGGCAACTGGGGGGCGACGATCGTCGAGCTGAAGCGACCGGACTAGTGCTCGTTCGTGCGCGGCGCTCGTGCCCCGCGCGCTCGTGCCCCGGAATCTTTAGACGCCAAGACGCCGAGGAACGCCAAGGTCAGAAGAGATCTTGTCGGCGCTTCGCGCAAATGATCGCGGCGAATGAGGAGGGCCTAGCAGCCGCAGCCGTAGGAATGGAACGGCACGGACAGCGAGCGCTGCGTGGTGTTCATCAGGTCGACGAGGTCCGTGCCATTGTACGAGTCGATCACGAGCTCGACTTCACCGTCATCGTCGACATCGACGACCTGCCGGATCGAATTCGCCGTCCACTCGGGGCTCGCGACGCGGGTGAGCGCGTCGTGCGTGTCGCCGAGGCGATACACCGTATTCACGTTCAACGCGGGATCGCCGCAGTAGCCCTCCTTCGTGGCCGACGCGAAGATCCAGATCTCGCCGGTGCCCGGGTGCTGGAACGAGCGGACCGAGACCTCGACCGCGTCCTGCCACGGGCCCTCGCCGCCCTGCGCGGCCCACTCGATCTGATGGGCGGCCTTGTCGTCGGCGAGGATCTGCTTCGTCGCGAGCGCGATCAACGCGGGGTCGTCGACGGCGTCCGCGAGGACCGCCGGGGCATGCTGCGTCGAACGCGCCCAGGTGCCAGCGCAGTCGCCCTCGAGGCGCGCGGCGAGGACGTAGCCATCCCGCTCGACCTTTTCGGCCGTCCACTCCTCGGCGCCGAGGAAGTTGCCTTCGTCGTCGAAGAGGCCCTCGCCCGCGTCGCCGCCGGCCTGCGCGATCTTCGCGAAGCCATCCACCCTCGCCACGCAGGTGCCGTTGACGAGCACGGTCATGCGATCGAAGTGACGCAGCGCCGCGGGTACGGCCGCGAGCGACACGGGCGCGATCACGGAGTTCATCTCCCCCTCGTAGAACTTCTTCCGGCCGCCCACCACGCTGTCCGCCTCCTCGGCGATCCGCATCCAGAGCTCACCGCCCGCGGTGAACACCATCGCGAACTCGCTCTCGTCCTCGAACGGCGCGAGGCCGTGCACCTCGAGCATCATCTCGTCGCTCGCTTCGAACGCGACCGCCTCGAGGACCGGCGCGACGGTGGACGGGGACGGCAAGCTCGGCGGCGCCGTCGGGATCACGACCCGCGCAGGCGCCTTGGCCCGCGCCTGGATGGGGGCGGCCGGCGCTGCGGGCGCGTCACCGCTGACGAGATACGTTCCGACACCAACGAGGCCACCGAGCGCGAGTAGCGAAGTCCGCATGCGCCACTCTCAGTGCAACGGCAGGACCGTCCCGGTTCCCCTGGGGTTTCCGCCAGTTCCAGATCGGCGTGGGCAGGCGGACGCAGCGCTGCGTGTCGCGGGACCGCCGGTGTAGGCCCGTGTCGTTGGCTCACGGCAGCGCGGCGCGCGCCGTATTGCCATGGCTGTCGATCACCTGGATGTCCGTGGCCTCCGTCGCATCGGCGACGGTGAACGTCCCGTTGGCGTCGGTCGACCCGGCGCGTGTGGCGACGATGGTTCCGCTCGCGTCGACGAGCTCGACCGTGATGGGCTGCGTGCGCACCGGCACGGGTTGATTCGAGGGGAGCGCCTGATCGAGGAGTCGCCAGCCGAGCGGCGCATGGAGTGCGAGCCGGCCCGTGATCGAGCCACCGCCGCGCACGACGGAGTCAACCCGCGTGCCGCCGGCCACGACCTCGAACGCCGCGCTGGTGAGGGTCCAGCCGTCGCCGGTGACGGCGAACCGGTACCGCCCGAGCGGGAGGTTCGCGCGCTCGCCGAGGCCGTCGTGGTCGGGCATCCCGACCCACGGGACGGCCTGCCATTCGACGGTCCAGACGTGGGTCTGCGCGACGCCGGGCTGGCGCTGCAACGGGACCGGGGTGTACGCGACGACCAGCTCGCCGTCCTCGACGACCGCACCACTTCGTCGGCGGGCAGGCTCGAACCCGGCCGTGACCTCGCGTTCGAGGATCACGCGCGGCGTACGGACGAGCGGGTCGTCACCGATGAACGTGAACGTGGCGAGACCGGCGACGCGCGGGATCATGGGCGCGGGCTCCGCCACCACCGGCCGGCCGGTCCGCGCCCACGTCTCCGCCGGGACGACAGCGGGGACGGTGCCCGCGCCCGGCGCCGGATCGTCGCGCTCGAGGTCGTCGTCGGGACGCAGAGGGGCCACGCGCGTGGTGCCGCCGACCGTGGCGTCCTCACGTGCTGGAGACCGCGCGAGGGGGACGAGCTCCGCGAGGCGCTCGACGATCGACTCGGCTTCGAGGGGCCCCCAGAACGTGACGCTCGGCTCGTAGCCGCCGAGCACCCAGTCCTCGGGGCGCAGCAGGTAACCGACGTGACCCTGCGCGTAGCCGAGGGGAATGACGGGGGCGGTGGCGGTGCTGCCCGTGCGCTCGCGAACGAGGTCGGCGATCAGGATCGTCACCTCGCCCGGCAAGGTGGCGAGGACGAGCGGGCCGATGTGGAGCGCGGAGATCGTGGTGCGCGTGGTCTCGCACACCGGGTGCGTCGCATCGACGGCGACCGCGATATCGAACAGGTTCTCGATCAAGGGCGCGGCCTCGTCGAAGCGGAGACACGAGCCGTACGGGACGATGCCGTCCGTGCCCGGGATCATGGCTGGCGGGAACATCGCGCTCGGCCCCTCGCACAACGCGGCGCCGACCGGCGCGTTGAATTCGTCGATCGGTGAGCGGAGCGCGCCGTCCGTGTTCACCACGCCGTCGGCGGGGGTCACGCCATCCCACGGCGCGTACGCGAGCGCCCCGCCCCGGATGGCAAACGTCGCCGGATCGGGCCCGAGCTCGATCGAGCGCGTGACCATCTCGAGCTCGAGCGCCCCGAGCATCGCCGCCCCGGCGGCCTCCCATGCGGCCTGCAAGGTCGGTAGCGCCGCGCGGGCATGGCCCTCTTCGGAGGTCCACTCGAAGCACGGCTCCCCGGGAACCGGACGCGTCGCGCAGTCGATGCCGCCGTGGCCCACCGCCGTGCTGTCGCCGCCCGCGCTCTGCAGGTGCATGACAACAACGGGCGCGTCGAACTGTTCCTGCCACAGTCGTTCGAGCGCGCCGGTGGCATCGCTCGAAGCGAGCGCATTGTCCTCGCCGTTCAGGGTCGGATGCTCGCCAAAGATCGGGACGATCGCGATCGGTGTGCCGTCGGTGCGATCCACCCGCAGGAGCGCGAGGTGATCGTCCCCTCGGTTGCCGCCGGGCAGCGCATCGTTGACCGATCGGCGGTCACGATTGATCGCGTCCTCGGCGTCGAACGTCTGCGAGGTGTGGAGCCCCAGCTGCGCCGGCTCGAGCCGCGCGAGTGCGGTCTCGGCCGTCGCGACCATCGCATCGAGCATGCGGACGGACACGATCTCGCGGTGGGCCCCCGCGCCGAGCTGCAAGGGGCCGTGCCCCGTGTGCTGGGCCCAGGCCGAGTGGCTATGCGAGGCGGCCACGAGGACCTTGCCCGCGAAGGCGGGCCCGAGCCGCGCCTCGAGCTCGGCCACCATGCCCTCGTACACGAAGATCACGTCGAGCTTGACGATGACGACGGTCTCGCCGCCCGCGGCCAGCGCGAGGACCTTCACGCGCGGCGCCGCGGTGACACCGATCGACGCGGCGAACGACCCGGAGATCGCGACCTCGCGTGAATCGACCGGCGAGCCGCCCCCGAAGAACGCGGCGCGGCCGGTATAGCCGCCGAGCGCGGTGCCAACCGGGATTGGCAGGATCTGCTCGGCCGCGCCGGCGCGTAGCGCGCCCGCCTCGACGGTGCCCCCCGCCCCTGCCGTCGCCGGCATGGGCTCGTACGCACACTGCTCGGTGGTGACGCCGGCATCCACGGAGCTCGCCGCATCGAGCGGCGCGTCGGGCGCCAGCGGGTGGTCGCCTCCACAACCGACCGCGACCAGGACGAGCGCCGTGATCCGTCGCATGGCTAGTGGATGGTCGCGACGAGCAGCACCACCAGCTCGCCCAGCGCCGCCGCGACCGCCACGACCGGCGCCGACAGGCCGCCCTCGCGCCGCTGCGCGGACAGGCCGAGCATGAACGCGGCGAGCGCGATCAACGCGATGGCGAGGATGCCGGCTTTCCCCAGGGCGAGCACGATGACGACCGCCACCGCGATGCTGATCGCGCCGACCAGCCACGCCGGTGCGGGGATGGCGACCAGCGAGCGACTGCTCTCGTCGACATCGATCGCATCGCCGAGGGCCTGCAGGAACACGGCGGCCCAGCGCCCGGCGAGCGCCGTCGCGAGGAACACGGGCAACCAGTCGCGCGGCTCGACCACGGCGATCGCGACGGCGCGCAACATCGTCACGAACACAAGCGCCACGGTCGTCGCGGGCGACCCGGTCGTGCCGGTCCAGCGATCGATCTGCTCGCCAAGTCCGCGCTCGATCAAGGCCGCCGATGCGACGGTCAACATCGCGAGCCCCAGCAGCGCCGCGATGATGTAGTGCAGCCCGGCGGCGCGCGCGCCGAGCGCGACGGCCCAGCTCACGAGGCCGATCGGCAGCCCCATGATGACGATCCACGCGGGGGAGCGCGTGTCGTCCGCGACCTCGCTCGGCCAGCGCCAGGGCGTGGAGCTCACGAGCGCGACCGCACCGCCATAGAGCGGCCCGAGCCGACGCTGCCAGTCCTCGCGCGACGTCATGGCCGGAGCCTACACCAGCGACTCGGCGCCACGAACGACCGAGCGCGGCGCCATGCGCTGCCCGCGTCCTTGCCGGCAGGGTCCCGCGAGGGAGGTCACGCGCCATTCCCCCGGCTCGCACTTCTCGGAGGCATCGCATCGAAACGCATGGGGCCGGGCTGCTACGGTACGCCCCGATGAAGTCGCGGTACGAGCTCGTACTTCTCCCGGGCGATGGGATCGGGGCCGAGGTGATCGCAGAGGCGCGGTCCCTCGTCGATCTGGTCGCGGCGCGGACTGGCGTCACCTTCGGACTCGACGAGATTCCATGTGGCGGCAAGTTCTTCCTCGAGCACGGCGCACGCGACTGGCCCGAAGGCTCCGAGGAGAAGTGCGCCGCTGCCGATGCCATCCTGCTTGGCGCGGTCGGGTGGAACGGCCCCGACGGCCAACCCGTCTCCTTCGAGGTCAACGGCAAGCGGCAGATGGCCGGCTGGTCGCCCGTCATCGGCAACCGGATCAAGCTCGATCTCTACGCGAACATCCGTCCCGTGAAGTGCCTGCCCGGAACGAAGCACGGGCTCTCCGGCAAGTTCCGCGAGGTGTGGACGCCGGAGACGGTCGACATGGTCATCATTCGCGAAAACACGGAGGGCCTCTACTCGGGCATCGGCGAGCGCAGCGCGGACCGCGCCACCGACCTCCGCGTCATCACCCGTCGGGCGTCAGAGCGCGTCATCACGAAGGCCTTCGAGATCGCCCGCGAGCGCGCCGGCACGCCGCGTGCCGGGATGAGATCGCCGCGCGTGACCTGCATCGTGAAGCACAACGTGCTCACGGGATGCCGCTTCTTCCTCGACGTGTACAACGAGGTCGCGGCGCGCTTCCCCGACGTCGAGAAGGACGTCGCGATCGTCGACTCCTTCGCGATGTTCGTACTCACCCAGCCCGAGAAGTACGACGTCTGCGTCACCACCAACATGTTCGGGGACATCCTCACTGACCTCGCGAGCGTCCTGCAGGGCGGCATGGGCATGGCTGTCGGCTGCAACGTCGGCGATGACCGCGCGATGTTCGAGCCCATCCATGGCTCCGCCCCGCCGCTCGCCGGCAAGGACAAGGCGAACCCGCTCGCCATGCTCCTCGCCACCGGCGAGTGCTTCGCGTGGCTCGGCAAGCGCCACGGCGACGAGCGCCTGCTGCGCGCGCATACCGCCGTCGAGGCCGCCGCCGCCACGCTCGTCGCGCGTGGCGAGCCGCTGACGTCCGACCTCGGCGGTAGCGCCGGGTCGAAGGCTGTCGCCCAGGCCCTCCGGGACGAAGTCGCCGCGCGCCTCGCCTGATCGGTTCGCTCAGAGCGCCGCGGCGATGAGCCGGCGATCCGAGACGAGGACCGGCGAGCCCGCGCGGCCACGCATCACCCGCGCCTGGCCCCCATCGCGATGAAACGCCAGCTCGGCGACGGCCTCGTCCTCGAGCACCCCCGTCACCGCGAGCACCGGCCCATCCGGGGCGACCGACGCGACCTCGAGGTTGCCCGCGATCGCGAAGTCCGCCGGGACGCCCATGCGGCCGAGGCGTTCGTCGCCGCGCGCGACCTGGATCCGCGCGGGTACGCTCGCGCTCGTCATGCGGGTCACGCCCGTGACGAGCACCGGCGCCGCCCCCTCCACCTCGAGCAGAAACGGCGCCGACTCCGAACGCCGCAGGAGGACCGCGCCTCGCTTGTCCTTCACCGCCGCGTGCTCGACGAGCACGGGCCCCGTATCGACGAGCGAGCTCACCGTCCCGCGAAACTTGCGCGCGACGCCGTAGAGCGTGGTCGCCCCCTCGGCGGCGGTGAGCGGAGGCAACGTCACGCCCGCGACCGCTCGCTTCTTTCGCCAGAGCACGAGCTTGTGCACTCCCAGCGCGATCGCACTACCGATCGCCACCGGCGCGAGCACCGGCATCGCGATCGAGCTGCCCGCGATGAACGCGGTGATGAGGCTCCAGTCGCGACCCCTGAGCAGCTTCGTGTCCCGGTAGTAGAGCAGCTCGCGCACGAGCTCCACGGGCGCCGTCATGCCCGCCGCGCACTCCACACACTGCGTGGTCGGCGGCTGCAACAGCCGGCACTCGACGCAGCAGAAGACGCTCATCCCTTCACTGTGGCACACCGCGCTCCGCATGCCGCCGCCGGCGGTTCGGGCGGGGTCCAACCGCGATGGGTGCCGGGAGTCGGACTCGAACCGACACTCCTTTAAGGGGAAGGGGCTTTTGAGACCCCCGAGTCTACCATTTCTCCATCCCGGCAGATGGCGCGCTCTATTTGACCGAAGTACGCCGAAAACACAAACGCGCCGGCACAGAGCCGACGCGTTGTGATGACTGCCCCTGCTGGCGGGCAGTCCAGCGGCTTACATGCCGCCGCCCTCGGCGCCACCCTCGCCGCCCTCGGCGGCCGGATCGGCGGCCGGGTCGCCTTCCATGCCCGAGCCCGCGTCGGCCGAGCCCGCATCAGCGGAGCCCGCATCGCCCGAACCTTCGGTCGTGTTGACGGTCGTGGTCTCGGTCTTCTTGCCACCGCACGCGGCGAGGGCCGCGGCGAGAATCGCAACTGCAAAGAGCTTCTTCATAGGATTAGTCCTCTGGTGTGTGTCGAGTTGTGGGGTTGCTGGAACAGGAACGCCCCGTGCGCCAGGCGCACGGGATGGGAATTACATGCCGCCCGCGCCGCCGTAGGCGTCGCCACCGTACGTCGTGCCACCGGCCGGCTCGGTCGTGGTGGTCGTCGTCTCGGTCTCCGTCGACGTCTCCGTCGTGGTGGTCGTGCCCGGGGTGGTGCCCGCGCCGTTGTCCTTCTTGCACGCCGTGAACAGCGCGGCGACCGCAAACGCAGCAATGAACATCTTCTTCATGGGAATACCTTCTGAGTGAGTTGAGTGACGCCGCGCCGAACATCGGCGCTGAACACGATTAGACGGAGCCAAGCTCCGCGAGCGCGGTCTCGAGCTCGCCGCGCGCGTGGTGATCACCACGCCGCCCGGCGACCTCGATGCCCGTGCGATAGGTGGCCGCGGCCTCGTCGCGCTGCCCGAGGGCCGCGAGGGTGCCGCCGGCCATCAGGTAGGTCGGGACGTAGTCAGGAAAGGACTCGACGAGCTCCGCGAACGCAGCGCGTGCCTCCGTGAGCCGGCCCTGCCCCTTCAGCTCCATGGCCAGGCCGTACCGGGGGAACGGGTCCTTCGGGGAGCGTTCGATGAAGCTCTTGAAGGTGGCAACGCGGTCCATGGCGGGGAGGCTAGGCGCAGGAGAAAGGAGGGAAGCGAGCACGAGAGAGTCCGGGGGACGTGGAAGAACGCCGCCGGACCGCAGCCCTTACAGGGCGGGCCATCAATCCCACGTGGTCGCTCCAAATGCCACCGCAGCAACGCAATTTTACGTTCAGCAGTCGATCGCTCGGGGCGCTTTGCCCCAGGCGCGTGGTACAACCGAGAGGTCAAACGCGTGCAGCGGTCCTTCACACGGTTCATCGGGGTCGACCTCGGGGGTGGGCGCGGGAAGACAACCGCGATCGCAGAGCTGAGGATCGGGCGCACCGGGGCGGCGGAGGTCTACGAGGTCGCAACCCGCGCGCCGGGCCAGCCGTGGACCGACGACTCGCTCGTGCAGCGACTGTCCTCGGCGCTGACTGAACCGGGCTCGGTCGCGGTCGCCATCGATGCGCCGCTCACCCAGCCCGCGTGCGGTCGCTGCGTCCTGCCGGCCTGTCCGGGGGTGGAGGCCTGCATCGATCCCGCCGTCGAATGGCTGCGGACGGACGGCCGCGCGCTGGTGCGGGTGGGCGTGAAGGAGCTCGCCGCCGGCGCACGGGTTCGCAGCCTGGGCTCGGGCCCCGCGGCCGCCCAGGCCCGCCTCGCGCCCTACACGCACCGGATGACGGACGTCGACATGACGTACCGGCGCGGCCTCCTGCCCCTCGCCGCGCTCGGTGCGGCCTCGGGCACGGTCGCGGCCCGCGCCCAGCAGTTGCGCCGGCGACTGCGGGCCATCGGCTTCGAACAGCACGAGAACCTCATCGAGGTCTCGCCGCAGGCGACGATCGGGGCGCTGTTCGACGTGCGGACGGCCCGCGGCTACAAGCGCGACGCGGATCCCTGGCGCACGCGGGCCGTCGTGCTCGAGCGCCTCGCGGACCTGACGTTCGCCCCGCAGAGCCGGATGGCCCGCGAGGACGTGCTCCAGAATGACCATTGCTTCGACGCGGTGCTCAGCGCGTACACCGCATACCTGTGGGCCCGCGATGGCTGGCCGAAGCCGCCCGCGCCCTTCGATGTCGACGGCTTCGTGTACGCCCCGCCCCCGCGTTAGCGAGCCTAGAGCAGTGTCTCGTACGCGGCGGTGACCTCGGCGAACTTCCGCTCGAGCTCGCGGCGATGCAGATCATCGGCCTGGGGCTGCAGGTCGGGGTGCAGCGTGCGGGCGATCCGGCGGTACGCGCGCTTCACCGTGTCGAGGTCGGCGCTCGTGTCGACGCCCAGCATGCGCAGCGCGGCCGCCCGGCGCGCATCGATCGTGTAGTGCGGACCGCTGGCTTCGGCCACGACGCCTTCGACCGCGAGCGCATCCACCGCGCGGAGGAAGTGCAGGAACGACAGCAGGCGAAAGCGCGGCGTGCGCGCGAGCGGCCAGATCTGGTCGAGGCGACGCGGCTGCCCCATCGCCGTCATCATGCGGCGATCCGCTTCGTCGACGGCGCGCGGCGCGAGCTCCTGCCGCATCGCGAGGCGCATCCCGCTGAGCTGACGAACCAGGTTGTCGGCGAGCGCGCTGTCGACCTGCGCTTCGAGATGCTCGCGGGCCCAGCGGGCGAGATCGACCTGGTGCTGCGCCCCCGGCGGGTACGGCGCGGCGCCCCCCTCGAAGGTCGCGACGAGGTCCTCCTGCCCCGCGAGCCGGACGAGCCGCGAGATCAGGAGCTTCTTCTGGAGGTCGCCATCGCTGACGATCGCGTGGCCACGACGAAGCACGAAGGTCTCGGCCCGCGAACGGGCAAGCGACCGCGCGGCGAACGTGAGCACGCCACTCGCTTCATGACGCCCCAGTCGATAGACGAGGCGGACGAGCTCGCCACGAGCGAGCACGCGGTGCAGCCGATCAGAGTCCCGGTTCACGCCGTCATCATCGAGACGACGCGCGAACGGGGCCAGTTTTCGACGTAATCGCACGGCCATTCGGCGGTGCAGCTCGCAAGCATGCGGCTCACGAGCATGGGGCGCCCGTACCAGGCGCCCCGCGACTCACATGAAGCCGGCCTTGCGGCGCTCGACGATGAACTCGGTCACCGTGTTGCGAACGTCTTCGCGGAACGTGACGAGACCGGCGGCGATCTCGCGCAGCGCGGTGACGGCGGGCTTGTTGTCGCAGTCGACGCCGGCCGAGGCCCCACGCGAGAGCTGGCGAGCCCGCTCGGCGGCGAGCACAACCAGCGCGAAGCGATTCGGGACCTTGTCGAGGCAATCTTCGACGGTAACGCGAGCCATGGACCGCGGAACTTACTCGGTTGCCGGCGCCTGTCAAGTCCAGCGCTTGCCAGAGCGCCTGAACCCCGATAGCGTGTGTCTCAGGGGGTCGAGCCACCGGCAAGTGGCCGACAAACCCACGGAGTCCTTAACTTATGGCTGTTCGTCCGACTGCATCTGCGTCCGCTCCGCGCGGACCTGTGAAAATCGAGCTGGACTGGGACGCCCTCGAGATCGCGGTCGAGCGGAATTCGCCCGACACCGACAGCTACCTGGACCTCACCACCGGCCGGATCCTGACCATCACTACGGGGGATCCCGAGGCGACCATCAATCGCCAATCGGTCTCCGAGAACATCCGCAACTTCCTTCGCATCGAGCCCGCCTCGTCGCGCGAGCAATACCGCTGGATGGAGCGCTTTGTTGGCTCCGTGGTCGACGAGCCGCTGCGCGAGCGCCTCATCATCTCCATCGACGGCAAGGGTGCGTTCCGCCGCTTCAAGGACGTGCTCCTCGCCTACCCCGCCGAGCGCGAGCGGTGGTTCTCGTACCGCGCGGACCTCCTGCACTGGCACATCCAGAACTGGCTCGAGCAGCACGAGATCGCGACGACCAACCCGCCCCCCTGGGGCCAGGTCGACGCCCCGCAGGAGCTGCCCGCGGTCGGTCGTCCCGTCGTGCACGGCACCGAGGCGCCGGGCGAGGCGCTGCGCCGCCAGGCCCGCGACCTGATCGAGACCATCCCCGCGATCGAGCTGCCGACGGCGATCGCCTTCCTCGAGTTCTTGAAGCAGCGCTCCCTCGAGGCGATGGCGAAGGCCGCGCACGAGCACGACCCCACTGACCACGACGAGACGTGAACGACATCGAGGTCGCGATCACGCGCCTGGTCCGCGAGGCGCCGGAGCTCGACAGCGGCGTCGTGGCCGAGCTCCAGACCGCGCTCGTGCGGGTGGTCGCCCCGCCGGCGGCCCAGGCGCTCGCGCAGTCGATCCACGCCATCGTCGCGCTGGTGGCGCAGGTGCCGCCGCGCGTCGATCCGGGCATCGCGCTGCCCGCGCTCGCGATGGCCTGCGCGACGCTGACCGATCCGCGCTCGACGGCCCGCGAGCACGCTGCCGCTCGCTACGAGATCGACACGCTCACGCCGATGCCGGGCGCCCCCGACGTTCCGGTCGATCAGCTGAAGCGCCGCTAAGCCCCCATGCCGCGCCGTTACCGGCGGCGAATCGAGCGAGCCGCTCAGCGTCGCGATGCTCGCGAAGATGTGCGATCGCTGAGCGTCCAGGCTGCAGGGACAGGCCCCCTAGCCGCGCACGGCGACGACGAACTTCAGGTAGCTCGCCTCGGGGAAGCCCGGGATGACGGGGAAGTCGGGCGGCAGCGGCCGGCGATCGACGATCTGCAGCCGCGTCTGCGCCGCGTGCGCCCCGTCGGAGAGGGCGAGCTCGAACTCCGAGGCGCTCATCTTGTGCGTCGATGACGCGGCGACGAGGAGCCCGCCCGGCGCGAGGACGTTCAGCGACGCGGTGATGAGCTCCGAGTAGTCGCGCATCGCGCTCCACGGCTTGCCCCCGCGGGCCGCCGCGCTCGCGAACGACGGCGGATCGAGCGCGACCAGGTCGAACTTGCGGTTCCGCTCCTCGAACCGAGCGAGGACCTTGAAGGTGTCACCGACGATGTGCTCGGCCGACTCGGGGTCGAAGCCGGAGGCCGCGAAGTTGCGACGCGCCCGGGCGTGAGCCTTCGCCGCGACGTCGACCGCGCAGACCTCGGTGGCTCCGCCGGCACGCGCATAGACGGAGATCGCACCGGTGTACGAGAACAGGTTCAGGACGCGGCGGCCCTTCGCCCACTGGCGCACCGCGCGGCGGCCTTCGCGCAGGTCCTGGAACAGGCCGGTCGAGAGCGGCGACGTGACGTCGACGATGAACTTCAGATCATCCTCGGGGACCTCGAGCTCGACGGGCGCCGCGAGGCCGCGCACGAGATCCGCGCCGGCCTGACGCGGGGCCTCGCCGCCGAGCGACTTGTAGCGGCGCTGCTCGTAGATCGCGATCGGCTTCAGCTCCGCTTCGAGGGCGTCGTAGAGCGCGTCGCGCAGGCCGGCCACGGCCGACGAGTACAGCTGCGTGACGAGGTAGTCGCCGTAACGCTCGACGACGATCGCGGGAAGCCCGTCGCTCTCGGCGTTGATGAGGCGCATGCCGCCGAGCTTGTCGAAGTCGAGGAGGCGCTTCCGGAGGGCGATGGCCGTCTTCACCCGCGAGTGAACGAGGTCGGCATCGATGGCCGTGTCCGCGTTCCGGACAAAGATCCGCAGCGCGATGACGGAGTCGGCGTCGTAGAGGCCGCGTCCAACGAACTCGCCCTCGTCGTCGACGAGATCGATCGGCGTGCCCGGCTCGGGCGACATGGGGCGCGGACCGAGCGCCTCGCGGTACACCCAAGGGTGGCCGGTGCGCACCCGCTGGGCGACTTCGAAGGGGAGGCGCACGGTGTTCTTGCGCACGATGGGGAGACCGCGTGCACCGCGCCGCTTCATGGGTGCGGTATTAGGGGAAAAAATTCAGGTAGACAAGCTGCCTACCCATCCGTAATGTCCGGGCGCTCCCGATGGCTCGCCTAGGCTCTACCCTCAGTGACACTCCGGCCCCGGCCACGCTCGAGCCTGTTCGGTTCGGCGAGTTCCTGCGGGATCGGGCCCTCATCACCGAGGAGCAGTGGCTCGCGGCGCTGGCCGCGCACTGGAGCGCTTCGCACCGCCGCCGCATCGGCGACACCGTGATCCAGGAGGGCTTCCTGGCTCGCGAGATCGTGGAGCGCGAGGCGCGTGCCTTCCATGATGACCTCGAGATCGTCGAGGTCGAGCACGAACTTGCGCGATCTGAGAAGACCACCCTGCCCCTACCGGGCAAGTCGCCTCGCGCCGCGCTCGCCGTCTAATTCAGCCCTGTACTTTCGGGGCTTGCTTCTGGCAGATCGCTGCTACTGTCCGACGTCTCCGCGGGGGAAATTTGATGGCTGTCGAAACCAACAAGTCCACGATCAAGGTCAACGGCGCGGTCCCCACGGGGCCGACCAACCGCCGGAGCCGCACCTCGTCACTGATGAAGAACGCATCGGTGCTACCGAACGTGGAGAGCTCGCTCGACGAGTTCATCGCGAAGGCGAACTCCACGCTCGTCGATGTCGAGCAGTGGGGCACGCAGGAGGCGCAGGCCAAGGAAGAGGACCAGAAGCGCAAGGAGCAGGACGCTCAGCGCTGGAAGCAGGCCGAGTCGCAGATGCGCGAGAGCGAGGCCCGTGAGCAGTCGCTCCGCCGCCAGCTCGACGGTCTACAGGGCAAGCTCGCCGAGGCCGAGGCCCGCGCGGCCGTGGCCGGCACGCAGATGGGAAGCGCCGCCCACGACGCGACCATCAGCGAGCTCAAGCAGCAGATCGACAAGGCCATGGGGCGCATGCGCGCCGCCGAGGACAAGTCGCAGGAGATGGCGCAGGAGCTCGCCAGCGCCAAGGTGCAGGTGCAGCAGGTGCGCGCCGAGTCGCAGCGCGCCGAGTCGCAGCGCGCCGAGTCCGTCTCGGGCCTGAACACGATCACCGAGGCGGAAGCCGAGGCCCGCGTCCGCGCCGCCGAGGCGAAGGCGGCGAAGGCCATCGCGGCCGCCCGCGCCGCCGCCGCCGGCCTCCAGGTCTCGCCCACGGACCTCGGCGACCTCGACCACGGCCTGATGATGCCGGTCGCGCAGAAGCAGACCTCGCCCGTCGTCTGGGTCGCGGTCTCGCTCCTCGCCGTCACGGCGACCGTCGTCGTGCTCTTCCTCTCCGGCGCGCTCGGTGGCAAGACCACCGTCGTTCAGCAGGCACCCGCGCAGGCGGCCCAGCCCACCGTGACCCCGATCGAGCCGGCTCCGGCTCCGGCTCCGGCGCAGGTTCAGCCTGCCGCCGCTCCGGCGCAGCCCGCAGCTGCCGCCGCGGCCCCGGTCGAGACGGCTCCGGCCCCGACCGAGACGGCGGCCCCGACCGAGGTTGCCCCGACCGCAGCCCCGGCCGTCGCCCCGACCGAGACGGCCGCCCCGACCGAGACGGCGGCCCCGACCGAGACGGCTCCGGTCGTCGAGCCCGTCGCCGCGGCGCCCTCGAAGTCGTCCTCGTCGCGCAAGAAGTCGTCCTCCTCCTCGAAGAAGTCGTCGTCCTCGGCCAAGAAGGAGTCGAAGATCGAGGACCCGTTCGCGGAGCCGTCGAAGAAGCCCGCCAAGAAGAAGGCGGATTCGGCGATCGTCGACCCGTTCTGAGCGTTGGTCGAACCGGATCACCCGGGTTGACCCTTGCGAGGCCCGCTGCACGAAAAGTGCAACGGGCCTTTGTCGTTGCACGCGCTTTCAGCCTGCGATAAAGCACCCGCGCGGTCGGCGCTGTCGTCGCCGCGGAGGGCATCTCGTGACTCGTACACTCCTTTCCTCGCTCGCCATCGCGTTCGCCGGTCTGACGGTCCACCACATGGCGGCCCCGACCATTGCCATCGCGCAACCGTCGGCCAAGGACCTCGCGGAAGCCAAGAAGGCCTTCGCGGAGGGCAAGAAGGCCCACGAAGCTGGTGACCTCGGCACCGCCATCGCGAAGTTCTCGAAGTCGTACTCGCTCTCGAAGAACCCGCTGCTCCTCTACAACATCGCCGTCACGATGGAAGAGGATGGTCAGCTCGACTTCGCGATGGACTACTACAAGAAGTTCCTCGCCGAGGCTCCCGCGGATGCCGCGCAGCGCCCGCAGGCCCAGGAGAGCCTGGCCGCGCTCGAGAAGAAGCTCGGCAAGCCGTCGACGCCGGTCGAGACCACGGGCACGAAGCCGCCCGTCGAGAATCCGCCCGATCGCACGCCGAAGGGCCCGGTCGAGATCAAGCCGGCCGGCACGTACTCCGAGACCGACTTCCAGCACGAGGTCGTCGACGTCGCGCCCCCGGGCAAGCCGCTCGACATCACGGCCTACGTCCCCGAGGACTCCGGCTGGACGGTGACGCTCAACTTCCGCACCGCGGGCGAGGGCAAGTTCACCACGAAGGAAATGAAGTGGCGCTACAAGGAGCTCGTCGGCCGCGTGCCCGCGCCGAAGATGATCGGTGACGCGCTCCAGTACTTCGTCGAGGTGAAGGACCAGGGCGGCGCGGTCGTCGCCAAGTCCGGCAAGTCGACGTCGCCGAACCTCATCACGATCGAGAAGGGCGCGACGCCGCGCTTCTACCCCGACGTCACCGATGAGGGCGAGCCGAAGACGCCGACCGACGTCGTCGGCAGCGATGACTCCGATGATCCGCTGGGCGGCGGCAAGAAGCCCCCGGTCGAGGCGGACGACCCGATCGCGGGCCCCGTCGATGACCCGCAGACCGAGACGACCGGCGGCAATGGCTTCCGCGACGTGGGCTCCTCCAAGTTCAAGTACATGAAGTGGGGCTCGACGATCGCCACCGGCGCGCTCCTCGGCAGCTCGCTCGTGTTCTACCTCCAGGCCGGCCGCAACGCGGACGCGCTCGTCGGTGACAGCACCAACTGCGGTGACCCGCCCTGCCAGGAGTTCGATGCCACCAGCGCCGGCTACGAGAGCGCCGGCAAGCTCAACGACACGCTCTCCAAGGTCACCCTGGGCGTAGGCGTCGTGACCGCGGTCGTCGCGGGCTACTACTGGTACAAGTCCCTTACCGCCAAGAAGCGGGGCTCGTCGGGCACCGCGGCGGCGGATGGCTCGCCCGAGACCACCTGGGTCGTCGCTCCAGCCTTCGGCGAAGGCTTCGCCGGCGCGGCCGCGGGCGTGGAGTTCTAAGTCATGCGCGCGTTCCTCTTCATCTCGGTCCTGGCGGCCGGCTGCACCGGCTACAACCCGGACCTCGGTCCGAATCCGTTCCTCTGCGGGGACGACAATCCGCGCTGCCCCGAGGGCTACACCTGCGAGCTCAACGGCACGCAGGAGATCTGCGTCGAGGGCGACGGCGACGGCGACGGCGACGACAACTCGCTCACCGTTGACGGAAGCACCGACGGCTCGATGAACGGCTTCATGTGCGCCAACGACGGCAACCTCGAGCCGAACGACACGACCGCGGATGCGTACGCCACGGATGCGGCCACGACGATGCGCATCTTTGGCCCGCTCTCGATCTGTCCGGCCACGGACAAGGACACGTTCAAGATCGCGCTGCCGGCTGGCGCCGCGAGGGCGATCACCATCACGGTCACGTGGGACAGCGGCACCGCGCTGTCGGGCGCGATCCTCGGTGGTGGCGGCCAGACCTTGATGCCGCTGTCACCGGCGGGTGAGCGCGCCATCCGCGCCTGCGCCCGCGACCTCCCGGGCGGCGCGAACTACTACGCGCAGGTCTCGGGCACGGCGCAGAACAACTACCGGATCCAGCTCGAGACCGCTGCGGCCTGCAGCGCGCCGTAACGCAGAAACGGCGACCGATCGTGAACTGCCCGCTCTGCACGCAGGCCCTCGAGGGCGGCGAGCTCGTCATGGTCTGTTCCGGCTGCCACAAGTCGCTGGGCGGCGGTCTCAACGTGAACGCCACGGGTGAGTTCCGCGTCCCTTCGGAAGCAGAGCTCGACAACGCCAGCACCTCCGGCGAGCACCCGCGTACGACCGATCTGTGTGCGTGGTGCGGCAAGCTCGAGAAGCAAGTGAAGAAGCTCCTCGGCCGCGGCGGAATCGCGCTCTGCAACGAGTGCGTGTCCCTCTGCAGCGACATCCTGGACGCCGAGCTCGGCGACACCTGGAGATAGTGCATGCGTCCCATCGTCCTCCTTGCCTTCGCGGCCGGTTGCTCCGGCTACGACCCCGACCTCGGCCCAACGCCGTTCCTGTGCGGCGATGACGATCCGAAGTGCCCGTCGGGTTACGCATGCCAGTCGATCGGCTCGCAGGACATCTGCATCTCCAGCGATGTCTCGAACCCCGACGGCTCCTTGGTGATCGATAGCCCTCCCAGCGCCTGCCCCCTCGACGGCCTGTTCGAGCCGAACAACACCTTCGAGACCGCGTACACCACGAGCGCGTTCACCGCGCCGATCGAGTACGGCCCCGTCGAGATCTGCCCGGTCGGCGACAAGGATCACTGGCGCGTGCGGTTCCCGGCGGGCGCGATGAAGGCCCTCCGCGTCTCCGTGACGTGGGAAGGCGGCACGGATCCCAGTGGCGCCATCCTCGGCTCGGGCGGATCGCCCCTCACGAACCTGACGTCGTCGGGCAGCAACGTGATCAGCGGCTGCGCGGCGAACCTGCCGGCGGGTGACTACGCGGCGCGGGTCGAGGCGACGGCCAAGGTGACCTACAACATCGCCTTGTCCGTCACCGACGACTGCGGACAGTAGAGCTCCGACGTCATCGATGGGTGCGCTCGAGCGACACGGCTCGTTCCGCATCGGTCACCACAGGCTTCAGTGTGACGTCGGAAGCACGACGGTCATCGTCGTCCCTGACCGACCCTCCATGCTCGTCTCGACGCTGATGCTGCCTTTGTGGTCGGCGACGATCGAGTGACAGGTCGCCAGTCCCAGCCCTGTTCCCTTCTTCTTCGTCGTGAAGAAGGGGTCGAACACGTGGTTCACCTGCGATTCCGGGATCCCTGGACCGTCGTCGGATACGGCGATCTTCACGTGACCGTCGACGCGCCGGGCCGCGACGCGGACGTGCTTGCCGCCGGCGGCCGCCGCATCGGCGGCATTGCGGACGAGGTTCCAGAGCACCTGGCGGAGCTTCGCGGGGTCGCCGTGATAGGGGAGCCTGTCATCGGTGGCGACCAGGAGCTCCACGTCGGTGAAGCTCGCGTCGGCGCGCGCGACCTGGACGGTCTCGTTGACGAGGACGGCGAGATCGAAGTCGACGGGCTGGGACGGGCGCGGGTTGGCGTAGTCGAGGAGATCGCCGATGAGCGCGTTGAGGCGCGCGATCTCGCGCTGCACGATCTCCATGAGCGTGGCGTCATCGGACGACTGCGGCGCGGCGCGCAGGAGCTCGATCGAGCCGGAGATGGCGGCAAGCGGATTGCGGATCTCGTGGGCGACGCCGGCGGCGAGCTGACCGACGGTGGCGAGGCGCTCGGCCCGGCGGACGTCCTGCTCGAGGCGCTTCAACTCGGTGAGATCGGAGAAGTTGATGACGCTGCCGATGATGCGCTCGTGGACGTCGCGGAGGGGAGATACGGTGACGCCCAGCGAGAGCTCGCCGCGCTTGCCGCGGGCGGGGATGGCGAGGTCAGCGCGCCCGATGCGCCCCTCGGGATCTGCGGGTAGCGCTGACACGCCCGGCATCGCGGCCTCGATGGGCGCGCCGACCATCATCTCGACGGGGCGATCCAGGATCTCGGCGGCCGCGCGGTTCGCCGAGAGGACGATGCCCGACGGCGACGTGGTGATGAGGCCGGCCGAGAGCGAGCGGACGATGTCCTGGTGGAGGGTGAAGAGGTCGGCCGCGGCGCGGCGGGTGGTGGCGAGAGTCTCGGCCCCCCGCTGGAGCTGATCGCCGAAGATGAAGGCGAGCGCGCCGACGCCAGTGAGGGTGGCGAGCTGGATGCCGATCGAGCGCGCGAGCGCACCGGAGGACTGCTCCCAGGGACGCGCCTCGGGAGCGAACGGGAGATCGAAGACGCGGCCCCACGCGAGAAGCGAGACCCCGACCAGCGAGAGGAGTGCCGCTCCTGTGACCACGGCGGCACCGCGGCGGTAGGAGATGGCGCCGGCGGCGACGATGGAGAGCGCGTAGAGGAACGTGTAGGGGCTCTGGGCGCCCCCCGTGACGTAGACGAGGAGCGAAGTGACCGCGATGTCGGCGGTGTGCATCGGCCGGACGACCACACGCGGCGCGACGCCAATGCGCAGCATCACGCCGAAGACGATCGACGAGAGGTACGTGACGACAATGATGCCGGACTGGAACCAGACAGCCGACCGCGAGGGCTGGTTCGCGGACGTGAGCACCCAGACCGAGAGGCCCAGCACGACGCTGATCACGACGGTACGCAGCAGGAGCACGCGGCTGACGCGGCGGCGCACGTCGGTCGGCGCCGTGGCCATGCGCTCGACGAGCGAGTCCGCCGGCGATGGCACGCTCGGGTCGTGCTTGATCGTCGGGATGGGGGCCGTGAAGACCGGCACAGAGCCTCTCAGAGAGCGCCCCTGGCGAGACGTCCGCTCGCCCACGTCGCGGGCCCGGCCCGCTCTGGGCCCCGGATGTCGCGACGCGACATTGCTCAGTTGATGTTGGATGCCAGGTTGAAGATCGGCAGGTACATCGCGATGATGAGGCCACCGACGACCACGCCGAGGAAGGCCATCATGATCGGCTCGATGAGGGACGTCATGGCGGTGACCGCGGCATCGACCTCTTCTTCGTAGAAGTCGGCGATCTTCTGGAGCATCTGGTCCATGGCGCCCGTCTGTTCACCGACGCCGATCATCTGCACCACCATCGCGGGGAACACTTTCGACTCGGCGAGCGGCCCCGCCATGTCGTGACCTTCGCTGATCTTGTCGCGCGCCCGGCGGATGCCCATCTCCACGACCCGGTTGCCGGACGTGCGGGCGCAGATGTCGAGAGCGTCGAGGATCGGGACGCCGGAAGAGAGCAGGGTGCCGAGCGTGCGCGTGAAGCGCGCGACGACGATCTTTCGCAAGACGCTACCGACCACCGGTAAGCGCAACAGCACCCGGTCCCAGAACTCCTTGCCGCGCTCGGTGCGGCGCGACATCGTGACCGTGACGAACAGCGCGATGACCGTACCGACGTACAGGTACCAGCGGCTCATGAAGCTGTGCGAGATGTTGATGACGACCTGGGTCGGCGCAGGCAGCTTCGCGCCGCCTCCCATGTCCTTGTACATGTTCTCGAAGGTCGGGATGACCTTGACCAGCATGACGGCGATGACGCCGATCGCGACGACGAGAATGCCCGTCGGGTAGAACATCGCCGACTTGATCTGCCCGCGCAGCTTCACCGCCTTCTCGATGTAGACGGCGAGGCGATTCAAGATCGTGTCGAGGATGCCGCCGATCTCACCGGCGGCGACGAGGTTCACGTAGAGCTCGTCGAACACGCGGGGATGGCGGCGGAGCGAATCCGAGAAGGTGGCGCCCTGCTCCACCGAGCTCTTCACCGCGAACAGGATCTTCGCGAAGACCTTGTTGGGCGTCTGGGCGGCGAGGATGTCGAGGCACTGCACGAGCGGCAGACCGGCGTCGATCATCGTCGCGAGCTGACGCGTGAAGATCTGGAGGTCCTTCGGCGCGACGCCCGAGCCGATGACGATCTGGAACTCGCGCGCTTCCTTCTTCACGCGCTGGACGACCATGCCGTCGCCCTTGAGGCGCTGCTCGACGGCGTCGGCGGTCTCCGCCTCCATCACGCCCTTCTTCTTCTCGCCGGCGCGCGATGTCGCTTCCCACTGGAACTTGGCCATCAGGTTCTCCTAGCGACGTTGGGCGCTGGTGGGAGGTGGAGCGTAGGCACCGAGCGAGCCGCCCGCTGCCAGGATCATGTTCTTGAGCTCGTCCTGCTCGGAGGACGCTCCAAGCGCGACGTCGAGCGTGATGGTCTTCGCGAGGTAGTGCCCGAGGAGGGCCTGGTTCATCGTCTGCATCCCGAACTTGCTCTGGCCGATCTGCATCTGCGAGTAAACCTGGTGCAGCTTGTCCTCGCGGATGAGGTTCCGGATCGCGGCGTTCGGGACCATCACCTCGGCGGCCATCGCGCGGCCCTGCCCCGACGCCTTCGGGAGCAGCATCTGCGTGATGACGCCCTCGAGCACGAACGAGAGGACGGCGCGCACCTGACTCTGCTGGTGCGAGGGGAACACGTCGATGACGCGGTTGATGCTCTGGATCGCGCTGTTGGTGTGCAGTGTCGCGAAGCAGAGGTGGCCGGTCTCGGCGATGGTGAGCGCCGCCTCGACGGTCTCGAGGTCGCGCATCTCACCGACGAGGACGTAGTCGGGGTCCTGGCGCAGGATGTACTTCAGGGCGCGCTTGAACGAGCCGGAGTCGCGGCCGATCTCGCGCTGGTTCACGAGGCAGTTCTTGTGCGTGTGCTGGAACTCGATCGGGTCCTCGACGGTGACGATGTGCCCCTTCTGCTCCGTGTTGATCTTGTCGATCATGGAGGCGAGCGTCGTCGACTTGCCCGATCCCGTCGGCCCCGTGACGAGCACGAGGCCGCGCGGCTTCTCGCAGAGCTCGTTGATCACCGGCGGCATGCCGAGGTCGCTCAGCGGCACGATCTTGTACGGGATCGTCCGGAAACAGCCGGCGACGCACGCCTGCTGCATGTAGACGTTCGCGCGGAAGCGGGCCATGCCGCGGATCCCGAACGAGAAGTCGATCTCGAGGTCCTCCTCGAAGCGCAGCTTCTGCGCGTCGTTCATGACCGAGTAGCAGAGCGTCTTCGTATCAACGGGCGTCAGCGAGTCGGTCTGCAGCTTGACCAGATCGCCGTCGATGCGGATGCGTGGCGGCGAGCCAGCGGTGATGTGAAGGTCCGAGCCGCCCTTGTCGGTCATGGCCTTGAGCAAGGCCTGGAGCGAATGCTGCGCCAATTAGTCCTCGACCGTGGTGCGAAGGATCTCTTCGGGCGTCGTCATGCCTTCGAGGATCTTGGCGATGCCGGCCATGCGCAGCGAGAGCGTTCCGCCGCGGATCATCTCGGCCTTGATCTCGGCCGCGGACGCGCCCTGGAGCACGAGCTCCTTGAGCGGATCGGTGAACGGCATGACCTCGTAGAGCGCGACGCGGCCCTTGTAGCCGGTGTTGTTGCAGGTGCCGCAGCCCTTGCCCTTCTTGATCTTCGCGCCGCGGATCTGCTCCTCGGTCATGCCGATCTTGGCGAGGGCTTCGGGGTGCTTCTCGTCGTCCATCTTGCAGTCGGCGCAG
The DNA here is from genome assembly GCA_022842285.1 of Kofleriaceae bacterium. Lineage (GTDB taxonomy): Bacteria > Myxococcota_A > Polyangia > Haliangiales > Haliangiaceae > JABFXX01. The sequence goes on from JALHPV010000009.1 coordinate 53,668, forward strand.
ATGCGGCGCGCGAGACGCTGCGCCACGACGAGGTTCACCGAGGCCGTCACGAGGAACGGCTCGATGCCCATGTTCAGGAGCCGGGAGACCGTCGACGGGGCATCGTTCGTGTGCAGCGTCGAGAGCACGAGGTGGCCCGTGAGCGCGGCCTTGACGCCGATCTCGGCCGTCTCGAAGTCACGAATCTCGCCGACCATGATGATGTTCGGGTCCTGGCGGAGGAAGGCGCGCAGAGCGGTCGCGAAGTTGAGGCCGATGTCCTCGTGCATCTGCACCTGGTTGATGCCGTGGAGGTTGAACTCCACCGGATCTTCCGCGGTGCTGATGTTGCGATCGATCGTGTTCAGCTCCGACAGCGCGGAGTAGAGCGTCGTCGTCTTGCCCGACCCGGTGGGGCCGGTGACGAGCACCATGCCGTAGGGCTTCTTGATCGCTTCCTTGAAGAAGGACAGCGGGCCCGGGTCGAACCCGAGCTTCGTCATGTCGAGCTGCAGCTGCGTCTTGTCGAGGAGACGCATGACGATCTTCTCGCCGTAGAGCGTCGGCAGGACGCTCACGCGGAAGTCCATCTCGCGGTTACCACCGATCTTCAGCTTGATGCGTCCGTCCTGCGGCAGGCGGCGCTCGGCGATGTCGAGCGAGGCCATGATCTTGAGACGCGAGGTGATCGCGTTGCGCAGCTTCAGGGGCGGCCGCATCTCCTCCTGGAGAATGCCGTCGATGCGGAAGCGGACGCGGAAGCTCTTCTCGTACGGCTCGACGTGGATATCCGACGCCTTCTTCTTGATCGCCGAGAGGAGGATCGCGTTGCACAGCTTCACGACCGGCGCCTCGCCGGCCTGGTTCTCGAGGTCGACGACGTTCACCGCGTCATCGGCGACGGCGGCATAGTCGACGTTGTCGACGTCGAACTCGCCCATCATCTGGTCGAGGTCGGGCCCCTTGTCGTAGTAGCGCGAGAGCGCGACCTCGAGGGACGCCTCCGAGGCGACGACGGGCTCGATGTTGTACTGCGTGAGGAACTTGAGCTCGTCGATGGCGTAGATGTTCGACGGATCGGCCATCGCCACGATCAACGTCGGGCCGTTGCGCCGCACCGGGATGACCTGGTGCTTCTCGCAGATCTCGCGCGGCACGAGCTTCAGGACGCTCGGCTCGATCTCGAACTCCGAGAGGTTGATCGACGGGAGGCTGTACTGCTTCGCGACGAACTGCGTCAGCTCCTGGTCCTTGACGTAGCCGAGACGCGACAAGGTCGCGCCCAACCGCTTACCAGTGCGCTTGGCCTCGTCCTGTGCCTGCTGAAGCTGCTGGAGCGAGAGCATTTTCTCGCGAACCAGGAGCTCTCCGATACGGCTCATTCGGCGAATCCCCCGAGGAAGATGGACAAGTTAGCACATCACGCGACGTAGGTGATCTGCCACTCTCGCACCTCACCATCGACGGTTACATCGACCACTTCGCCCGTCTGTTTACCGAGGACGGCCTTCCCGATCGGGGAGGCAGGTGTGACCACGGAGAGGTGGCCGTCGCCCCCGGGCCCCGTGAGAGTAATTCCGGCACCGACGGGTGCGAGAAAGAAGGTCCGTCCCTCACCACTGTCCGCATCCTCGATCTCGACGATCGCCCCGACGACGATCCGGGCCCGCTCGTTCAGGTTCGCCGGCCGGAAGGCCATCAGGCGGTCGACGTCGGCCATCGCGGCCTGGGCCCGCCCCTGCTGGGCCCGCCCCATGCTCTGGAGCTGGTGGGCGGCGCGAGCATCCTCCCGCTTCTCGTCGGGCGTCGCGCCTTCCTTGGCCTCGTGCGCCGCCGCATCGCGGGACGCGAGCGCCGCCCGGGCGCTGGCCTGCAGCTGATTCACGAGCTGGGAGATGAGCTCCTGCTTGTCCACGCCGAAATTTTCGCCGGGCCGCGGGGCTCCGCGCAAATTTACGCGCGGGCGACGACGCTGGCGCGGTTCCGATAGTCGGTGGCGTACTCGGCCTGCCCCTTCCGGTCCCACGCGATCGCGAGCTCGCGACAGCGGTCGGCTTCGAGCGTCGGCGGCAGCTCGCCTCCCGTACGCATCCCATCGAGCACGGTGATGGCTTCGTCGATGCGATCGAGCGCGAGCAGGGCGCGCGCCCGCGTGTGCTGGATCGCGGCCACATCGGGGCGCAGCCCCACCGCCTCTTCGGCGAGCGCGAGGGCGCTCGGGGCGTCGGTGCCGCGATCGAGGCCGAGGCAGGCGCGGTTGTTCAGCCACACCGCGCGCTCCGCGGTGTCGAGCTCGGCGGTTGCGAGCGCCTCGAGCAGAGGTGCGGCCCGCTCGTGGTCACCGAGGGCGAGCAAGCAGCCCGCGCGCGAGAGGAGGCCCGCGCGCTCGCGGCTCGCGCTGAATGCGAAGGCGACGACCAGGCGATAGCGGCGCGCCGCCCGCTGGTACTTGCCCGCCTCGAACAGGTCGTGGGCGGACCGCGGCAACCACAGGAGGAGCCAGAGCGTGGCCAGCAGGGCGAGGCCGATGCCGGCCCAGAGCCACGGGCGACCAAAGGCGGCCTGCAGGGCGATCGGACCGACGAGGCAGCCGAGGAGCCAGCCGGCGCCGCGGATCACATGACGCCCTGCCACGGCCCGAGAATATGCTAACGAAGCCCCCCAGAGACCATGAGCGAACGGCTCGTAACCCTCGGCGCGAAGACCGGCGCCCCCGTGCGCCCAGCCCCGGCGCCTGACGCGCTGCGGGTGTACGTGGAGACGTACGGCTGCCAGATGAACGTGGCCGATAGCGATCTGATCGGGAGCGTGCTGATGGACGCGGGCTACGCGTCGTGCGACCGCGCGGACGAAGCCGACGTCATTCTCGTGAACACCTGCGCCGTTCGCGAGAAGGCCGAGGAGCGCGTCGTTGCTCGCGCGGCCGAGCTCGGCGCGCTGAAGAAGAAGCGGCCCGGCACGGTGCTCGCGATCGTCGGCTGCATGGCCGAGCACCTGAAGGAGGGCCTCGCCACGCGGGCGCCCACCGTCGACGTGATCGCCGGGCCCGACAGCTATCGCCGCATGCCGGCGCTCCTCGCCGAGGCGCGGCAGAAGCACGACGCCCCCATCCTCGACATCAAGCTCGACAAGGCGGAGACCTACGAAGGCCTGTCGGGCGCCGTTGGTGGCGATGGCGTGTCGGGGTTCGTGACGATCCAGCGCGGCTGCGACAAGTTCTGCACCTTCTGCGTGGTGCCGTTCACGCGCGGACGCGAGCGTGGGACGCCCCCGCGCGAGATCCTGCGCCAGGTGCGCGAGCTCGCCGACGCGGGTTATCGCGAGGTCATGCTGCTCGGCCAGACCGTCAATTCATATGTCTATGAAGACGTGACGTTCGCACAGCTCCTGCGTGCCGTCGCCAAGGTCGAGGGCATCGAGCGCGTGCGCTTCACCTCGCCCTACCCCGTCGATTTCACCGCGGACGTCGTCGCGGCAATCGCCGAAGAACCGAAGATCTGCAAGTACGTCCACCTGCCGGTGCAGTCTGGATCAGACGTCGTCCTCGAGCGGATGCGCCGGGGCTACACCGTCGCTGACTACCGAGCAATCGTCGCATCCCTGCGCGCGGCCGTTCCGGACATTGCTTTCTCGACTGACATCCTGAGTGGCTTCTCGGGCGAGACCGAGGAGGATCACCAGGCGACGCTGGCGCTGATGCGCGAGCTTCGTTTCGACAGCGCGTTCATGTTCGCGTACTCGGAGCGTGACCTGACGTATGCGGCCAAGAAGCTCCCCGATGATGTGCCCGAGGCGGTGAAGAAACGCCGCCTGGCCGAGATCGTGAAGCTGCAAGAAGAGATCAGTGCGGAGGTCTTCGCCGCCCACGTGGGTCGACGAGAGCGCGTGCTGGTTCATGGTCCCTCGAAGCGGGATCCCGCACAGCTCATGGGCCGAACGGATGGCTTCAAGACCGTGATCTTGCCGGCAGGAGTTGGATCGATCGGAGCGCTCGTGGATGTGACGATTGCGCGGGCGACGATGGCAACGCTGTTCGGCGTGGCTGAGAGCTCCCCGGGTTCCGTGACGTAAGTTAAGTCGGTGGCGTAGGTAGTTTCGTAGGTGTAAGCGTTAGTCGATAGTGCGTAGGGTTAAGCGTCAGTCGTAGGGTTAAGCGTTATTCGATAAGTTTACGTACGTAGGTTAGGTCTAAGCGCGGTCGGTAGGTTAAGCGGCGGCGGCGTCGACGAGGACAGCGGCGGGACGGTGATATAGGCCGTCAAGCTGCTGTTGTTAGTTCGTCGTTCTCGATGAAAACCCATATTGCGACTGGTGTGCCAGTCGCAACTATCGGTTATCTCGATCGCGCACGCTGCGGATCGCTGCCTGCGGCAGTCAGCTGATGCTGACCGGCGGCAACGCTCGATCCACGCGCGACGCTCGACGAAGCTCGGGTTGCCGCCCGGCTTCGGAGCCCGAAAGCACCGAAGCGCAGTAGCTCTTGGGGGAGCTCTGCGCTTCGGGAATGAACGAGAGAGTGGTCTGCCAACGCCAACCACACCACGTGCGCCACAGGCGCCAGAGGCGCCAGGCAGCAGCAAGCGTGGAGGTCGGGACGGTGGGCACGGCAGGCTCTGGTGCGAACCGGATGCCACCGCCAACCTCGCGAAACCCCGCTGGGCCGGGTGTGCGGACCGTCGTCCGGAGGGTGCAACCCGACGCCTCGCGGATGCGCGGCGCTACGTCGGATGATGGAGGTGTCGCAGGGGTCCGACCCCTGCGACACCTGTTCGCTACGACAGGCGTTCGATGATGGCCGCCGCCACCCGGCGCGAGCCGAGGAGCGCCACGTGGCCCAGGTCGTCGAACAGGATGGTCTCGGCGCCGGGGATGGGCGGCTGGAGGTCCCCGGGCACGAGGGCGTCGGCCCGCGAGGCGATGACCACGAGCTTGGTACGTGCCGGCGGCGGCGTCGTGCCGAGGCGCGTGACCAGGGCCGAGCCCAGCACGAGCTCGCGCGAGGCGTGGCCGATACCGAAGGCCGAGACGTCCGTCCCACCGTGCGGGGAGCCCAGGGTGATGAGGGTCTTCACGTGGTCATCCCCGCCGGCCAGGGCGACGTAGTAGCGGGCGACCACGCCGCCCATGGAGTGGCCGATGACATCGACCTCCGCGGCCCCGGTGGCTGCGCGCACCTCGTCGATGAACCAGCCGAGCTGGCGAGCCGCCGCCGCCGTGCGGCCCAGGGTCCAGTACTCGAAGCCGAACACCGGCCCGAGGCCCACCTTCGACAGGCGATAGGCGAGCAGGAGGAAGTTCGCGCGGTTCATCGCATAGCCGTGCAGGACGATGATGGGCCGCGGCCCCCGCGTGCGTGCTCCCGGCAGCGGCAGGAAGCCCGCCGGACGCAGCGCCGACAGGACGGCCGAGATCCCCCACTCCTTCAGCGCCGCTCGCACCGGGCGCCGGCGTCGAGCGGCGTGGGGCACCAGCGGGTAGGCGCCCGTCAGCATCAGGCCCTGCGAGACCAGGGCGACGCCGCCCCGGAGCAGCAGGTGCTTCAGGGAGTGGCGCTTCTGCACTAGCGCGCGACGGGGAAGTTCGGGATGTCGGCCTCGATCTCGGCCGCTGCCTCCGCCGGAACCCCCAGCACGTCGCGCACCCGCCCGAGCAGCATCCGCTCCGCGGTCGCGAGCTGACGATCCGCGATGGCCAGCCGGCAGGTGGCCCGGTAGATGCCCTTGCGCGCCTCGATCGGCAGCGACGTCAGGTACGTCTCCGGCAGCGTCACCTGCGTCTCGAGCATCTGGCTCGTTGCCTCGCGCTCCTCGGGCGTCAGGTCGGCGGTGTCGATCAGCCGGCGCAGGCCCGCGGCCTCCGCCTCGGCGAGCACACCATCGGCCCAGGCCATCGCGGCCAAGACCCGGATGACGCTCAACACGAGCGAT
>JALHPV010000010.1 GCA_022842285.1 Kofleriaceae bacterium
GCTGCTCAGCCGGCGAGTAGCTTCAATGAGGTCCTCGCTCGGCGAGGAACACGACCGCTGCGTCTCGTCGAGGCGAGCGAGCTGCGCGGGGCTTCAATGAGGTCCTCGCTCGGCGAGGAACACGACGCGCGTCTGATTCACGGGTTACAACTCTGGACATGACGCTTCAATGAGGTCCTCGCTCGGCGAGGAACACGACCCACGGCCGATCTGTGGCTCCGCGTCTCCATTCAGCCGCTTCAATGAGGTCCTCGCTCGGCGAGGAACACGACTCGCGCATCCGCTTCGCGCGCTTCGTCAGCACCTGCTTCAATGAGGTCCTCGCTCGGCGAGGAACACGACTTCGTGGCATCCCCGAGCGCGGGGTTCGTCGGGGCGGTGCTTCAATGAGGTCCTCGCTCGGCGAGGAACACGACGCGCCGATCACCTCCTCGACGTCGCACTCGCGCACCCTGCTTCAATGAGGTCCTCGCTCGGCGAGGAACACGACTTGAAAACCTCGCGATGGTGTCGCGCAGGCTCATAGCGCTTCAATGAGGTCCTCGCTCGGCGAGGAACACGACGCCCGGGTGATTTTCTCAGGCGAATTCAACACATTACTGTCGCGCTTTCGAGCTCCGCACTAACAAGCTTGCGCCTCCATCGTTCTCTCAATTCTTGCGCACCACTTCTCCATTATAGTCCATCAGTTGCACGATCGAGCGGCGACCGAGGTTCGCACAGTACCGTGGCGCTCGATCGCCGCTCGACGTGACTATTCGTTTTTCAGAGAGCAACACCTACACGATAACGACTACCCGCTCGGGCGCGATGTAGCGCTTGCCGACCGAATCGATGCAGACTGCAGCACGGCCGTCGACTGGGCCGAGGTCGATGATCAGAATCTGATCCTCGCGATGGTCGATGAGCGGGTGGAGTTCTGCCACCATTGAGACCCGCTCGCGGTCGGAGAGATCGCAGCGAAACACGGAGAATTGCAGGTGGTCGCCTCGTCCACGCAGTGACTTGTAGACACGCGTGCGACGTTCGTCGTCGGCGATGTCGTAGGTGACTACGTAGCGGTTGCGCACGGGCTAGCGGGTTGCGAACGGTGGGTACTCGTCGAGTTCGCCGGACAGAAAGCGGGCGAGAAGGCGCGCCTGGACATCAAGCGTTCGCCGGTAACTGATCTTGTACGCGAAGACCGGGTGGGTAATCTCTTCGTCCATCCGACGCTCGTACGAACGGAGGAACTTGCCGCGGCCAGTCGGCGTCAAGGATACGGCGCCACCGCGGCGAACGAAGTTGTGGAGCTTTACCACTCCCGTGTTCACGGCCGAGAGGACAACAGAATCAACAACCAGGGGCCGGAACTCCTCCATGAGGTCGAGAGCGAGTGCGGGACGGCCGTAACGGGGCTGGTGGTAGAAGCCCAGATACGGGTCGAAGCCAATCGAATGGAGCGCGACGGTGACGTCCTTGGCGAGCAGCGCGTATCCCAAGGACAGAAGAGCGTTGATGGGGTCCCGCGGGGGCCGACGGTTGCGTCCCTGAAAATCGAAGGTCAGGGCGTCGGGTGAAGCGACGAGGCCCTGACCGCGCGTGATCATGTCGCCAAAAGCCTCGAAGTAGATGCGCGCTGCCGTGCCTTCGATGCCAAGCAATGATTCGAGGCTCGCCGCTTTGTCGACGGACTCCATCGACTCCTTCAGGCGCTCGAGGCAGCGAGGGGGGGGCGAGTCAAGGTTGCGACGGACAAGCGTACGGCAGTTTCGAATCTTGACGGCTACAAACCGCTTCGCGAGGGCGAGCGAACGCTCATCGCTCTCAGCTGCTGCGAATTGCCTGCGGCGCAACTCGACATTCTTGTGCTCCATGCCTCGAGTAAGGCCATACATCCAGCCGCCGCTGGACAGGTAGACGACGGGGATTTCGCGCTCGCAGAGGTCTTGAATGGCCTGTGTCGAGATCTGGACGCGACAAAATAGCGCCACATGGGACGTGTCGACGATACGGACCGTCGTCTTGTCTCCGTCTTGCGTGGTGACGACGAGCTCGGCGCCCAAGCGACCAATCTTCGAGCCCGCCGATTGAACGTAGAGGGGCAAGGCATCGTCACGAGGCGGCACGAGGCGACGTACTGAGCCTTTTTCAACGTCACCGCGGAGGAGGTTCGTTTCGTCAGGTAAACAGATCCCGACCAGCGAGCAGCGCGGGCACTTCGGACTGTCCACGAGCGGCGGGGGCGGCTCGGGCCTCACGGCCACGGCGCGCAGCTCAGAGAGAAGCTCGCGCGTCCGCGCCCGTAGCGCTTCATCGAATAGGACCTCCACGCGCTGCCGTGACGTCACGAAGTACAGGATGCCCCGCTCCGATCGATACCCATTCTCCTCGAGCACCAGCGCTTGCGCGCACAGCTGGACGCGTTCGGGCTCCCACGAGCGCTCGGCGGTGTCAGGCGCGCGGCCTCGCTTGTAGTCGATGGGCGTGACCACCTGCCCGTCCGCTTCGACGAGATCCATCCGCGCGACCACGCCCAACTCTGGGGCAGACAGCATCACAGAACGTGCGTGAATCTTGTCCGTGACCTCGTCATCGGGGTCAGGGAGTGCTCCAACCTCGACGTTGACGTTGCGGTGCTGGAACTGCCCGTCGAGGGTATCGGCGCTTTCCGCGAACACGCCATCGACCCACTCGAAGTAGGCGAGCCGGGGACAGTACGCATACTCGTTGAGCATGCGCGCTGGCACGAGCTCCGGTGCACGACGCGGGAATGCCATGGCAGCTACCTTCAGAATGGCACGTATTGCTGTGGGACTGGCAGCTTAAGATTTACCACTGCGCGGCAACTCCAACCGTGCGGGAGAGAACGCGCCGTAGCCGCCTTGGTCACTCCGACTGATATCCGAAGCGAGGACCTCGGAGATGCCCAGCGCGGTCCGCTCCTTCGCGGTCCACCTGCGCGCATCGACGCGTAGGAGGGAAGCGACCGCCGCGAACGACAGTGCCGGCTGCCAGAGTGACCAGCGAAAGGTCGAGTCCTTCCAGCCGCCACGCACCGCGGTCGTCATGAGCTCGTCGCCACGAGGTGCCGCCGGGAGCGCCTCCAGCGCCTGGACGCCGAGCCAGTTGGCGGCCGCCACCGACCCTCGCTTCTCACCGGCCGGATCGTTGGCGCGCAACGCGTAGAGCCGCACCGACGACGAGTCCCAAGACAGCGACGGGAGCGTCGACGAATTTCGCCACGGTCCGATGAGCGCTTCACGCACGTCTGCGTTGGTGATGCCAGTGCGCAGCTGCTCGACCATCTCGAGGAACAGCTGCTTGCCGGCAGTGAAGTGGAACGCCGTGGGCTTGGTGTTGCCCTTCGAGCGATCCTGTACAACGTCGGAGAACAGCGCTGCCGCTAGTGCCGCCACGCGAGGGCGAGCCACTGCACAGCGCTGAAGGTGCGCCCGGGCCGCGACTGGCAACGGCTTGAGATCGCGTACTCCAGCAGCGGGAGCAACGAGCTTGCCCTCCGATGTGTACGCCAGCTGGAGCGCAAGATTGTCGCTTTGAGCGCGGGCATCCTCGAGGACTAGCGTGACCAGCTCGTCGAAGGTCAACGTGGATTCGAGCGTTGGCGTCGAATCGCCGGGACTCGGGAAGCTCAACCGCGGACGCGCCCCCCCGCGCACCTCGGCGGCGTCGTCGAGTACTCGCAGGAGCCCCACCGCCGCGAGCAGCGCAAGCGGATTTCGACCGTCCAGCCCGGTCAAGACATGAGCAGTCATCACTCACCTCCGTCGGTGCGGTACTCGCTCGCACGGTGATCGGCCAGCCGCAGGATGGCCTCGAGCCACGCGAGGCCCCACCATCCGTAGCGACGATTCAGGTCCCAGAAGCGATCGATGACGCCGCTGTCGAGGCGCTGCATCTGATGACGACTCGACGTCGTGAAAGACTGACCACGGTGAGTCAGCTCGACGGCGACCGGTCGCTCGTCATCGACGGGGGCAGCGAGGGGCCGACACCACCCGTGATGACTGGCCACCAGGTGCTTCACGAGCTCGGCGTCGTTCGCGCCACGGAGTGCCTCCGGCGCGCCTTCGAGCATAGCCAGCGAAAGAAGCTCGTGACGGTAGCCCTTGGGGTAACGCGCTCGTTCGCGCGCCGCCTCGCGCCGCTGCGCATTGCCGGGATCGAGCTGCGATTTGGCGAGCGGCTCCGTGAGCACAGACGCGCGCAACTCGTCGCCGCCCGCTAGCCAGGCCTGGAAGCGCGGATCGGCCTTCCCGATGTCGTGTAGCCATGCGGCGAGCTTCAAGTCGCTCACCACCGTGGCCGGCAACCCGAGGCGTTCACAGAACTCAGCGACGAACGTCTCGACGTCGCCGCTATGGACCCGCAGTGACACGTCCTGCGACTGGAAGGAGCTGTCGGATGACTCCGTCACACTCTCGAACACGATCGAGTCGGCGATCGGGTCGCGAGGCACAGGCGCGGTCGCCACCCAGAGATCTCCGATGGCCGTCAGCGCGATCCTGCGCTTGAAGGCGCGGACAAGGCGCTTTGCATCCTCGGGGGCCGGACATCCGGCGCCAGACTGCTCGCCCCACGACTCGATCCACTCCTGCAACCGGCGCCGAAAGTCGGCAGTCGACTCGTCCGCCTCGGGCGCGAGTGTGCTGGAGCTCGCCGTGATGCCCCAGTTTGCGAGGCTCGCCGAGGTTAGGCGCAGCGTAGCGATGCCGCGCCCGCGCAGCTGGGCGATGTCGCCCAGGTCCTCGACGACATCCTTGCTCTCGGGATCGAACGAGCCTGCGCCGAGCCCGCCGGCGCCGATGTCGACGATGACGATATCGCCCGGTCGCAGCTCGGTCAGTTTCACTTCTTCGAGGCCGTCGCCGGTCCACCGCTGTGCCGTAGCGCCGCTCCGCTTCCCGCGTCGTACGTCATCGGGGGCATCGCTCGTCTCTACGTCCGCGATCTCATTGACGTCATCGCCAGCGAGCCACTGACGGGCGGCAGACAGCGGAATCGTGACGGACTCAAGGGACGAAGGTCGAACGGCTTCGAGCGTCGCCTCCGCGGAGGCCCGATCGAGGTCCGCGATGGCACGCCACACTACCTGCACGTCCGCGGTCGCGCGGTGGGGGCCGTGGAGCCACAGCGCGATGTCGGGGTCGGCGTCGATCGGCAAGGAGGTCTGCGACCATGCATCGATGTGCGCGGGCATGAGGATTGGCGCATCGGGCACTGGCGGAAACAGGTCGTCGGGAGGCGATGCAAGGGCCTCGATCCCCATGTCGACCACACTCGCCGTGGCCTGCTTGCCGAGCCACGTCCACGTGGCGGCCAGGGCCTCGCCGTACACGGGATCCTTGCCCTTCTCCAGGTCGCTCGGCCCCAGGATTACGGACATCGTGGCTCCGAGCTCGCCGCGACGATCGACGCGCCCGAAGCGCTGCTTCAGAGCGTCGATGCTCGCGCACTCGGTCACCAGTGCGTCGAGGTCAAGGTCGGCACCAGCCTCGATGCACTGGGTGGCGATCACGAGGAACGGCTCGTCACTCGCAGACCGCTTGCGAGAACCGTCGGCGCGTGGGCGCAGCTGCGTCTTCACGATCCGATCGCGGTCGAGCGGGCGCATCCGTCCCGTGACGAGCACGCCGGCAGCGCCGCACTCGTGGGCATAGCGGTAGGCCAGGCGCGCCGTGTCCACGCGATTCACGACGATGCCGACCACCTTGGCGCCCTGCTGCTGCAGCAGCAGCGCTTCATCCACGGCGCGCTTCGCGATGGCGGCCCGCTTGCCCGCTTCATCGTCGGCTGGAACCTTGACGCTCACGAGACTCGCCCGCTTGTTCGCTGTCAGCCGGGCCCGGAGACGCGGATCATCGCGATCGGCCGCCGACGTCTCGAAGACCCGCCCCACCCGACTGCGCGGTGTGGCGGTCATCGGCACGACGTGAAAGCGCGCCGGAAGTGGGGACGCCGTTCGGCCTCGGCGGTCGCGCACCGCAGCGAGCGTCGACTCGAAGGCGGTCGCCAGGTGCACCTCGTCGAGGAGGACGAGCGTGTCGTTGCCAATAAGGCCTGCATGGATCGATGCACTCCGTGGGTGCACGCCGTAGCCGCGAAATAGCAGGCGTGAGCCGACCTGGTCGACGGTCGACAGGCCCACCGTCGGCTGATGAGGCCACCGGGCCCAGTCGTTGTCGCGCGGCATGCCGCCGCGCATGACGGTGACGTGAAACGGGTCGACTGCGGCATCGTCAGACACGAGCTCGCGCAGGGCATCTGCGACGGCTTTGCGTGGACTCGCGTCAGTCGTCCGCATGCGCTGCAGCAACCGCTTGGCATGTTCGGCAGCTTGATCGACCACAACGCGACGATCGACGACGAGCACGGTACGACGCGGCATCACAGCCGGCTCACGCGCCAGACAGTAGAGGGCGACGTCGATCGCGGACGTCTTGCCGGCCCCAGTCGGCAGCGCGAGCGCGAGGTCCGCCCACCCGTTCGCCAGCACGTCGTCGGCGAGGCGGACCTGCCACGGGAACGGCGGACGCTCGTGCACATCCGTGTAGAAGTCAGCGAATGTCGGCAAGCTCATCAAGACACCTCCTGCGTGCGGTCCATCGGAAGGCACAGCCCAAGCCCTTGAAAGCGCCCTGCCCCGAGCACGAGCGGGCCGCGCACCGGCTCTGCGAACACCAACCGGGCATGCACGAGCACGCGCTGCAGCTTCGACGGCTCGACGGGGAACCGTGGATACGTGTGGGGCTTCGCGTTGCCCGGCACCACGCAGGACCGCACCACGTCGATCTCGATCGGCGCAGGCAATCCGATTCGCGCTACCGCCTCGTGCACGCTGGCCGTCGCGTTGGCGAAGGCAGCGGCCCTGCGCTCCGCGTCGAGGTCGTGCAGGTCCCCGGGATTGCGGTCGAGAGCGATCGGCGTGGCCGTCGCCCAGCGTCGCGAGGGAGCCGACCAGCGCGAGCTCGCCACCGTCGCGCGCTCGGGCTCCCAACCCAGGCGCCGTAGAATCAGCGGCCGCTCGCCGAGATTCAGCCGGATCTGCGGACTCCCCACCTCGCCCCCGCCGCGATCCTCCATGCTGGTGATCGCGCGCGCAATCGCCCGCTTCGCGGCCTCGTCGGCACTGCGCGGCAGAATGATCGCGATGCCGAGAATCGCGCCGTCGGCGTGCCGGTGCCCGATGAAGGGCAATGGCACGTACGCCGCGTGGTCGACATCGTTAGCTCCGTCTCCCCGGTGTCCGGAGATGATGGGTGCGACCGGCTGATCTGCGCACGCCATCATTGCGCGACGGAACTGGCGCGCGAGCCCGGGCCCCGACGTGATCGGGAGCCGCGGCCCGTCGACGCGCTCGAGCACGATCCAGTCGTCCGAGAACGAGCTAGCGATGGTGCGCGCAGCTTCCGCCTCGCCCAACTCGGTGTAGCGCACGAGTCTTGCTGGAAGCACGCGCGGTTCGGTCTCTCGATGCAGGTCGTACGCCTGTACGAGGCGACCTACCTGGCCAGGGCTCACCCAGCGAATCACGTGCCTGCCCGCCTCGTCGTCGGGACGAAACCGACGGCGGGAATCGCGATGCTTGGCCAGCACGTCGCCGGTAGCCATGAATGCGCGCACCATGGAGCTGGAGTGACCGAGCCGCACGAGGCGGGCGAGCAAGCGAGAGAGCGCCGCGGCTACGTCAGCGCTCGGCGTGGCATTCGGCCAAGCGAACGCGACCAGCGGGGTCTCTGGCACGACTACCGGAAACGTACGCGGCTGCTTGCCACGATGTTCCGGCAGGACGCGCAGCCCGCCCTCCTTCGCGAGCTTCGCGGGGACGGCAATGGCCTTCGCCGTGTCGTCGAGCAGCTTCTTGCGGAGCTTCTCCACCGTCTTGTCCGCCTTCGTGCGACCGGGCCCTTCCGCGCTGGCGGCATCCACTTCCGCAGCTTGCAACTTGTCGGTGTCGACGGGTGACACCTCGTACTCGTCGTTCACAGGCACGAACGCCGGCATTACCGTGCGAACGGCCACACGATCCGTGCGGTCGGCCCAGATCTCTGGGGCCTCCAGTTGCTCGAGCCACTCGAGCGCCGCACGTTCGGATTCTCCGGCCGACTCGCGCGGCTCGTGCTCGGCCCACGTTGCAACCAACGCGGAGAACAGACGCGCGGGGTGCGGCGGCCACTCCGCCTGCGAGCGGTCGTTGTAGGCCGCCGCAGCGTAGCGCCCGGCGAGCAACTCGACGACCAGACCGAACATCAGGGCTCCTCAGCGCCGGTGGCGGCCGCAGCGCGGCTGCGCTTGATGAGCGCGACGAGCTTGGGCGCCGGCTTGAGCTTGATGGGCTCTCGCTCCCACCCCAGGCTCACCTTCGCGGCGGCCGCTTGCGCGCTCGCCATGATCTCGTTGGCGCCGGCCAAGTCGAGCGTCCGCTCCTCGACGCCACCATCTGCCTTCACCACTTCGAGCACCAGTGCGCCGTCCGGCACGAGCAGGCAGCGCGAGCGCAGATCGTACCCACGCTGGCGTTGATGCACGACCGCCGCGACCGCGATGGCGGCCAGTGCCACCCGGGCCGCGGCTTCGCCCGCTGGTCGGTCCGTGAGTGGCTTGCCGTCCAGCGTCGTCGCGAACCGCAGCCGGCGCAGCGCAGGCAATGACAGCACCACCGTCTGCAGCGCGTACTCGAACGTCACACCGCCCGAGAACGAATCGATGGTCGGCGGGATGTTCGAGTGGTTCACGGCCGACGGCTTGCCCTTGCCCTCGCCGCTCCGGCTGAACAGCACCGGCTTGCCATTCTTCTCCTTTGCCGCCTCGCTCTCCTCGATCGTCCACTCGTCGTCGTTGTCCTTGTGCCGGTAGACCGCCACGCTGTTTCCGATCGCGAGTGGATCGATCCGGCTGCCCACCTTGCTGCCGGTCTGCACGCCCACGCCCACGATCTCCGAGGTGAGCGCGCGCTGAAACTTCGTCCCGAGCCCGCCCTTCGGCCCGGTGGAATCCCACACCCCGAAGATGAGCGCCGTCGGGCAGAGCGCGTACACGGCTGTCGCGTTGCGCACACTGGCATCCGTGAATGCCCGTCCCTGCGGGGTGTCTCGGAACAGCAGCTTGCCGTCCTCCGTCGTCGCGTCGCGCAAGATCGCGTCCGCAATACGATGCGGTGCCTGCAGCGTGGTGACCGAGCCGATGTCGACCAGCTCCTTGTCGCCCGCGAAATCGACCCCGATGACGGGGAACGTGAGCGTCTGATCCTCCCACGCCGCCAGCAGAGACTCCTCCATGCGATTGGCCTGCGAGGCGACCGAGTCGAGCAGGACCGTGACCTTGTCCTCGGTACCACCACCCGTGCTCGTCACCCGCCGCGTCTCGGTGGCGTATCGGAGTGCCTTGTCGCCCGTCGCATAGGTTGGTGGAAACACCTTGTCTCCCACCCCGCCCGCCGGCTGCAGCCGCTGCCGCACGCGAATTGCGACGCCCTGCTGCGTAACCAGCTCCTTCAGTTCCTCATAGCTCAGCTTCTTCATGCTTCTCCGTTGCGTTGTTGTAGGTCAAGGCCACGAATCTCTCCGCAGATCGGTAAGTGCACGCAGGCACTGACGGTTTTCCCGTATGTGGCAACTAGCGCGGATGCATACGCGGCGAGTTGTCTCCAGTAGGTCAGGACTCGCTGGGCCTGTGGCGGCCGGAACTCGCGCCGGAGCACCGAGCACCGGCAGTGGTGGCCGATCCATACGTCGCCAACCGTCGCGCTCCGCGCACCTAGAGCGCCTGGCCAACCCCCGCTATCCGGCGACCAATCGAACGTGACTCGAAGGCCGTCACGATTGCCAGTTGTCGCCACAGCCCACGAGTCTCGTACACGGGTCTGACGAAAGTAAACGGTCGGCGCGTGAACCGCTGTGCACTCCGAAGCGGTTTAGATCGGGAGTGCGACGAAATGCAGCGAACGAGTACCTAACGCAGGATGCCGCGCAGGAAGAGCTGGCAGAGGTAGCGGTAGGCCTCGAGGCGCGGCATGCCGGAGACGTCGAGGATCTCGTCGAGCGTGAGCGTGCCGTCGATGCGCGAGAGGAGGAATGCGGCGCGCGGATTGATGGGCGCCTTCGCGAGCTCCTGCAGCGGGCGCGCGAGGACGGGCGCGCGATCGAGATCGCCGAGGAAGGCCTGGAAGGTGTTCTGGATGGTCTCGCGGTGCCGCTGGATCAGCTTCTGCGCGAGGGCGCTGTTGGGGTCTTCGGAGAGCGCCAGGTCGACGGCCGCGACGGCCTTGTCGAGGTCGTCGGACTTGATCCATTCGAGAGCCCGGTCGAAGAGCTTGGTGATCCGGCGGCGCGTACGGTCGTCCTTGGACTCATCGAAGGGCTTGCCCTCGTCGAGGTCGTGGAGGATCTGGGCGCTGCGGGCATCGATGGGATCGAACGGGAGGACGATGTCGGTGCGGGTGCCGCCCTGGGCCGGCTCGACGATGTCGGCTTCCGCTCGCTGTTTGAGGGCGGTCAGGTTGATCTGGCCGGTGGGCTCGTCCTCGGTGCTCGCGCGCTGCGGCCGGATTCCGAGGTCACGCGTGGGTGCGGAGATGAGGGTCTCGCTGGCCGTGAGCGGCGCGAGCTTGCTCGTCGGGCGGTCGCGCGTCGCGATCTCGAGGTCCTGGGTGGGCGCCTTCGAGGAGTGCGGCCGGCTCTCGGGCCCGAGCTGCTGCATGAGGCTGTCGAGGGGGATTTCCTTGCGCGAGCTCGACTTGGTACGCGGAGCTTCGGGCGCCCCGCCGAGAGGAGCCCCGGGGGCCCCGAGCTCGATCGCAGGGGCCTCGTCGTCGCCGGAGACCTTCGGTGCGTTCGTCGAGCCGGCGGGCACCCGCGAGGGCATCGGCAGGTCACGCGTGATGTGCCGGACGGACGGCGCGGGGCGTGGCGAGGGGAGCGAGGTCACGAGGTCCATCCCTTCGGCGGTGAGCGGGAGGCCACGCTCGATCGTCGGGCCCTCGGCGTCGTAGGAGAGCGAGACGGGTGCGCTCGCGGAGGGCGGCGGGACGGCGACGGACTCGGAGCTGCTCGGAGGGAGCGGCGACGGTGCCGATGGCGGGTGGCCACGCTCGAGGGTGACCTCGGGGACATCGTCATCGTCCGTCTCCCCCGGCGTGCGCAGGGTCATCTGCAGCTCGGGCGGTACGACGGAGGGGCGCTTCTTGCGGCGCCCGCCGGCGTCGGCCGTGTCGACGGGCAGCGTGACGGCCCCGGAGGTCGAGACGGGAACAGAGACGGTCTCGACGACGCCGGTCGCCTTCACGAAGCCCAGCGAGCGCTCGCGAAGGTTCGTGGCCTGGGTCGAGAACTGGTGGGGCGTCGGCGTCTCGTGCTGGAACCCGCCCGTCGATTCGGGCGCCGCGAACTCGTTGCGGCCGGAGTCCTCCGCGTCGAGCTCGGCGTCGGGCTCGGGCTTGGCGCGGTACTCGCGCGTGGCGTCCTCGAAGGACACGCCATCGCCGGGCGCCGGGGCCCCGTCGGGCTCGTCCGCTTCCAGCTCGATGGTCTGCGGCGGCGCGGGCTCGGCGGCGAAGTTGGCGGGCTCCTCGTCGAACATCCAGCCCTCGTCGGCCGGATCCATGAAGAGCGGCGGCGAGAAGTCCTTGCCGGGAACGAGCGGGCCATCGAGGATCTCGATCGCGTATTCGTCGTCGTCGCCCGCGATGGCGAACGCAGGAGACTCGGCATCGCTGTTCACCTCGGCGGTGAGC
Organism: Kofleriaceae bacterium; assembly: GCA_022842285.1. Classification (GTDB taxonomy): domain Bacteria; phylum Myxococcota_A; class Polyangia; order Haliangiales; family Haliangiaceae; genus JABFXX01. The sequence goes on from JALHPV010000010.1 coordinate 11,732, forward strand.
AGCTCGTAGTTCAGGCGTACGTAATCGACGTAGCTGTTCGCCTGCGGATTCTCGGGATCGATCGAGAGGGCTTGCTCCCAGTCGAGGAGCGCGCCATCGAGATCGCCCTGCCCGTACTTGGCGAGGCCCTCGTCGATCAGACGCTCGAGCTCGGTTGCCTCGCGAGCCATCTAACCCCGAGTCTTGGACACCACGCCGCGGAACATGTTGAGCGTGCGGTTCAACGCCTCGGTGGCTTCGGTCAGCGTGGTGAGATCCTTCGCCGCGATCGCGCCGCGCGTGCGATCGACGACGGCGCGCGCCTTCTTGACGGCGTCCTGACCGAAGTCCGAGCCGGCAATGATGTCGCTCACCTGGGGGAACAGGCCCTCGATCTCCTCGAGCGCCTTCTCCGCCATGTGGCGGGCCTTGTCGAACTCCTGAGTCGAGCGGACCTCGACCATGTAGTCCTTGTTGGCCTCGACCATCTTCTTGATCTCGTCCTCGGTCAGGCCCGACGTCGCCGTCACGGTGATGGACTGCTCGAGCCCCGTCTCGAGGTTGCGCGCCTTCACGGAGACGATGCCGTCGGCGGAGATGTGGAACTCGACCTCGATGTCGATCTCGCCGCGGGGCGCGCGCCGGAGGCCGGTCAGCACGAACTCGCCGAGCAGCTCGTTCTCCTCGGCGCGATCGCTCTCCCCCTGGAGGACGAGGATCTTCACGCTCGTCTGGTTGTCCTTGATGGTCGTGAACACCTTCGAGGCGCTCGTCGGCACCTTGGTGTTCTGCTCGATCAGGTTATCGAAGTAGCCACCGGCGGTCATGATGCCGAGGGAGTGAGGCGTGACGTCGAGGAGCAGGATGTCGCTCTTCTCGTCCGTGAGCGCCGCTCCCTGGATGGCCGCGCCGAGCGCGACGACCTCGTCGGGGTGGACGCCCTTGCACGGCTCGAGGCCGAAGAACTCCGCGCACGCCTGCTGCACGCGCGGCATCCGGGTCATACCGCCGACGAGGATGACATCCTCGATCTGCCCCTTCTCGATCTCCGCTTCCTCGAGGGTGCGTGCGCAGATCTCGACAGTGCGCTCGATGAGGTCAGACGTGAGCTCCTCGAGCTTCTCGCGCGTCAGGACCGTCTGGAGGTGCAACGCCTCGTTGCGGCCGGTCGAGATGATGAACGGCAGGTTGATCTCGGTCTCCTTGACCGATGACAGCTCGCACTTCGCCTTCTCGGCGACGTCCTTGAGCCGCTGCAGCGCCATCTTGTCCTTGCGGAGATCGATGTTGTGCTGCTTCTCGAAGCCGAAGACGAGCCAGTCGATGATGCGGCGGTCGAAGTCTTCGCCACCGAGGAACGTGTCACCGGCCGTCGAGATGACCTCGAACACGCCGTTGCCGATCTCGAGGATGGAGATGTCGAACGTGCCGCCGCCGAGGTCGTACACGGCGACCTTGCGCTCGATGTTGCGACCGAAGCCATACGACAGCGCGGCCGCGGTGGGCTCGTTGATGATGCGGATGACGTCGAGGCCAGCGATGCGGCCGGCGTCCTTGGTCGCCTGGCGCTGACCATCGTTGAAGTACGCGGGCACGGTGACGACGGCCTGCGTGACCTCCTCGCCGAGATACTCCTCGGAGATCAGCTTCATCTCCTGCAGGATGTACGCGCTCACCTCGGGGACGCTGAACACCTGATCGCGGAGCATGATGCGCACGTCGTCGTGCGGCCCCTCGACGATGCGGTACGGCATGATCTCGAGCGAGCTGCGGACGGCGGCGCTGCCCCACTTGCGACCGATGAGGCGCTTCGCGGCGTAGACCGTGTTCTCGGCGTTCGTGATCGCCTGGCGCTTGGCGATGTGCCCCACGAGTCGCTTGCCGTTCTCGGCGATCGCGACCATCGACGGCGTCGTCTTGTAGCCGCCGCGGTTCGGAATCACAGAGGGGGTACCGTCCTCGACGATGGCAACACACGAGTTCGTGGTGCCCAGGTCGATACCGATCACCTTGTCAGTCGCCATCGGACGGTAGTTTCCCCCCGTTGCCGAGGAATTCGCCAGTGATCAGGAGGACTTTATCCACCCTGGGCGATCAGCCGGCGCACGTCCGCGAGGTCGTTGCGGAGCTCCGCCGCCAGGGTGTCGTTCTCGCTCTTGATGGCCATCGCCATCACGAGAACTTCCTCCGCGTCCGCGAGCTTCCCGCCGGCCCGGAAGGCACTGGCGAGGATGCGGGCCGCCGACGGGTCGTTGGGGGCGAGGGCGCTGACCTTCTTCGCGTACTCGAGCGCCGTCTTGGGCTGCTCGGCGGCCAGGGCACAGCTCGCCGCTCTGCGCAGATATCGCACCTGGGGATCCACGCGGACGGCCGCCGCGAAGAGCTGCATCGCCGCCAGCGCGTCGCCTTTGACCTCGAGGTCGCAGGCCTTGTCGAAGAGCTCGGCCGCATACTCGATGGGCGTCTGCGGCGCCTGCTGCTCCTCGCTCCGCGCCGCCGGGATGGCCCCGCTCGCCCGCCCCTTGTCGCTGCTGGTCAGGCGCGTATAGGCCCGGGTCGAGGCCTCGAACGTCGCCGCCAGGCGCTCCTTGAACGTCCCGAGCTGCTTGCCGTAGTAGCGGTCGGGGTGCACGTCCTTCGAAATCTTGAAGTACGCGATCTTCAGCGTCCGAGCGTCGGCGTTGGCCCCGACGCCGAGGAGCGCCAGCGGGTCCCGGGCGACGCGCCCCATCGCCAGGATGAGGCGACGCTCCTTGTCGGAGAGGTCGTTGACCTCGGCGAGCGCGGCCAGCTCGTCGGCGGTTGGATTTGGCAGCGTCAGGTCGTACAGCGACGCGCTCGCGGGGGCGGCGGCGTTCGGTCCGACGGGGCGGGCTGGCGAGGGCCGCATCGCCGCGGGCGACACGACGGGCGCGGGTCGGGGCGGCGCGGCGACCTTGATCGGCGGGGGCGAGGCCTCGTTCGGCAACAAGAGGCCGCCGAGGCCGCGTAGCTTCACGACGGCACTGACGGCTCGCTCGGTCGGCAAGCCCGTCGCGACGATGACATCGCGGACCGAGGTCAGGCCATCCATCCGCGTGAAGACGAAGTACTCGTCGGGGCCCAGCGCGGCCTTCAGCGGGTCAAACCCGGGGCTCTGGCGCAGCTTCTGTGCCGTCGACCCGATTCCCGTGATCTCGGCCGGGACCGTGCTCACGCCTACGACGGTAGCACGTACTCGAGGATCGCCTTCGCGACGTGCAACCGATTGCCGGCCTGCCGCCACGCCAGGGACCGCGGGCCATCCAGCACGTCCCCCGTGATCTCCTCGCCCCGATGTGCGGGGAGGCAGTGGAGGACGATGCTCGCCTGATCGGCGAGGCCCATCAGCTTGTCGTCGATGCAGTAGCCCGCGAAGGCCACGCGCCGCTTGGCCGCCTCCTCCTCCTGCCCCATCGACGCCCAGACGTCCGTGTTCACCACGTGCGCCCCCCGGACGGCGTCGCGCGGATCGCGCACGACCTCGATCGAGCCCCGACCCGCCCGGGCCTGCTCGCCGCGCGCCGTCGCCAGGATCGTCGCGTCGGGGTCGTAGCCTGCCGGACACGCCAGCACGAGGTCGAGTCCGAACATCCCGGCAGCCTCGATCCACGAGTTCGCCATGTTGTTTCCGTCGCCGATCCACGCGTAGCGCAGGCCGTCGATCTGGTCGAAGCGCTCCCGCACGGTGAAGAGGTCCGTCGCCACCTGACACGGGTGGTGCAGATCGGTGAGGCCGTTCACGACGGGGATGGTGGCCCAGCGCTGGAACGTCTCGACGCGGTCCTGACCGAACGTGCGGAGGACGATGGCGTGGCAGTACTCGGAGAGGACGCGCGCCGTGTCCTCGGCGGGCTCGCCGCGCCCGATCTGCGTGCCGCTCGCGGAGAGATGCGTGGAGTTGCCGCCGAGCTCGTACGCGGCGACCTCGAAGGACACGCGCGTGCGCGTCGACGCCTTCTCCATCACGAGGGCGATCGTCTTGCCGGCGAGCGTCTTGTCGTGGCGCTGCACGCGGAGGATGGCAGTGCGATCGAAGACCGCCGGCCACTGGTCGACGTCGATGTCGTGCAGGGTCAGGAAGCTGCGCGGTGCCATCACTTGCCCACCCCCTCGGAGAGAACCCTTGCGAGGATCGCGATGCCCTCGTCGATCTGTGCGTTGGAGACGATGTACGGCGGCGCGAAGCGCACGACCTTGTCACCCGCGATCGAGAGCAGCATGCCGAGCTCGCGGCCGCGCGCCACGACCTGCGCCGGGGCACCACTGACGGCCACGCCGCGCAGGAGACCGCGCCCCCTCGCCTCCGTGACGTGGCCCGGGAACTGGCGCACCAGGCCCTCCAGCTTCTCGCCGAGGTACGTGCCCGCGCTCGCCACCTTGGCGAGCAGCCCCTCGCGCTCGATGATGTCGAACACGGCGTTCGCCGCGGCGCACGCGAGCGGATTGCCGCCGAACGTCGACGCGTGGGGGACCGCCCCGCCCGCCTGGGCCGCGAGCCCGGCCGCCGCCTTCTCGCTGGCCGCGACGGCGCCGATGGGGATGCCACCGCCGAGGCCCTTGGCGAGCGTCATGACGTCGGGGGTGACCTGGTCGTGCTCGTGACCGAACCACGTGCCGGTGCGGCCCATGCCCGTCTGCACCTCGTCGAAGATGAGGATGGTCCCGGTGCGATCGCACAGCTCGCGCAGCCCGGCGAGGTAGCCCGGCGGCGCGACGACGATGCCCCCCTCGGCCTGGATCGGCTCGAGGATCATGGCGCAGATCGTCTTCGTCTCGATGAGCTTCGCGGCCGCTGCGAGGTCGCCGTAGGTGACGAACTCGATCGGCCCGAAGAGCGGACCAAATCCCTCGCGATACTTCGGCTGCCCGGTGATCGACACCGTCGCGACCGAGCGGCCATGGAAGCTGCCATGCGTCGAGATGATCGTCGTGCGCTCCGGGGCGTTGTTGACGATCGCCTGGTAGCGGCGCGCGAGCTTCAGCGCCCCCTCGTTGGCCTCGGCGCCCGAGTTACAGAAGAAGACGCGGTCGGCGAAGCTGCGATCCGTGATCGCCTTCGCGGCGAGGATCTGCTGCTCGTTGAAGTAGAGGTTCGAGACGTGGACCAGCGTGCCGAGCTGCTCGGAGACGCGCTGCGTGAAGGTCGGGTGGCAGTGGCCGAGCCCGCACACCGCGATGCCCGCGGTCATGTCGAGGTAGCGCGTGCCCGCCGTGTCCCAGACCTCGCAGCCCGCGCCCCGCTGGAGGACGATGGGCTGCTGGCGGTAGTTCTTGATGAACGCCTTGTCGGCGGCGGCGAGGAGCTCGGGCTGGTTCACGCCCCTAGGGATACCATTCGAGACCGACCGTGAATCGGTATTGCGGGTAGTAGAACGGGAAGCCGACCAGCTCGGGAATCGGGATGGCAATGTCGCCCGGCTTCACGACGAGCTTGAAGTTCGGGCCGAAGGAGAACGCGACACCGAGCGGATTCCAGTTCGCGTAGAGCCCGATCGAGCCCTGGTCGGCCTCGACGAGATCGAACATCAGCATCGACGCGCCGAGTCCGAACGTCATCCGGAGCTCCCAGCTGCCGAACTTGCGCATCTTCCATATGCCCGGGATGTAGACCTGAACGGTGCCGGCCGTGACATCGAGCTCGGAGTACGCGACGTACGGGTTCCATTCGACGTCGAGACCGAGCCCGAAGCAGTCGCAGGGATTCCAGCGCAGCCCGACGCTTCCGGCGGCCGCGCCCCGCTGGAACGAAGCGGAGGCGGCGGCGGCGAAGCCCCACTTCTTGGTGGTGGGATCGGGCAGCGCCTCGATGACCTTGTCCTCGCGCTCGAGGGTGCGCTCCTCGACCTTGTCGGACGTGTTCGCCTGCTCGGTGCCATCGGCGTTCGGCGCCATGTCGACGGGCGTCAGCACGGGCTTGCCCGTCGCGGGGTCGATCGGCGACGGCTCCGGGGTCGTCGGCGAGCTCTGCGCCAACGCGGGCGCGGCGAGTCCAAGCAACGCGAACGCGGTCACCAGGCCCGCCCGCTTCCGCTTCGCCTTCCGGCGGCGGCGGCGCAGGAACATCGCGCCGACCATGAGGCCGGGCACGAGCGACGCCTGCGCGCCCGCCTCGCCGGCGCCACAGCCGCACGCCGTGACCGTCAGCTCAGGCGCGTCGCAGTAGTTGTTCTCGATGGTGCACCCCGGCGTGATGACGAACGACTCGTCGATGACCGTGGCCGCGCGCGAGAGGCGGCCAGCACGACCACCCGCCGGATCCGCGATCGCCTCCACGAGGGCGGTGGCGGCCGCGGTCGAGCGGTTCTCGCGGTCCCGCGTCAGATCATCCGCTTTGCTGCAGTCGTCGACCGCCCCGATGTGGGGGTGCCCATCGCGGGCCTCGTCGTAGTCGGCGCCGGAGAGATTGCCCTCGATCCAGTTGAGAACGTGGCGAACGTCGTCGGTCGCGCCGTCGCGCAGGATGTGGGTGTAGCCGTCCTCGAGCGCGTGCAATGCGCGTCCCACGTGGAAGTTCATCCGATTGAGTTGGAGCTTGGTGTTCTGGCGAAACTTGAGGAACACCTCGACCTCTTCGGTCGCGGCCAGGTCGATGGTGTCGGTGGGGCCGAGCGCCAGCTCGAGCTCGGCGAGGATGAAGGCCTTGCAGCGCATGAGCGCGGCCATGTCGCCGGCGGGCCCGTCGTCGGGCGCGTGGCGCAGGCAGTGCTCGTCCTGCTTGTCCGGATCGTTGTGAATGGACGCGAGGCGCGGGAGGTCGACCGGGTCGCGATTCTCGACATCGTTGAAGCGCACGCCGATGAGGAGCGCGAGGCCCCAGCCGTTCCGCTGCTCGTCGAAGGGGAACGAGAACGGGACGTCGGAAATCGCACGGGCCTCGGTCTCGGTCGGGGGCGGCGGCACGGCGTCGTCCGGGAACCCGGCCGATGCCACGGCGCTGGTGGTGATGCGCTCGTGGCAGTTGGTCGTGGCGAACGACTCGATCTGCCACGCGCGAGCGAGAGACGAACTAACGGTCAGCGCCGCGAGACAGCCCGCGGCAACGAGAGGCAAGCGCATGTATGTGCCAGCCCTCTGCACGAATGGTTCCTAGTGCGCCTACGCGACGCCTCACGGAGCGCTAGAGGATGTAGCGGGTCAAATCCTCGTCGGCGACGAGGCTGCCGAGGCGCTCGCGCACGTACGCCTGGGTGATCGGAATCGTCTGGGTTCCGATATCGGGGGCGTTGTAGAGCAGATCATCCAGGAGACGTTCGAGCACGGTGTGGAGCCGGCGCGCACCGATGTCGTGGGTGCGGGTGTTCACGTCCGCCGCGATCTTGGCCAGCTCCGAGATCGCATCCGCGGTCCACTCGATGGTCACCCCATCCGTCGCGAGCAGGGCGGCGTACTGGCTCGTGAGTGCGTTCTGCGGTTCGGTCAGGATCCGGACGAAGTCATCGGCGGTCAGGGGCGACAGCTCCACCCGGATCGGGAACCGACCCTGCATCTCGGGGATGAGGTCCGACGGCTTCGAGGTGTGGAAGGCGCCGGCGGCGATGAACAGCACGTGGTCCGTCTTCACCGGGCCGTATTTGGTCGTGACGGTCGACCCTTCGACGATCGGCAGGAGGTCGCGCTGCACGCCCTCGCGGGACACATCGGCGCCCATGCGCTCGCGGTTCGTCGCGATCTTGTCGATCTCGTCGATGAAGACGATGCCGGCGTTCTCGGCGCGGAACACGGCCTCGCGGGTAGCGGCCTCGTGGTCGATCAACTTGTCGACCTCCTGCTCCGTCAGCGCGCGCCACGCCTGCGGAACCTTCAGCTTCTGCCGCTTCGTCTTGCGGCCCATCGCACCGAACATGTCCTTCAGGCCCGAGAGGGCGTTCTCGTCGATGCCGGGCTGGCCGCCGAGCACCGACATGAGCGGGTTCGAGTCATCCGAGAGCTCGACCTCGACCTCACGGTCGTCGAGCCTGCCCTCGCGCAACATGGTGCGGAGCTTCTCGCGTGTGGCGTCCGTACCCGACGACTGCTGCTCGTGAGCGCGGTCGGTGAACGAGCGGCCGCCGGCACGTGGCAGCAGGAGATCGAGGAGCCGCTCCTCCGCGGACTCCTTGGCGCGCGGCCGCATCTTCTGGGCTTCCTCGTCGCGCACGAGCTTCACGGAGACCTCGACCAGATCGCGCACGATCGAATCGACGTCGCGACCGACATAGCCGACCTCGGTGAACTTGCTCGCCTCGACCTTCAGGAACGGGGCCCGAGCGAGGCGGGCGAGGCGCCGCGCGATCTCCGTCTTTCCCACGCCCGTCGGGCCGATCATGATGATGTTCTTCGGCGAGATCTCGTCGCGCAGATGGCCTTCGACCTGCTGCCGGCGCCACCGATTGCGCATCGCCACCGCGACCGCGCGCTTGGCGTCGCGCTGACCCACGATGTACTTGTCGAGCTCCTCGACGATCTTTCCGGGCGTCAATGACGTGCTCATGCGAGCTCCTCGATGGTGAGGTTTGCATTCGTGTAGATGCAGACCTCGGCGGCGATGGCCATCGCGGACTCGACGATGGCGCGGGCAGAGAGCTCGGTGTGGCGATACAGCGCCCGGGCGGCCGACAGGGCGTAGCTGCCCCCCGAGCCGATGGCGCACACGCCGTCGTCGGGCTCGATGACGTCGCCGGATCCCGACAGGATGAACGTGGCCTCGCTGTCGGCGACGACGAGCATCGCCTCGAGGCGACGCAGCGCGCGGTCGGTGCGCCACTCCTTCGCCAGCTCGACGGCGGCGCGCCGCAAGGGGCTGCGCTGCTCGCGGAGCTTGTCGTCGAGGCGCTCGAACAGCGCGATACCGTCGGCAGCAGAGCCGGCGAACCCGCCGATCGCCCGGCCCTCGCCCAGGCGCCGCACCTTGCGCGCGCCGCCCTTCACGACCGTGTTGCCGAGGGTCACCTGACCATCGCCGGCGACCACGACGGAACCGCCGCGGCGCACGGACAGGATCGTCGTCGAGTGAATCTCGGGTTGCTTCACCCTCGAAGGGGTATCACGGCTTCGCTTTCGCGCGAGGATGGGCGTCGTCGTAGACCTTCATCAGGTGGTCGAGGGACACCTTGGTATAGATCTGCGTCGAGCTCAGGCTGGCGTGCCCCAGGAGCTCCTGGATGGCCCGCAGGTCGACGCCGCCATCGAGGAGATGGGTGGCGAACGAGTGCCGCAACGCGTGGGGCGTGGCCGCCGCGTGCACCCCACCGGCGACGGTCCACTTCTTCACCATGCGCTGCACCGACCGCGGGGTCAGGCGCTCGCCGGTGGCATTGACGAAGAGCGCCTGCCCGGTGGCTCCGAGGGCGCGACGGGCCGGCAGATACTCCTTCAGGGCACGGTCGGCGCTCCCGCCAACGGGCACCTGGCGTGACTTGTTCCCCTTGCCCCGGCGGACGAGCAGCATCGGGGTGCCGTAGCGGTCGCGATCGATGTCGTCGAGATCGAGGGCGCAAGCCTCGCTGACACGCAGGCCAGTGCCGTAGACGAGCTCCATGAGCGCGGCATCGCGCAGCCGCAGGAGGCCGTGCCGGACCGCCTCGGCCGACGACAGCGCGCGCGCGGTGATCGCGGCCTGGGTGGCCGTCGGCGCCTCGACGAGCCGGAACGCATCGTCGACATCGAGGGCGCGGGGGAGGCCCCGCTTCTTCTTCGGTCCGCGGACGCCCGTCGCCGGATTGCCGGTGATGACGCCGCGCTTCTCGAGGAAGCGCCCGAACGCGCGGATCGAGGACAGCTTGCGACCGATGGTCGCCGGTCCGTTCTCGCCAAACAGGGCGGCGAGCTGACCGCGCACATCGAGGGCCGAGAGGCGGTTCAGCGGCACATCCTGTCCGCGCTTGGCCCTGGTGAACTCGCGGAGCGCGATCACGTCGCGCAGATAGACCTCGACTGTCTTCGGGGAGTACGCCCGCTCGACCTCGAGGTAGCGCTGGAAGGCCGCGAGGGCATCGTCCCACTGCACGTCGAGCCGAGGATCGACCAAGAGCCGCCCCGACGCGAGTTTGTTGGTCCCCGACCGCGATCGGTGTCTCCCGGCCGCACCAGGTCACAGGGCTGGTAGGCCTCCGCGTGAGCGGCGGCGGGCTCGCGGGGACTCCGCGTGGGCACCAACGATTGGCGATCGGCCGTGGTGGCAAGGATCGGTCACCAGACAACAGGCCGCGCATTCGTGGTGTCCTAGCCGCGATGACGACGTGGGTCCCCACCCTGGGTCTGGCCACGGCGAGCAGCCTTTCGCTGTTCGTCGGCGCGTGCAGTCGGACGCTGCCGCCGCCCATGATGGCGTTCCACGGCGACACGTCCGCCGAGCCCCGGGGCGCGACGAGCGCGATGCTCGTGGTTGGCCTCGCCGGTCCGTCGTTCTACGACGCGTACGGTCTGGCGATCCGCGTCGAGCACCAGGACACCACGCGGCGCACGATCGGGGTCGAGCTGTCGGGGGGCAGCGACGGCGTCGAATGGCTGCTCGGCGTGCGCGGCTACATGCGCCACACCCCCCGCTCACACGACTGGGTCGCGGCGACCTACGGCATCGGCCTCAGCTACCTGAGCCCGGGCCTCGTGACTGGTTCGATCCACGCTGGGGCTGCCGTCTCGTACGTGAACGACACCGCGCAGCCGTTCCTCGCGACCGGCCTCGCGCTCGCCGTCCCCCTGCGTCAAGCGACGCGCGACTGGCATCCCCCGGTCCCGTGCCTGGACCAGATCGACCCGCTCAAGACCATCCTGGATGCCGAAGACAACCCGGCCGGCTGCATCGAGGAGCCGCGCGAGGTCCCGGTCTTCGACACGGAGCTGTTCTTCGTACTCGAAGGTGGCGTCGCCGTTCCGGTCGGAGCCACGGGCAACCAGCTCTCCCTCGACATCGGCGTCGCCCGCGGTCTCCTCGGCGACAACAAGGTGCAGCAGGCCAGCATCGCCGACCGCTACACGTTCTAGTCGCGGCGGTTGATGGTGGTCGCGAGGGCGCCGAGGCCGACCGAGAACAGCAGCGCATGCCCGTTCGCGACCACCACGTCGTTCAGGCTCGCGTCCTCGACCGTGCTCGGGCCGAACCCGATGTACCGGAACCCGAGGAAGAAGCCGTTCGCCGAGGAGTCGTCGCGCCTGCGCGAGACGAGGAGACGCACCTCGAGCTCGTCGTGGTCGGCGGCGTCGAGCCCCCACGCCCGCATGCCGCGGACGAGAAGCATGCTCGACTGCGCGGAGTACAGAGCCACCGAGGCTTCGACGGCGACGTCGAGCGCGGACGCCGGCCCGATGCTGCCCACGCCGCCGCCCCCGAGGATCGAGACATTCGCGATCCCCAGCGGCAGGTTGAGCCCCACCATCGTGCGGACCTCGCCGATGAGCTCGCCGCCGCCGCGACCGAGCATCACGCCCAGGTCGAACGCGAGCGCGCCCTTGGTGAGGCGAGCGTCGGCCGAGACGAACGGGGCGAGGTAGCGCTCGCGCGTGGGCGTCGGCTCGAAGGTCGCGAGGCCGCCGCTCAGGTACGCGGCGAAGGGCATCGCGCGGGCGGCACCTGACCGCGGGCCGGCCTCCGCTCCCGGGGGAGTCGGGGCGGCCGGATCTGTCACGCGCACGCCGAGCGCTGGTTCGATGACGGCCACGAACGCCTTCACCTTCTCGAGCCCGCGCGGCGTCAGCACCGGCGACCCGTGCGGACCGATCACGATCACCGTGAAGCTGCCGAGCACGGTCTTCACGCACTGGGTGGCAATGAAGCGCGTGTCCGATGACATCGAGAACGCGCCGTCGCCGGAGGGGGGAAAGATCTGCTCGGGCTCGGCGAGCTTCGTCGTGCCGTTGATGCACTCCTTGGCGACGATGACGGAGTACGGGTTGTCGAGGCCCATGAAGCCATCGCTCGTGGAGAAGCCGGCCTCGCTGCCATCGAAGTGCTTCCAGGCCCCCACGCCCGGCGCGGCCGGTACGCGCGCGGCCAGCCGCGGCACGACGAGCTCGGCGGTACCGTCGTAGACGACGGGGCTCCCGAACGTGGCGAGCGCCGTGACGCGCAGGATCTCGAGGAGCAAGGGCATGCCGGTATCGGCGCCCTTGATGTACTTGGCGACGAGCATCCCCGGGTCGAGGTCGAGGCAGACGGCGCGGCCCTCCTTCCACTCGAAGGCATAGGGCGACCAGCCCACTGGCGTGATCGTGGACGGCGTCGCGTCCGCGCCGAGGGACGCGACGAGCTCGTCGCTGCAATGCGCGGCCGACGTGCGGATGGTGAGCTGGATCCCCGCCGGCGCGCTCGCGTCCGATCGCACGGCGAGGAAGGCTGACGTGTCGGGGCTGTTCGGCTTCGAGGGCTCGAGCTGCGCGACGGTGAAGAACGGAAAGCGCACGACGAGCGGCCCTACCGTGACCGGCGGAATCACCGCGTCGGCGAGCAGGGCCACGATGGGCTCGGCCGCGTTGTCCCGCACGGTGATCGCGAGCGAGTCGGTCCCGCGTTGCACGCACAGGGTGACGCCACCCGGCACCGCCTCGGCGACCGGCCAGACGTTGGGCTTGATCCAGACGGGCGTAGCCGAGGTGGCGGGGCGAGCCGCGCACGCGCGCGGATCGAGGCTCACGTCGACCGGCGACTGCCCGGGCGTGGTGAGCTGATCGACGGCGCCCGCTTGCTGGTACGTCCAGCCGGCCGGCAGGTCGAGCGCGAGGCCCACGTTCACGAAGGTCGTCTTCGCGTGGGCGGTGGTCGCGCCGACGAGGAGCGCGAGCACAGCTAGGATGAACCGCACGATCGTCTCACCCCGTCACAACGCGCCGGCAGGCGGGGTAAGCGTCACTTCCTCGACGGAGATGCCAGGCCGCGCGACGATCGCGACGAGAAAGCCGGCGACATCCGAGGGCCGCATCATCTTGCTGCGATCGAAGCCCGGCCGGTCATCCCAGATCGGGGTGTCGGTCGCCCCCGGGAGGAGGCTCGTGACCCGGACATCGAAGGGGCGCGCTTCCTCGGCGAGCACGCGCATGAGCCCGAGCTGGCCGGCCTTGGCCGCGGTGTAGCCACTGCAATCCGAAAACGCGCGGTGCGCGACGTGCGAGCCGATGGCGACGATGTGCCCTGCGCGCTGGGCGGTCATGCGCTTCATGGCGGCGCGTGCACAGAGGAAGGTGCCGGTGATGTGCGCATCGAGCATGCCGCGCACGTCGGTGACGCTCGCGTGGAGCACGGGCGCGAACGTCCCCGTGCCGTGCGAGAGCACCACGATGTCGAGCGCGGGCGTGGCCGCGAAGACCGCCGCGACCTGTGCCTCGTCCGTGACGTCGAGGTGCGCGGTGACGACCTCGCCGAAGACGGGCGTCGGGACGGGGCCGCCCGGATACCGGCGCGCGCATGCGATGACGGCGGCTCCTTCCGCGGCCAGCGCCTGCGCACACGCCGCGCCGATACCGCTCGATCCACCCGTAACGATAGCCGTCTTGCCCACGAGGCGAGCCATGGCAGCAGAGTACCCGTGATACGAGAGCACATGGTCAAGCCGCTGCTCGGAACCTGCCTCCTGACGCTCCTGGCCGCGTGCCCCTCGTCGAAAGGACCCGCCCAGGCGATCCAGCCGACGCAGCCCACGATCGCCGATGCTGACAAGTCGACGGCCCCCCCGAAGGTCGAAGCGTGCGCCACGCCGGCCCGTCACGACCTGATGGCCGTGGACTGGACGCCGGAGCTTCGCGGCGACCTCGAGGTCGCGATGAAGGAGGGCGTCGCGCTCGTCCACTATGACTGCAAGACGCTCACGCTCGAGCCGGCCTGCACGCTCGAAGGCTCGTACGGCTTCATCGGCACGACGCGCCGCGAGAAGCAGATCGAGATGAACACCAACGACGAGGTGGCAGCGAACCTGCCCATCTCGGGCATCTCGTGGCTCACCGAGGTCGGCGGCAAGCTCGACCGCGAGCGCGGCATGCTGGCGAAGCTCGTCTCGATCGGGAAGCGATCGTCGGCGAAGAAGGTCGCACAGCGCGCGGAGCTCGCGGGCTCGTGCGACGGCGCCACGCACTTCGTCCGCGCCGCGACCATCGGCGCCTTCGCGGTCGCGACGGGCTCGCGCGCGGAGCTGGGGGCGACGCTCACCATCATGGGCAAGGGCGCCTCCGGAACGTCCGAGTCCGCGACCAAGATCGCCTCCCAGGACGGCGATCTCGCCGCGTGTGGCACGGCCACGCCCGACGCGAAGGCGCCGCCGGATCAGTGCGGCGCCCTCGTGCGCATCGAGCTCGAGCCGATCGGAGGGACGGCGCCGGCGATCACCGAGCCCGGCACGATCGTCGACGTACCGGTGACCGCGTGCGCCCCGGGCTTCGCGTTCGCCGACGGCGCGTGTCGCCGCCCCGACGTGCCGCACGAATGCGCGCCGAGCGCTCCGGGCGACTGCGCGAAGCAGTGCGACGCGGGCAACGCGACGAGCTGCGCCACGCTGGCGGTCGCCTACCGCAACGGCACCGGCGTCGCGAAAGACTGGGCGAAGGCGTCCGAGCTTGCGACGAAGGCTTGCGACGGGGAGAGCACCCTGGGCTGTCGGGTGGCGGGCCTCGCGAAGGTGGGCGGCGAAGGCACGAAGCAGGATGCCGACGGCGGCCTCGCGCTGCTCGCGAAGGCCTGCTCGGCCGGCGACGGCGCGGCGTGCGTGGATCTCGGCACGGCGCAGCTCGGCAGCAAGCAGCTCGCGGACCAGGCGCAGTATTCATTCCGCCGCGCCTGCTACGGCGGCGGCGAGTTCGAAGGCTGTGCGTATCTCGGCATCCTCTACGCCGATGGCAAGGGCGGCGTCAGCAAGAGCGGCAAGCTCGCGGCGTCGTTCTTCGAGAAGGGCTGCAAGGAGGGCTCGCTGCGCGCATGCACGGGCCTCGCGAAGTTGCTCTCGGCGGGCACGGGGGTGCCGAAGAACAAGGAGCGCGCGAAGGCGCTCTACGAGCAGGCATGCAACGGCGGCTTCCAGCCGGCCTGCGGGAAGAAGTGACGATGCGTACCCTCCTCCTGCTCCTCCCGCTCGCGAGCTGCGGTGATGACACCACGCTGACGCCCGACGCGGCCCCGCCCGATGCAGCCTCGCCGGACGCGTCCTTCGATGCGCCTGGCGCGGTATGCGGCGACGCGGGCGCACCTCCTGTCCGCGTGCGCATCGTGGATGCAGCCGGCTCCCCCGTCGCCGCGGATCGCGTCCGGTGGCGCGAGGCCGAGACCGCCGACGGGTTCTGGCTCGAGGCCGCGGAGGCCACGTGTCTCGGCGCCACCCCGTGTACCGAGTGGGCGATCACCGGCCCCCTGCCCGCGCGCATCCTCGTCACGGCCGACCGCTATCGCGCAGGCGTGGCGGTGCCGGGGCGCCCGACGTGTATCTACTATGCGACCACCGTCGCGCAGCTCGGCGAGCTCGCTCGCTCGCCGAGCGTCCCGCAGGTCCTCGCGCTGACCCTCGCCGAGGACTCGCTGTGGTGTGATGACGGCCCGGGGGGCACCGTCTTCGGCCCCGAGGGCAGTGACACGTTCCACGCCATCACCGCCGGCGATTGCGTTGCCGAGCCCGAGCCCGTGACGGGGGACCTCGCGGTGCGCACGGTCGACGACCGGGGCGAGCCCCTCCCCGCCACGCGCGCGTACTGGTACTACCCGCCGAAGTCTCCGGACTATGATGGCGAGCACCCCATGGTCTGCGCCGATACCCGGTGCACGAGCTGGGTGGCACCGGAGTCGCCCCGGCCCGGGATGATCTACATCGCCGCGAACGCGGCCGGCCCCACGCTGCCCCCGTTCTACGCGGATGACTACGCGCTCGCCGGGTACGGCGCCCGCCCCGTCCAGTTCACCGGCACCGCGGCCACGGAGCAGCTGTCGATCGAGCTCGTGTACTCGACCACCCCCGACCCCAAGTAGCGCGCGAGCTGCACGATGGTAGCCCTCGATGATCGCGTGACGTTTCCGGCCGAGCTGCCCATCTCGGCGCGCGCGCTCGACATCGCGGACGCCATCGCCGCGCATCAGGTGATCATCATCGCGGGCGAGACGGGGTCGGGCAAGACGACCCAGCTGCCCAAGATCTGCCTCGCGATGGGCTACCAGCGGATCGGGTGCACCCAGCCTCGTCGTATCGCGGCCACGAGCGTGGCGGCCCGAGTCGCCCAGGAGCTGCAGACGGAGCTGGGCGAGGTCGTCGGGTACAAGGTCCGCTTCAACGACCGCCTGAAGCCGACCTCGAACATCAAGTTCATGACGGACGGCATCCTGCTCGCGGAGATCCAGAGCGATCCGCTGCTGCGGGCCTACGACGTCATCATCATCGACGAGGCGCACGAGCGGAGCCTCAACATCGACTTCCTCCTCGGCTTCCTGAAGCGCCTCTTGCCGCGGCGGCGCGACCTGCGCGTGATCGTCAGTTCGGCCACGCTCGAGACGGAGCGCTTCGCGACGTTCTTCGGGGGCGCCCCCGTCGTCAGCGTATCGGGACGCACCTTCCCCGTCGACGTGCTCTACCGCCCGCCGCGCGAGGACGAACCGGACATCGCCGATGCCGTCGCGAACACGGTCAACGAGATCACGGAGATGGATCCGCGGAACGACGTACTCGTGTTCTTGCCGGGCGAGCGCGAGATCCGCGAATCGATGGCCGAGCTCGAGCAGCGCGCCCTGCCCCACACGACGATCCTGCCGCTCTACGCCCGCCTGTCCGCTGCCGAGCAGCAGCGGGTGTTCGCGCGGATGCCCGGCCGCCGCGTCATCCTCGCGACGAACGTGGCGGAGACCTCGCTGACGATTCCCGGCATCGTCTATGTCGTCGACGCGGGGCTCGCTCGCGTGAATCGGTACAGCGTGCGCACCGGTGTCACGCAGCTGCACATCGAGCCCATCTCGCGGGCGAGCGCGGATCAGCGCAAGGGCCGCTGCGGCCGCACCGCGAACGGCGTGTGCTTCCGGTTGTTCGAGGAGCAGGACTTCCTCGCGCGGCCATCGCATACGGATCCCGAGATCAAGCGCGTCGGCCTCGCGGGCGTGATCCTGCGCATGAAGTCGCTGCGACTCGGCGACCTCGAGGGATTTCCGTTTCTCGATCCGCCCGCCCAGCGCGCCATCGACGAGGGGTACCGCGTGCTCGAAGAGCTCGGTGCGCTGGATGAACGTGGCGACCTGACGCAGCTCGGCGTCCAGCTCGGTCGCTTGCCGGTGGACCCGCGACTCGGCCGCATGATCCTCGGCGGGCGTGACGAGAATGCGCTGCGAGAAGTGCTCGTGATCGCGGCCGCCCTCGGCCTCCAGGATCCACGCGAGCGTCCGCAGGCCGCGCAGCAGAAGGCCGACGAGGCCCATCGGAAGTTCCAGGACGAGGGCAGCGACTTCGTCGGCTACCTGAAGCTGTGGGACTTCTGGGTCACGAATCGTGCCCGGTCGAAGAACCAGCGCTACAAGCTCTGCCGCGAGAACTTCCTCAACTACAACCGCATGCGCGAGTGGGAGGACATCCACGAGCAGTTGAGGCGCGGCGTGAGCGAGCTCGGGTTCTCTCCCTCCGAGCAGCCGGCGAGTGGGGAGGCCATTCATCGCGCGTTGATGCCCGGCCTCCTGTCGAAGCTCGGGCTGTTCCATCCCGAGTCGCGCATGTACATCGGCGCGCGCGCGATGAAGTTCGCGATCCACCCGGGCTCGGGCCTCGCCCGCAAGCCCCCGGCCTGGGTGATGGCGGCCGAGCTCGTCGAGACCACGCGCCTCTACGCCCGGACCGTCGCCAAGATCGATCCGGTGTGGATCGAGCGCGCAGCCGGTTCGCTCGTGCGCCGCAGCTACGGCGACCCGCACTGGGAGATGAAGCCGGCGCAGGTCGTGGCGCGCGAGAACATCTCGCTCTACGGCCTGCCGATCGCGAATCGCAAGACGAACTACAGCGCCATCGACCCGGTGAGGTCGCGCGAGCTCTTCATCCTGCACGCGCTCGTGCGCGGCGAATACGTGACGAAGGGCGCGTTCGCGGCGCACAACCAGCAGCTGCTCGCCGACGTGGAGCGCATGCGCGACAAGGCGCGCGTCTCGGGCATGCTCGCCGACGAGTACACGCTCGTCGAGATCTTCGAGCAGCGCATCCCGCCGAGCGTGGTGAGCGGCAAGACGTTCGAGGACTGGCGCCGCGTCGCCGAGGCCAAGCAGCCGCGTCTGCTCTTCCTCGAGCTCGCGGATGTCCTGCAGAGCGAGGACGCCGGCCTGTCGCTGGCACGTTTCCCCGACGAGCTGGTGCTCGGCGGGACGAAGCTGCCGCTCACGTACAAGTTCGATCCCGGCGAGGACGACGACGGCGTGACGGTCACCGTGCCGCTCGCGATGCTGCCGCAGCTCGATCCGGACGTGATGCGATGGATGGTCCCGGGCTGGCTCGAGCCGAAGCTCGTGGCGTTGCTGGAGTCGCTGCCGAAGACCCAGCGCAAGGCGCTCGCGCCCCTCCCCGACCTCGCGCATGCGCTCGCGGGGGCCCTGAAGCCCTTCGCGGGTGGGCTCCTGCCGATGCTCGAGCGCGCCATCTTCGAGCGTACGGGCGAGCGCATCGGTCGCGATCAGTGGGATCTGCGCTCGGTCCCGCAACACCTCGGCTTCTGGTTCCGGATCGTCGACGAGCGCGACAAGCCGCTCGCGCAGGGCCGCGACCTCGCCGATCTCCAGAACGTGCTCGCGCAGCGGGCGAAAGCGCTGTGGACCGGCGCTCCGCGCGAACGCCACGAGCGCATCGGCATGAAGAGCTGGGACTTCGACGTGCTCCCCGAGAACGTCTCGATCGAGGTCGCCGGACGGCGCGTCCCCGGCTATCCCGCCCTCGTCGACAACGATCTGACCGTCGACCTGAAGCTCCTCGAGTCCGCCGCCGCCGCCGCCGCCGCCATGCGCAACGGCCTCCGCAAGCTCGTGCTCCTCGAGCTGCGCACGACGTACTACCAGCAGGAGCAGCCCCTGCCCGGCACGATCGCGACGGGCCCGTTCTTCACGCCGAATTACCCGCTCACGCCGCGGCGCCAGATCGTCATGCGTGCGCTGGACGAAGCGTTCGACCTCGCCGACGTCCCGCGCACGAAGGCGGCCTTCACCGCGCGCCTCGTGGCCGGGCGCGCGCAGTTTCCCAAGGCCCTGACCCAGTGGGGCAAGCTCGCCGTCGATCTCGGCGTCGACGTCACGAAGGTCCGTACGGCGCTGAAGCCGCTCGCCGGCAAGCCGGGCCCACTCAAGCTCGCCGTCGACGACATCACGTCTCAGCTCGCCCATCTCCTCCCGCCTGACGTGCTGCTGTCGATGCCCGCCGCCCGGATCCCACACGTCACGCGCTACCTCCGCGGTGTGCAGACCCGCCTCCAGCGGCTGACCGTCGACGTCATGAAGGATCAGAACAAGGCCGCGGCCGTCACGCCGCTCTGGCAGCGCTGGCTCAAGCTCCGCGAGGAGCTGCGCGCGAAGGGCCGCAGCGCCACCGAGCTCGCCGAGCTCGAGGAGCTGGGCTGGCTGCTCGAGGAGCTGCGCGTCGCGACGTTTGCCCCCGAGCTCAAGACGGCGGTGCCGGTCTCGCCGCAGCGCGTGGCCGATGCGTTCGCCCTGTTTCGCTGACTCCGAGCGTTACACTCGTGCACATGCCTGCACCGAAGCGCCCGAAGTCCGCGCCGCCGAAGGCTCGATCCAAGGCCAAGCCCCGGGCGACCTTGCCCGTCGTGAACGGCGTGACGATCCTCGCGGGCGGGAACCCCCAGATCGCGAAGGGCGACGGCGATGCGCCGGTGAAGGCGTACCTCGCGGCCATCCCCGACCGCTGGAAGCAGGTCATCGCGAAGCGACTGGATGCGCTCGTCGTGAAGGTAGTCCCCGGCGTGAAGAAGGCCGTGAAGTGGAACACCCCCTTCTACGGCGTCGATGGCGTGACCTGGTTCATGTCGTTCCACATGTTCGACCAGTACGTGAAGGTCACGTGGTTCAAGGGCACACAGCTGACGCCGCCGCCGGCGGGCACCTCGAAGGTTCCTGACGTCCGGTACTCGGACATCCGCGAGGGCGAGCTCGACGAGGCGCAGCTGACGAAGTGGATCGCGCAGGCTGCGGCGCTGCCGGGCGAGAAGCTCTAACCGCGCGCGGCGAGCCAGGTCGCGAGCTGTTCGCGGGCCCGGACGGCCATGCGCTGCTTGCGGTTGTCCTTGCGCGAGCCGGGGAGCGGCGGCAGGAGGCCATAGTTGACGTTCGTCGGACCGTACTTGTACTTCGGCTCGCGCGGCGCGGTGACGTGCAGGTACAGGCCGCCGAGCATCGTCTCGGGCGGCGGGGGCGCCTGCGTCGTGCCACGCAGCTCGGCGACGAGGAGCCACGCCACGACGAGGCCCATCGCGCAGGACTCGATGTAGCCCTCGACGCCGGTGAGCAGGCCGGCGAAGCGAACGTTGGGCCGCGACCGGAGCTCGAAGGACGTACCGAGACGCGACGGTGCATCGATGTACGTGTTGCGGTGGATCGAGCCGTAGCGCAGGAACTCGGCCTTCTGCAGGCCGGGGATCATCTGGAAGATGCGCTGTTGCTCGGGGTACGCGAGCCGCGTCTGGAAGCCGACGAGGTTGTAGGCCGTGAGGTACTTGTTCTCGGGGCGAAGCTGGACGACGGCCCACGGGCGATGACCGGTACGCGGATCGCGCAGGCCGATCGGGCGCATGGGACCGAAGCGGAGGGTCTCGGGCCCGCGCTCGGCCATGACCTCGATGGGCATGCAGCTCTCGAAGTAGCGGGGCTCCTCGAACTCGTGCGGGAGGACCTTGCGGCCTGCATTCACCGCGGCGACGAACTCCTCGTACTGGATCTTGGTGAGCGGGCAGTTCACGTAGTCGCCGACGCCGACATCGCCGCTGCCGCCTTCGTCGCCGGGCTGGGGCTTGCTGTCCTTGTCCCAGCGCGACTGCTTGAAGGCGAAGTCCCAGTCGATCGACTCCGTCGCCACGATGGGCGCGATGGCATCGTAGAAGTACATGCGATCGCCGCCCAGCTCGGCGCGGATGACCTCGCCCAGCGCCCCTTCGGTGAGCGGGCCCGTGCAGACGATGACGGGACCGTCGGGGAGCTCGTCGAGCCGGCGCCGCTCGATGCGAATGCGCGGGTGCAGCGCGAGGCGCTCCGTGATGGCGCGCGCGAAGCCGAAGCGCTCGACGGCGAGGGCCTGGCCCGCGGGCACGCGATGCTGATCGGCGCACGCGATGACCATCGAGCCGCAGGCGCGCAGCTCCTGCTTCAGGAGCCCCGCCGGCGCATCGGGATCGTCGCTGCGTAGGGAGTTACTGCAGACGAGCTCGCCGAGCAGGGGCGTCTGGTGCGCAGGTGACATCGCGCACGGCTTCATCTCGACGAGCGTGACGTCGAAGCCCGCTTCCGCGAGCTGCCACGCCGCCTCGCTGCCGGCCATGCCGCCGCCAACGACCGTGATGCGCACGCCCAGACCTTATCAGGTCACGCGGCCGGCGCCGCGGGGGTGCCCTCGGCCTCTTCGTCGGCGGCGCCGGACTTCCAGTCGCACTCGAGGCACCGCAGCGTCACGCCGGACTTGTTCTCCTTGCGGACGACGAACTTCGCGTTGCAGATCGGGCACGGCTGCGGCACGGGCTTGTCCCACGCGACGAAGTCGCACTGCTTCTTCGCCCAGTTCGAGCAGCCGTAGAACGGCTTGCCACGCCGCGAGCGCTTCTCGGCGAGGAAGCCACCACAGCCGGGCTTCGGGCACTTCACGCCGAGCGAGATGGGCTTCGTCGTCTTGCAGTCGGGGTACCGCGTGCAGGCGAGGAACGACCCGAAGCGACCGCGCTTGATCGTCATCGGCGCCTGGCACGTCTCGCAGATCTCGTCGGTCGTCTGCGGCGGGACCTTCTCCCACGTGCCGTCGAGGTTCTTCACGACCTCCATGGTGTTGCGGCACTCCGGGTAGCCCTGGCAGGCCAGGAAGTTCCCGTTGCGACCCCACTTGATGATCATGGGCTTGCCGCACTTCTCGCAGACCCACTCCGTCGCGATCTCCTCGCGCTTCACGTCGCGCATCTCGGTGCGCGCCTTCTCGAGCTCGCCCTTGAACGGCTCGTAGAAGCCGCCGAGCAGCTTGCGCCAGTCGACCGAGCCGTCCTCGACCTTGTCGAGGTCGCCTTCCATCTTGGCCGTGAACTCGCTCGACACGATCTCGGGGAAGCTCTCCACGAGGAGGCTATTCACGAGGATGCCGAGCTCGGTCGGCCAGAACCGCGCGTCCTTCTTCTCGACGTAGCCGCGGTCGACGATGGTCGACATGATGGCGGCGTAGGTCGACGGACGGCCGATCCCACGCTCCTCGAGCTCCTTCACGAGCGAGGCTTCCGAGAACCGCGGGGGCGGCTGCGTGAAGTGCTGCTCGGGGCGGACGCTCTCGATCGTGATCGTCTCGCCGACCTCAAGGACCGGCAGCAGGCGATCCGCGCTGTCAGCGGCCTCGGCCTTCGCATCGTCGGTCTCGGCGACCTCGTAGACCTTCGTGTAGCCCGCGAACTTCATCACCTGGCCGGTGGCGCGCAGGGTGGCCTCGCCGCGCTCCATGTCGACGGTCGTCGCGTCGTACACGGCCGGCACCATCTGCGACGCCACGAAGCGCTGCCAGATGAGCGTGTAGAGCTTCACGAGCTCCGGACCTTCCGGATGGTTGGCGAGCGCGAGCGCCACCTTCTCCGGCGGCCATTCCATGAGCGTCGGGCGGATCGCCTCGTGGGCGTCCTGCGCGCGCTCCTTGTTGCCGTACGTGTTTGGCTGCTCCGGCAGGTAGTCCGGGCCGTACGTCTCGCCGATGTACGTCCGCAGCGCGAGCATCGCGTCGTCGGAGATACGGGTCGAGTCCGTACGCATATAGGTGATGAGACCGGTCGGGCCTTCATCCCCCAGCTCGACACCCTCGTAGAGGCGCTGAGCGAGCGCCATCGTGCGCTTCGCGGAGTAGCGGAGCTTGCGCGCCGCATCCTGCTGCAGACGCGACGTGATGAACGGCGCCTGCGCCTTCTTCCGACGCTCCTTCTTGTCGACGCTGACGACGACCGCGGTGCCCGCGTTGAGCTCCGTCGCGATCGCATTCGCCTCGTCGGCCGTCTTCGGCTCGGCCTTCTCGCCCTTGAACCGCCAGATGCGCGCATCGAAGGGCGGCGGGTTGGTGCCCCGGACCGTGACCTCGACCGACCAGTACTCCTCGGGCTTGAACGCTTTGATCTCCTCCTCGCGCTCGCACACCATGCGAACGGCGGGAGACTGCACGCGACCTGCCGAGAGGCCGCGCTGCACCTTGTTCCAGAGGATCGGGCTGATCTCGTAGCCGACGATGCGATCGAGGATGCGGCGCGACTGCTGCGCGTACATCTTGTCCATGTCGACGGCGCGCGGCGCGGCGATGGCCGCGGCCACGCCCTTCTTCGTGATCTCGTTGATCAACACGCGCTTCATGTTCGTGTTGACGTCCTTGATCTCCTCGGAGATGTGCCAGGCGATGGCCTCTCCTTCGCGATCCGGATCGCTGGCGAGATACACGATCTCGTTCTCGCGGGCCGCCTTGCGGATCTCCGCGACGACCTTCTTCTTGCCCTCGATCACCTCGTAGACGGGCTCGAAGCCGTTCTCGAAGTCGACGCCGATCTTGCTCTTCGGCAGGTCGCGCACGTGACCGACCGAAGCCTTCACGACGTAGCCGCTGCCGAGGTACTTGCCGATGGTCTTCGCCTTGGCGGGCGACTCGACCACGACGAGCGCCGAGCCCGGCTTCACCTTCTTGGGCTTCTTCGGAACCTGCTCCTCGATGTCGTCCTCGAGCTCGACCTCGGCCTTCTTCCCCTTCGGCAGCTTGCCGCCCTTCACCGGCTTCGCCTTCGTCGGCTTGGCCGGGACCTTGGTGGGCGCAGCCTTGGCCTTGCCCTTGGCGGGCTTGACCTCGACCTCGTCGGCGACCTTCTTCTTCGCGGCCTTGGCCGCTGCAGCAGGCTTCGGCTCGGCCTTGGTCTCCTTGGAGCCCTTGCCCGACTTGCCCTTGGCCTTCTTCTGGTTCGACTTGGTCACGAATACCTCTCCAGCAAAGGAAGCGCGCGGAGTACCGCACGCACCGGAAGCCCCGTCCGCATACAAATCGCATCCACGTCGCCCGCCCCCGCCGCCACCGCATCCGCCACCCGCTGCACGTCCGGATCGAACGCGGGGCGGATCGGCATGCGTGCCTGCCCGTCCACGATCCGATCGACGTCCGCGAGCGATTCGACGATCGCCGCCCCGCGCGCCAGCAGCCGATCACACCCAGGACTACCCGGCCATGCCGCCACCAACCGCTGCTGGGTCAGTGCCGACGCGGCGGTCGAGAGCGACCCCGACCGTACGTCGGCTTCGATCACGACGACCGCATCCACCAGTGCCGAGATGAGCTTGTTCCGTTGCGGAAACAGGGCCGGCCGCGGCTCGACGCCGTCCGGCACGATGCCCATGAGGCCACCGCCGTGTGCGAGTGCTTGTTCGAACAGCGACGCGTGGCGCGCGGGGTACGCGATGTCGAGCCCGTTGCCGAGCACGATGGTCGTCGTCCCGCCGCCAGCGAGGGCGCCCCGATGGGCCGCACCATCGATGCCGACCGCGCCGCCGGACACGACGTGCACGTGCCGCTCGGCGAGATGCCGGGCCACGCGCTGGGCCCGCTCCATCCCTTCCGCGCTCGCTGCCCGCGCGCCCACGATCGCCACGGCGGGGCCATCGGGGCAGACCGCGCCGCGCACGTACACGGGCCGTTGCCATCCCAGCGTCTCCAGACGCCGGGGCAGCCCACCCAGATTCAGCACGACCGAGGTCACGAGGGCGTAGCAAATAGCCACCTGGCCCACGTCCGTCAAGTCGGACCCGCGCCGATCGAGCGATTCCAGGGGCTTACATCGCCCCGCGGCCGGCCTCTTCTTTATATATGGTGCGTGCGCGGGCCTCCCCGAGGGGGCCGGCCCGGTTGGCTACTCGGACGCCTTCTGCATCATCGCCAGGTCGCCCACGCTCATCTCCTGCACGGACAGCGTGACGAGCCCGATCGAGACGTTCGCCCCGACCTCGACGATCACGATCTCGCCGAGCGCGCGCGCCGGGAACCGCCGGTCATCGCTCCCGATCTCGTTGCTCATGGTGTCGGGCTTCGCGTCGCCGCGGCGCACGATGAACATCCGATTGCCCGCCTTCACGCCCGACTGCTTCCCGAGCGCGATGAACACGATCTCGCCCTCGCCGATGAGCTGATCCTTGGTGAGCATGCCGACGATCGGCGCCTGGGCATCGACGGTCGGCGCGACGAAGTCGACGTTCTGGAACGCCTTCACGATCGGGCCGACCTTGGCGCCACGCTCGATCTCGCGATCCGCCTGCGTGATGACCGCACGCGCGAGCTTCTTGTCCTTCACGGACAGGACCTCGACCGTGCCGAGCAGGCGCACGTACGAGCCGTACTCCTTGCCGCCTTGCTTCACCGGCTGCCCGGGCTCGTAGATCGAATACGTGTTGCCCACCACGGGGGTCTTGTTCTTCGGATACGCCAGGTAGACCTGGTCGCCCGTGCCGAGGAGCTCCTTCTCGTCGACGGCGCCGTCGATCACGATCGACTTCTCGAGCTCCGCTTTCTCCACGAACGCCATCGTGTGAAGGCCCACATCCGAGCGGCGCGCGGGCGCGGGAACCGGGTCGACCCGGCGGGCGTCCGGATCGGGATCGGGGCCGATGGGGCGCGCGTTCTGCGAGAACACGCCCCGCGGCAACAAGCGCACGAGGTCACCGGGATAGATCCAGTGCGGGTTCGTGATCTGCGGGTTGTACGACCAGACCTTGGGCCACTGCCACGGATCGTTGAAGTAGAACCAGCAGATGTCCCACAGCGTGTCGCCACTGCGCACGACATGCAGATCCGGCGTCGGACCGTTGTAGACGGTGTAGCCGTTGTCATCGACGATCTGGCCGCTGCTGCCCGTCGGGACGTAATACGTGGTGTCCTGGCCGGGCGCGCGATCGCCGCCGATGATGTTGCCGTCCGGCCCGACGATGACGATGCCGGGGTTCGACGCCGCCGGCGCGGGCTGGGTCGGCTGCGGCCCTTGCGTCCCTGACGAGGCGGGATCGAGCGTCGTCGGCGCGTTGGGGACGTTGGGGTACGTCGGGATCTGGGCGAGCGCGCTCGCGGGGGCGAGCAACGACGCGACGAAGACCACGCGGGGGAAGCGCATCACGACGCCTCCAGGCGCTTGGCGGCAATGGCCGCCGGTTCGGTCCGGGGATAGAGGTTCACGACTTGCTCGAGCACGGCCCGCGCCTTCTCGCCCTGCCCCATCGCCTGGTAGCAGAAGCCAACCTTGAGCAGCGCATCGGGCACCTTGTTGCCACGCGGATACGTCTCGATGACGGTCCGGAACTCGGACAGCGCCTGCGGGTAGTTCTTGTTCGCGTAATGCGCCTCGCCGAGCCAGTACTGCGCGTTGTCTGCGTAGTCGTGACTCGGGTGCGAGCCGATGAACGAGCGCAGCGCCTCGACGGCCTGATCGAACAGCCCTGACTTCACGAGCTCGACCGCGAGCCGGTACTCGTTCGCGGCATCGCCGCCCCGATCCGGCGCGACATCGCGCGCGGGCGTGGGCGTGCGACGCGCCGCGGCGGGCTTCGCCGTCTCGATACGACGCGGCGGCGGATAGCTCGCGGGCGGTGTCGACTCGATCTCGATCGAGGCGACCTTGCCGGCGGCGGCGTCGCCCTCGTACACGATCTCGTAACCATCCTCGTCGACCCCGACGACGCGCGCATCACGGGAGGACTCCTGCCCCGGCGGCGGCGCCGCGACCTCGACGGGCAGGTTCGGCATCGCGTCCATCGTCGCGGTGACGACCTTCGCGCGCACCAGGTCGAGCTGGCGCTGGAGGTCGCGGATCCGGCGATCCTGCGCCCGCCGCTCGCTGCGCAGCTGCGTCACCTCGGTGGAGAGCCGCTGGTTGTCATCTCGAACGGACGCGAGCGGCGACGCGCACCCGACGAGCAGCGAGAGGATCGGGACGAGGCGTACGAGTCGCATCACGGGTCCCGAAATCGTAGAGCCCCCCATGCGCCGGGGCAAAGTTTCCGGCGTTCGATGGTCTCCTCGCATGGATCCGGGGGGCTACCGGGTAGCCGGGTTGGGGGCTAGTCCCATCATCTCGGGTGGTTGCGGCGACGGCCGGGGATGGCTGTACGCTCCGGCGTGTGAAGCTGTCGCTGATCACGGCCGCCCTGTGCGCCGCTACGGCGGCGGGGCCTTGGCGAGGGAGAGCGTGACAGCCTCGGCGTACGGCTCGATCGAGATTGTCAGTCCTGCGTCGCGGCGAGGATCGCGCCCGCGCCCTGCGCCATCAGCTTGGCCGCCAGCTCGGTCCCGATCGCCTCGGCGTCCGCCGGGGCGCCCGTGACCTCGGCGCGCAGCATCTTCGTGCCGTCGGGCATGCCGCACAGGCCGAGGAGGCGGAGCTGGCCGTGCTCGCTGAGGGCGTGGGCCGCGAGCGGCGTCTGGCAGGAGCCGCCCATCTTCAGGAGGAAGGTGCGCTCGGCAGCGATGCGGCGCTCTTCGACCGGATCGTGAATGGCTTTGCGGATGAGGTCGATGACGGCGGTGTCGCCGGCGCGCGTCTCGAGGCCCAGGACGCCCTGCGCGACGGCGGGGATGGAGAGCTCGAGGGGCAGGAGCTGGGTGATGCGGTCGCCGAGGCCGAGGCGCGTGAGGCCCGCCGCCGCGAGGACGATGGCGTCGTACTCGCCCTCGTCGAGCTTGCGGAGGCGCGTGGGGACGTTGCCGCGCAGGAGCTTGATCTGGAGGTCGGGGCGGCGCGCGAGGAGCTGGCACTGGCGGCGCATGCTCGAGGTGCCGACGACCGCGCCCTGGGCGAGGGTGTCGACGGTGACCGGCGCGCGGGCGCAGAGGGCGTCCCAGGGCACCTCGCGGGTGGAGACGGCGGCGAGCTGGAGGCCCGGGGCGAGCTCGGAGGGGACGTCCTTCATCGAGTGAACGGCGAGATCGGCGGTGCGATCGATGAGCGCCTGCTCGATCTCCTTCACGAAGAGGCCCTTGCCGCCGACCTTGGCGAGGGCGACGTCGAGGATCTTGTCGCCCTGCGTGGTGATGACGTTGAAGTCGACCGTGACCTCGGGGGCCACGGCGGCGAGGCGGGCCTTGGTGTGCTCGGCCTGCCAGAGTGCGAGGGCGCTGCCACGCGTCGCGATCGTCAGCTTCGTCATCATGAAGATACCTCGTCGGGACGCTTGGGCTCCGTCGCGCTCTCGATCGCCGGGGGCTGCGAGTCGCGCTCCGTCACGGGCTCCAGCCCGAACAGCTCGCACAGTACCTGAGCGCGGCGGGCCGCGTCCTCGGGAGACGCCTCGCGGAGCGCGGCCGTCGGGGCGTGGAGGAGCTTGTTGGTGACGAGCTGCACCACGCGCTGGAGGAGCTCGCGCTGCTGCGCGGGGGAGTGCTCCTTGCGGGTGAGCTGGTCGAGTGCCTTGGTCACCTCGGTCTCGGCGACGGTCGTGAAGCGGTCGCGGAGCGCGCGGATGGTCGGCACCACCGCCTGGCTGCGCAGCCATTGCTCGAACTGCCCCGCCTCGTGCTCGACGATGCGGCCCGCATGCTCGGCCGCCTTCGCGCGCTCGGCGAGGTTCGAGCTGACGACCCGCTCGAGATCGTCGATGTTGAACAGGAACACGCCCTCGAGCTGCCCGATCGCGGGCTCGGCGTCACGCGGCACCGCGATGTCGATGATCATCATCGGGCGGTAGCGGCGCGCCTTCGTGACGCCCTTGAACAGCTTCTTCGTGAGGATCGGTTCGCGCGCGCCCGTCGAGCTGATGACCACATCGGCCTGCGCGAGCAGGGCTTCGAGCTCCGCCCAGGGGCGCGCGACCCCGTCGATCTCCTCCGCGAGGGCCTCGGCCTTCTCGGGCGAGCGATTGGTGACGACGATGCGCTGGGCGCCCGAGGCGTAGAGGTGGCGGGCCGCGAGCGACGACATCTTGCCCGCGCCGACCACGAGCACGCTCTTGCCGCCGAGGTCTCCGAACACGCGGCTCGCGAGCTCGACCGCCACCGACGAGATGTTGGCGGCGCCGCGCGCGATGGCGGTCTCGGTGCGCACGCGCTTCGCGACGCTGAAGGCGCGCTCGAGCGCCCGGCCCAGAACGGGTCCCGAGGTGCCATTCGTGCCCGCGAGCGAATAAGCGTCCTTCAGCTGCCCGAGGATCTGCGCCTCGCCAACGACGAGCGAGTCGAGCGCCGAGGCCACGCGAAACACGTGTCGGATCGCCTGATCGCCGCGGTAGTCGTAGAGCACATCGGCGACGTCCTTCGCCGCGACCCCGCGCTGCTCGGCGAGGTAGCGCCGAACCTCACCGGTCGCGTCGTGGCCCGGCTTGGCGACGCCGTAGACCTCGACGCGGTTGCACGTGCTGATGAGCAACGCCTCGGCGACGGGCAGCTTGCCGACGAGTCCACGCAGCGTTGCTGGCAGCTCCTCCTCGCGAAACGCGAGCTTCTCGCGCACGGCGACCACGGCGGTCCGCCAGCTGATGCCGACGACGAACAGCTCGCTCACGCCTACTCCACCATCCGGCGCAGGAGGTAGATGCCCAGCACGAGGATCGCGGCCACGAAGCCCGTCAGGGTGAGCTTCGCCGAGCGCCGACCGCGCCAGCCGTACACCTGCCGGGCGACGAGGAGCCCCGCGAACGCGAACCATGTCACGGCGGCGAGCGGGTACTCGAGGCGATCGAGCGACAGCCCGAGGCGGCTCACCCACATCGCCCCGAGAACGATCGCGACGGTGAAGATCGGGAAGCCGACCCACACGAGGCGATGGCTCATGCGATCGAGGGCCTCGAGCGGCGCTCCGCGATCCTTGAAGGCGATCGCATCGAACTTCTTCTGCTTCAGCGCGCGCTCCTCGACGAGATAGATCGCCGACACGGTGCTCGCGAGCGCGAAGATGGCCACGCCGATCGTCGCGAGCGTGATGTGCACGCGCCCGAGCGCCGACATGTCCGTCGGCTCCCCCTCGGGCGATAGCCGTGCGGCGACAAGCAGCACGAGCGCCACCGGCATCACGACCGCGCCGCCGATGGTCAGTCGGTACCGGATGCTCGCCAGCAGGTAGCCGGCAGTGATCATGAAGGCGAGGAACCCGAGGGCCTCGCGCACCGACTGCGCGGGGTGCACGTGATTGACGCCGCGCCAGCCGATGTCCGTGCCGTGCGCGAGGAGCGCCGCGCCGACGAGCCCGATCGCCAGCGGCCGAAATCGCTGGTGCCCCGCCAGCACCGCGAGCAAGGCGGCGCCCGCGGCGGCATACAACCCGACAGCCGCCCAGAAGGCCGGCGACGGCGCGACCGAGAGCATGCGGACGGCGTCGGCGGCCGGAGCGCTCATGCGGACGGCGGGAGCGGCTCGCCGACGAAGCCGTCGATCACGTCGTACGCCGTGTCCTTGTAGATGACGGAGTTGCCCAGCTGCTCGGCGCCCATCGCATCCAGATCCTCTTTGGAGCGCACCCGACCGACGAGGTCATAGGGGTCGTGGTCTTGCCCGTTCGCACGCACGAACGTCACCGCCGCCTTCATGGCAAAGGACCGGCCAAGCTCCGTGAGCGTCATGCGATCGCCTTCCAGCGTCGCGCGCCCCTCGTTGCTCCAGCTGTCCAGCCGATCCACGGAGATGAAGAGGCGCGACATCTACCTAAAATCATACCACCCACCTGCCCACCTGCCCGAGTCCCCGGTTGCCACCGTCATGGCAGGGCGTTACAAACCGACCATGGCCAGCGCGAACATCAAGGAGCTCACCGACGCCAACTTCGAGACCGAGGTCCTGAAGGCCGACGTCCCGACCCTCGTCGACTTCTGGGCGGTGTGGTGCGGCCCCTGCAAGCAGATCGCCCCCACCGTCGATGCCCTCGCCGACGAGTACAAGGGCCGCGTGAAGGTCGCCAAGATGGACGTCGACCATCACCAGATCGTTCCGCAGAACTACGGCATCCGCTCCATCCCCACCCTCTTGATCTTCAAGGGCGGCAAGGTCGTGGGCCAGCTCGTCGGCGCCGCCAACCGCGCCAAGATCGAAGCCGAGCTCCAGAAACACCTGTAGTCAGTCGCTCACGCGATTGTCCGCATCCGGCGACGAAGAAAGACATTAGTTGCCTGGCAGGTCGCGCGCGCTCTGACACCACCGAGAGACACGGGGCGGATCTGCCCCACTGGAGTCTCTCGATGAAGAACCTGTCGCTCGCGCTCGCCTCGCTCCTCGCCATCGTCAGCCTCACTGGCTGCCCCAAGAAGCAGGACGACAACGCGTCGTCCACGACCAAGGTCACCGAGCCGGCCAAGACCGAGCCGGCCAAGACCGAGCCGGCGCCGAACCCGACGCCGGAGCCCGCGAAGACCGAGCCTGCCCCGACCCCGACGACGGAGCCGGCCAAGGCGGAGCCCGCGAAGGTCGACGGCACGCCGCCGGTCGAGCCGGCCAAGACCGACCCGGCCAAGGACGGCACCGCTCCGGTCGAGCCGGCGAAGGTCGAGCCCGCGCCCGCCCCCGCCCCCGCCCCCGCGACGAAGTAGCCCAGCGCACTCGAGCGCCTTCGTGAGGCCCAGTACTCAGCCACGGCAGCGCTCCGCGGCAGGTGAGGATCGAGCCGGCATGAAGCCGGTCCTCGGCCGCACGTGGCCTTGGTTGGGCGAGGAGTCTAGGGCCCCGACAAAGGGCCGTGTCCCGCGCACTGATGTGCAGGGTCACGCGCCGGCGAGGAACGGTGCGAGGGCGGGCTCCTCGGCGAAGTCCGCGCGCTCCTCGATCGTGAAGAGGAGGCCGTCATCGCCTGGTAGAGCGCCCGGATCCGGTCGGGCAGCGCGCTGACGTCCAACGTCGACATGCGCGGAGCGTCGCTCGCGGGGGGACCGTCGTGGACAGTGCCCGCGCGCGCGTGATACGAGGCGCGCCGCATGCGTCACATGCTCCTCGATAGCCCGGATCTCGGCCGCCGCGTCCACGTGTGGCAGTACGGGGAGGTCGGTCGCCCCCTGATCGTCTTTCCGTCGAACGCAGGCGTCGCACACGAGTGGCACGCGGGGGGCATGATCGATGCGCTCGGGCCGCTCATGGCCGCGGGCCGGCTCAAGATCTACTGCCCGGAGAGCAACGTATCGCGCAGCTTCTCCGGCGAGGGGAGCGTCGATAGCCGCATGGCGCACCACGCGGCCTACGAGCGGTTTGTGCTGAACACGCTCGTCCCGTTCATCCGCGCTGACTGCCAGCTACCGGCGGTGCGCATGGTGGCTGCGGGCTGTAGCGTCGGCGCCCTCTACTCGTCACTGTTCGCCCTGAAGTTCCCGGAGGTGTTCGGGGGCGTGCTCGGTCTGTCGGGCACGTACTCCGGCAGCAAGCACTTTCACGGCGCGAGCAGCGCCGAGCTCTACTTCAACGACCCGCTCGCGTTCCTGCCGAACCTCCATGGCGCGGCGCTCGAGCGCGTGCGCCGGCTCACGCACTTCACGGTCGTCGTCGGTCGCGGAGCGCACGAGCACGGATGCATTCGCGAGACCGTCGGGCTCGCGAGCCTCCTGAAGCAGAAGGGCATCCCGCATCACCTCGCGCTCTGGGGCGAGGACTCGAGCCACACGTACCCGTGGTGGCAGAAGCAAGCCCGCCACTACCTCGGCCAGCTGTTCTGAGCACGTTGCTCTACGTATCGATGTACTCGACGGGCACGTGCTCGGTCAGCCACACGTGGTTGTCGGTACGAAAGAACTCGTAGCCGGCGGCGGCCATGACGGCGGCGTGAACCACGAGGATCACGGGCGCGCCGCGCCGCGCGCCGACCTTGGTGGCCGTCTCGCGATCGCCGGAGAGATGCACGTGGTGACGCGAGCCTTTGTGGATGCCGGTCTCGAGGATCGAGGCGGCGGCGGTCTTCGTCGTGCCGTGGAAGAGCAACTCGGGGGGCGCGCTGGCCTGAAGGCCGAGGTCGACGGCGACGGTGTGGCCCTGGTTCGCGCGGATCCTCGACTTGTCGGCGGTGAACGCGTAGCGCTGCTTGTCGGAGGCCGCGACGAGGGCTTCGAGCTCGGGGCGCGTGATGGCCACACCGTGCTTGGCGCAGGCGGCGAGGAGATCGACGACGCTGGTCCAGCCCGCCTTGTCGAGCGTGATGCCGATCCGGTCGGGCTGGTGCCGGAGCACCAGCGACAGGAACTTCGAGAGGCGGACGCTCACTCGGAAGCGGCGCCGACGAAGATCGAGGAGACCTTGTCGTCGGTGATACCGAAGAGGACTCCCCCGTAGACCGAGTTGACGACGACGGTGTTCTCCATCGGCTCCTCGGTGTTGATGGCGCCCGCGTACACGCGCTCGACGTCCGCCTTCGTGCTGCCGATGGAGATGCCACGCGGCGTGGCCCAGGTGCTCGGGGCCTCGACGGTGATGCTGCTCACCGTGAACGGCCCCGCTTCTTGCGTGCTGCCGAACGTGATGATGAGCCCCTGCTCGGGATAGCTCGCGACGAAGATCCACTCCCCCGTGGCCTGCATCATCACGGGCGCGACGACATCTGCGGGGAGCGGCCCGACGATCTCGACGGCGCGCTCCTGTGGCAGGTTGAGCGCGAGGCTACCGATGGCCTCGTCGGCCGCGCCGTAGGGAGCCCCCGCGGCGATCGCCGGCCCCGCGGGCGCGGCGGCACCACCGGCGGGATCCGTCGGCGTCGTCGGCTTCGTGCCCCCGCCACCGCAGGCGGCGAGACAGAACAGCAGCGCGGCGAGTCTCATCGCTTCACCTCGCCGAAGAAGACGTCACGCGTCGAGCCGCCGGCGAAGAAGCCGCTGCCGCCGACGAGCGCGCCGTCCTTCAGGCACATCGACCAGCCGCCCTCGTCACCGCCCCATGCGCCGTAGGCGATGCACCAGCCGCCCGCGTGAGCCTCGACCGAGATCATCTCGCCCGACTCCATGTCGGGATCCTGGCCCTTGATCTCCGTCTTGCCCGCGGCCGGCGTCGCGCCGAGGAGGCGGTACTTCGGATCGAGGGCGGCGGCGGGGTCGTCCAGGTGCCAGAGGCCGTCGGCCGTGCCCACGAAGGTCCCCGACGGGGACGCCGGCATCTCGAGCTCGCTCGTGCAGTCGAGCTGCGCCGTCTTGCCGCCCTCGGCGCGATCCGCGACGTTCGAGATCACGCACGTCACGGTGCCGGTCGACTTGTCGGTCTGGCCGTCCATCGACACGACGAGCTCCGCCGGGAACGTCAGCGTCTTCGCCTCGAAGAGGCTCGCGTAGGCCGCCGGGAGCCCGCCGGACGCGCCGGTCCCAGGGTCCGCCGTGTTGCTGGTTCCGGTCGATGCAGCGCCACCGCCGCACGCCACGAGAAAGAGGAGGAGTCCAGGCTTCATCGCGCCCACCCTACTAGATCTTCGCAAGCGCGTCGCAGCTCCGGGGCGTCAGGCGCAACGCCGCGATATGCCAATAGCGACGACCCACTGGCAAGGAGACCCAACAGCGACCGGCGCGTGTTGCTCGCGACGTGGCGCGGTCGACGCGACAAGCGGCTACTCACGTAGGCGGTGGGCTTTCGAGCTCCCATTCCGGCAGTGGGTTAGACCCCGAATGGCACGCGAGGTAGCTGGCGCAGTCGTTGCTGGATACGTGGCCATGACCGAACCCCTGAAGCTTGACGAGAACGCCATCGCGCTCCCGACCGCGGACCTTAGCTACCGCTCAGGACTCAAGGTGGTGATCCACAAGGTCGTAGCGGTTTGCACTTCGAACTACCTCTTCGCGTTCCCGACGCAGGTGACGTCCGCGAGCATGACCGGGCGTGCCCAGCAAAGCTCCGAGGCGTCGATGGCGCCCGCCGTCCAGGAGATCACGTCCAAGGTGGGCCAGACCCTGGACGGATTGGAGCGGGAGCTACTCCAGCTCGCGGAGGGGAGAGAGAACGTTGCGTTCAAGCTCAGCGACCTGAAGGCTTATCGGCTCAAGGGTTGGGGGCCGTTCCGGCAGTTTGGCCTTTGGAAGCAAGGCCAGAGCATTCCCATGTCCTTCGTACCTCGCGGCAAGGGCGAGATGAAGCGCTTCGAGGCGTTCTGCGTGAACCGAGGGCTCAGGAGCGCCTGATACCGTGCCGGTTCACCTGCGCGGTACGAGCGCCTGGGTTCCCGATCGGGTCACGGCGCGAGGCCGAAGCGTACGTCGTGCGTGCGGCCGTAGCCCGAGTGCGTGCCCGCGCCGCCGATGATGGCGCCGTGTTCGAAGCAGAGCGTCCAACCGCGGTCCTCGCGGTTGCGCCACCAGCGCGTACGAATGCACCAGCCGTCGGCGAACCGCTCGAGCGTCACGCGGTCGTCCGACGGGCGCGGCTGCGCGACGGGGCCCTCGAACGGCTTGGTGTCCATGAGCTTCATGTCCGAGAGCTCGCCGGACAGGAGTGGAGGACCTCCGCCACGTAGCCACAGACCGTCGGACCGCCAGACCAGCGTCCCCGCCGGGGCGACCACGACATCGATCTCGCCCACACATGCGAGCGTCAGCTCCCGGTCGTCGCCTGCCTGCCGGACGCCGTTGACCGTGCAGGTCACGTTCGTCTCTTTCATGTCCTTGGCGTCGCCCTCGGCCATCGAGAAGAAGGCCCGGAACGTGGTCGCCCGCGGCTCGAACAAGCCGGCGAACACGGGCGCGTCCGGATCCACCACCGGGGCGTCGGGGATCGCCGCGACCGGCACGGGCACCGGCGGCGGTGGCGGTACGGGCTTGGGGCCACACGCCGCGAGCGCGCCGAGGACGAGTGATCTAGTAGCCATGTTTACGTAGCGAGACATTCGCCACCAATCCCATCGCGATGAAGAAGACGCACAACGAGCTGCCACCGTACGAGATGAACGGCAGCGTCACACCGACCACCGGCGCGATGCCCAACACCATGCCGATATTCACGACCACGTGCCAGAAGGTCATGGCCGCGACGCCCACGCAGATCACCGCGCCGACGCGATCCCGCGCCGACAGGGCGATGTTCAAGATCCAGACGATCAGGAACGCGAAGATGATACGAGCAGCACGGAGCCGATGAAGCCCCACTCCTCGGCCCACACCGAGTACGGGAAGTCCGTCCAGTGCTCGGGGAGGAAGTCGAACTGGTTCTGGGTGCCCTCGCCGTAGCCCTTGCCGAGGATCTTCCCCGAGCCCACCGCGAGGATCGACTGACGGGTATGCCAGCCGTTGCCCGTCGGATCGCTCGCCGGATCGATGAACGCGAGGATCCGGTTCTTCTGGTAGTCGTGCATCGTCTCCCAGAGGATCGGGATGGCGAGTAGTCCGGCGAGCGTGACGTGGATCATCGGCCACACGCTCGGCATCGCGAGGAAGCCAACGGTCAGGCAGATGAGCGTCGTCAGCGTGGCGGTCCCGAGGTCGGGCTGGATGGCGATGAGCCCCACGGGGATGGCGAGCGCGACGAGGCGGATGAGCAGCGCCTCGGTCGTGTAGCCGGACAGCTCGCCGTCCTGGAACATCCTCGCGAGGACGAGGATCACGGCGATCTTCGCGACCTCACTGGGCTGGATGCCCATGCCCGCGATGTTGAGCCAGCGATAACTGCCCTTGCCGTGCGCGGCATCGCCGAGCAGGCGCACCACGATGAGCAAGAAGATCGCGGTACCGAGGCCGATCCAGGCGAGCCGCACGAGCGCGCGGTAGTCGACTGCGGTGGCGACGATGAAGAGGATGGAGGCGATCACCATCCACTTGAGCTGCGTGTCGAACTTCGCCGAGTGCCGCGTGCCGCGCGTCGCCGAGTACAGGTTGAAGAGGCCGATCGCGCACAGCGCGAGCATCGTGAGGATCAACGGCCAGTCGACGGCCGCCCGGAAGCGGCGCCAGCGCGAGACGCCGACGGTGGCACGTGGCAGGGCGAGTCCAGTGTCCTTCACGGCCCGGCCCCCGATCCGGATCCCACGTCGGGCTGCGGCCGCGGCGAGATCTTGGTGAAGTAGCCCTCGATGATCTGCTTGGCGATCGGCCACGCGACCTTGCCGCCCGAGCCGCCGTGCTCGGCGAACACGACGATCACGATCTCCGGGTTCTCCGCGGGCGCCCACCCGGCGAACCACGAGTGCGAGCGCGCGGGCGAGTACCCGCGCACGTCCCGCAGGTCCTCTTCCTTCTTGCGGGCCTTGGTCCGGATCTCGGCGGTGCCCGTCTTGCCCATCACCGGCACGATCGCGACGTAGCCGTGATCGAACGCGGTGCCGCCGGGCTCGTTCGTGACCTTCCACATGCCGCGGCGCCAGATATCGAGCGCGTCGGCGGGAATCGCGATCTCGTGCGCGACCTTCGGCTCGTAGTGCACGATCGGACGGCCGTCGCTCGCGACGACGCGGTCCACGACCTGCGGTGTGTAGAGGGTCCCGCCGTTCGAGAGAGCGGCATACGCCATCGCCATCTGCACCACGGAGACCTCGACGTCGCCCTGCCCCGTCGACGCGTTCGTCGCGAAGCCGACCTTGTAGCGCCCGCGCTCCTCGTACCAGGCCTTCGTCGGGATGCGCCCGGCGGCGTCACCATTGAGCCCGAGGTTCGTGGGCACGCCGAAGCCGAACTGGCGGGCGACCTCGGCGATACGATCGATACCGATACGCTCCGTCGCGAGCTTCCAGAAGTAGACGTTGCACGAGTGCTGGATCGCGCCGATGAGGTCCAGCTTGCCGTGCGTGCCGTTGCACTTGAAGGTGGTCCCCGAGAGCTGGTACTCGCCGGGGCACAGGAAGACCTCGTCCTCGGCGGCCTGGCCGTCCTCGAGGGCGGCCAGCGCGGTGACGAACTTGAACACCGAGCCCGGTGGATAGGTCGCACGCAGCGCCTTGTCGATGAACGGCTTGCGCGGGTCGGAGAGCAGCAGCGTCTCCTCGGCGCGGGTCAAGTGCCCCGTCATCACGTTGGGGTCGAACGACGGCTTGCTCACCACGGCACGGAGGCGACCGGTGCGCGGCTCGACGATCACGACCGCCCCCGCCGCGACCTGCGAGATGGCTCGCTCGGAGAGCTTCTGCAGCTCGGCGTCGATGGTCAGGATCACGTTCGCGCCCGGAACGGCGCCGATCACGCGCTCACCCTGGATGAGCGTGGCGGCGGTCTTGTCGTCGAGGCGCTGACCGCGCGCGTCGACGGCGTAGCGCTCGATGCCCTGCTTGCCGCGCAGGTAGTTCTCCCACGACTTCTCGAGGCCGTAGCGGCCCACGAGCTCGCTCGTGTCGTACCCCTTGTACGAGCGGTCCTCGGCCTCCGCGGTCGTCATCTGCGTCATGTAGCCGATGAGATGCGCGCCCAGATCGCCCTGCGGATAGAAGCGATACGGCTCGTGGTGCACCTCGATACCCGGCAAGCGCGCGAGCGACTGCTCGACGAGAGCGGCCTTGTCGCGCCCCTGGTCCTCGAGGATGACGATGGGAGACTTCGGATCGCGCTTCTTGCCGACGGCGATGCGCTCGTCGACCTTCACGATCTCGTCGTCGGTCAGGCCGAGCAGCGCGATCAGCGCCATCCGCGTCTCGGGCTTCAGCTCGCGCGGCACCGCGTAGATGTTGAAGGCGGGGCGGTTGTCGGCGAGGGGCACGCCATCTCGGTCGAGGATCTTCCCGCGCACGCTCGGCAGGTACCGCTCCTTGACGACGTTGCTGACCGTGCGCTCGTAGTAGTTCTCGCCGCGCATCACCTGCAGCTGCCACAGGCGACCCGCGATCAGGAGAAATGCCGCCACGCCCGCGAGCGCTACCCACTTCAGGCGGCGGTGGAGCTCCGGCAGCGCGGGGCCCGTCCCCGACGCGGGATTCGATCCGCGGAGGAGCATCAGGGCGCCAATCCTTCGAGGGCCGCGTCGCGCTCCCGATGCGTGCGGGCGAACGCCGCATCGATCCGTCGGAACGCCTTCCACACGAGCGGCCCGATGATCGCCGTCGCCAGGGCGCAGAGCGCGATGTGCGAAAGCTCGGTCAGGAACGATGCGCCGCCCATGCCGTAGATGCCACGCACCAGCAGCGCCAGCGTGCGGGCGATGATCGCGACGAACCCCGAGAACGCCATCGTCAGCGCGAACCCGCGCACGAGGATGCGTTGTTGCACGCTGCGCGTGATCAGGCTCGCGAGGCCGAGCACGAGCGCGGCGAGGCCCGCCGGCCCGCCGCTGATGATGTCGACGAGGTAGCCCAGCACCACCGAGCCGCCGACGGCAGGCGCGACATTGCGGCGCGCGGTGAGGCCGAGGTACGCGGCCGTCAGAGCCCCGACATCGGGCACCGCGTCGCGCAGAAAGCCAATGGGCAGGAGGCGCCACGCCGCCCCGACGATGACGCACGCGATGTACGCGACGAGCACGAGCGTCGCGGTCCTCACAGGGCGCGCGCTCCGAAGGCAGGCTCGCTGCGCTTCTTGGTCTTGGCCTCCGGGTCCGGCGGCGGCGGCGGAGCGAGGAGCACCATCACGGCGCGGACCCGCGACACGTCGACGTTCGGCGTGACCTCCACCTTCTGGAACATGCCGTCGTCGCCGTCGAGCGAGCTGATCGTCCCCACGGTGAGCCCCGGCGGGAACACCGAGCCGACGCCGCTCGTCACGATCTCGTCGCCGATCTTCGCTCGCTGCTCGGGATTCGCCGCGAGCTCGAGGGAGGTGATCGAGCACGCGTACGAGTCGGGCTTGCCGAGGCCGACCAGCCAGCCGCGCGCGCCGGTGCGCTTG
This sequence comes from Kofleriaceae bacterium, assembly GCA_022842285.1. Lineage (GTDB taxonomy): Bacteria > Myxococcota_A > Polyangia > Haliangiales > Haliangiaceae > JABFXX01. Next base: position 51,537 of record JALHPV010000010.1, read on the forward strand.
ACCACGACGTCGATGCGCGATCGCGAGTCGCTGACGAGCAGCACGTCAGCATAATCGCCGTAGACCTTGTCGATCTTCCCGACGGGGCCCGTGCCCGCGATCACGGGCATGTCGGGCTGCACGTCCTTGGCGCCGCGATCGATGCGGAGGCGCAACACGCGAAACTGTGGCGAGAGGGGCGCCCCGATCACGCGTGCTCCGACGGTGTCGGCGGGAGTGCGCTGCTTCACGACGGCCAGCTCCTCGAGCGCGGCGACGTCGTACGCACGGCGAGTCATCGTCGCGAGCTCCTTGCGCAGACGTTCGTTCTCGGCGCGCAGCTCCTGGTTCTCGTCCTCGACATCCACCACCGCGACGTAGCTGCCCCACAGGCTGCCGATGCCCTCGACGACCCATGACACGCCCGCCTCGAGGGGCGCGGTGATCCGCAGCAACGCGCGATCGAAGCCCGACGGCTGCTGCCGGATCAGGCTCGACCGGAGGACGAGCGCGGGCACGAGGATCAGGATGCCCGTGAGCACCCAATCCACGATGCGTCCGCGGAGGGTCATGCCACGGGGCTCCGCCCCGCCCCATCGGCGGAGTCGCTGGGGGCCCCGCCCCGTCGCTCGGCAAGCCTCACTGGCCTCGCCCCCGTTACCGCAGCGCGATCTCGCGCAGCAGAGACAGCTCGTCGAGGACCTTACCCGTGCCCAGCACCACGGCGAGTTGCGGGTTCTCGCACACCATCACCGGGAGGCCCGTCTCCTCGCGGAGCAGGACGTCCAGGTTCTTCAGCTGTGCGCCACCACCGGAGAGCACGACACCCTTGTCGACGATATCGGCCGACAGCTCGGGCGGGGTCCGCTCGAGCACGGAGCGGACGGCGTCGACGATCGCGTTCACGGGCTCCTGGAGCGCCTCGCGGATCTCGTCGCTGTTCACCATCAGCGTCTTCGGGACGCCGGCCACGAGATCGCGGCCCTTCACCTCGACGGTCAGCGGCTCCTCGAGCGGATACGCCGAACCGATCTCCTTCTTGATCAGCTCCGCGGTGCGCTCGCCGATCAGGAGGTTGTACTTACGCTTCACGTACTGGACGATCGCCTCGTCCATCTTGTCGCCCGCGACGCGGATCGACTTGCTGAGGACCACGCCCGCGAGCGCGATCACCGCGACCTCGGTCGTGCCTCCGCCGATGTCGACGATCATGTTGCCCGTCGGCTCGGTGATCGGGAGACCGCCGCCGATCGCCGCCGCCATCGGCTCCTCGATCAGGTAGACCTCGCGGGCCGCCGCGGCGAGCGCCGAGTCGCGCACCGCGCGCTTCTCGACCTCGGTGATCCCCGACGGGACGCTGACGATCACGCGCGGACGCACGAGCGTCCGACGCTGATGTGCCTTCTGGATGAAATACCGGAGCATCGCCTCGGTGACCTCGAAGTCGGCGATCACGCCGTCCTTCATGGGCCGGATGGCGACGATGTTGCCCGGCGTGCGCCCGAGCATCTCCTTGGCTTCCTTGCCCACCGCGAGGACCTTCTTGGGTCCCTGCGAGGACGCCTGGACGGCCACCACGCTCGGCTCGTTCGCAACGATCCCGCGGCCCTTCACGAACGTGAGGGTCGTAGCCGTTCCGAGGTCGATAGCCAGGTCATTGGAAAACATTCCGTAGACCCAATCGAAGAGCATGGTTTTCCTGCGTTCCTTGCCCGGGTTCAGGTGTCCCCTGGGCGGAGCGGAGGTAACACCGGGGCCCCCGGGGCGCAAGACAATCCTGGGGGTGCTTGTTCTGGCGCTGGCGTCGGTCTAGAACCCTCCGCGGTTCCCCATGCTCGAATCCATGCGCCAGCGGGGCGCCTCCATCTTCATCTACTTGATCTTCGGCATCCTCATTGCGGTGTTCGTGATCAACTTTGGCCCGTCTGGCGGCCAGGGTGGTGGGTGCTCTTCGAACAGTAACTCCGCGGTCGAGGTGGACGGTACGGACGTCAACCTGACTGCCTTCCGCGTCGCCATGGGCGCGCAGAACCAGGGCAACGAGCGCGAGCGCAAGTACCGCGCGATCGACCTCCTCATCCGTCGCGAGATCCTCGCGCAGGCCGCCGAGGCGCACGGCATCCGCGTCTCCGGCGACATGGTCGACGAGGAGATCAAGCAGGGCTACTTCTTCCTCGGCGGAACGCGCATTCCGCTCGGCGAGAACATCTTCGATTATCACCCCGACGGCACGCGCACGTGGAGTGGCGCGAAGTTCAAGCGCTGGGTCGCGAACCTCGACGTGCGCTCGCTCTCGTCGTACCGCGACGAGCAGACCCGCTCGATGCAGGCGACGCTCATGGCCGAGATGCTCGCCGCCTCCGCGCGCGCCTCGCGCGAGGAAGCACTCTCCGACTTCCTCTTCGCGTCGTCGACGGTGACCTACAACCTCGTCGAGTTCGCTCCGCAGGCGTTCCGCCAGGCGATGAAGCTCACCGAGGCGGATGTCGCGCGCTTCGCGCAGACCCACGAGACCGAGGTGAAGGCGAAGTTCACGGCCGACGAGGTCACGTACAAGGGCACGAAGCCCTCGCTCAAGATCCGCCAGATCTTCATCGCGAAGGCGGAGTCGCTGCAGATGACGCCCGACGCAGGCTCGGGCTCCGCGGGTACGCCGCCGAAGGCCGAGGAGACCGTCCCCGGCAAGCCGCAGCCCGTCGCGGCCGCCACCGCGCTTCTCGAGAAGACGCGCGCCGAGTTCATCGCGGGCAAGACGAAGCTCGCGGATGTCGCATCCAAGTGGAACACCGACGAGAACAACCGCTCGATGGGCGGCCTCGTTGGCTGGCGCAGCGCGGAGAACCCCGCCCTCGGCGATCCCAAGGTCAACGATGCGGTGAAGGCGCTGAAGCCCGGCGAGGTGACGCCGGTCATCGCGACCGACGCGGGCGTCTATCTCGTGACCGTGGAGGAGAAGCGTGAAGGCGACCTCGGCTTCGATGCGGTGAAGCTGGAGATCGCGGAGAGCCTCGCGCGCGATGTGTGGAGCAAGGAAGGGGCGAAGCGCGCGGCGATCGCGGCGCTGTCGGCGTCGAGCACCACCCCGCTCGACAAGCAGTTCCCGCCCGACTTCCAGCTCTCGCCGGCGCAGCAGCGCGACCTCCTGAAGAACCTCGACATCCAGATGGCGCCCAAGAGTGGCTCGATCGTCTGGGAGAGCGATGACGTCCCGGCGAAGTCCTACGCGCAGGCCGACGGCGCCGGCGGCTCCGGCTCGGCGGCGGCTGGCTCGGCGGCTCCAACCGCGCCCCCGACCGCGGCGCCCACGGTCCAGAAGATCCCCGAGTCGATGGTCGCGACGACCGATCAGCTGCCCGCGTTCGGTGACGCGAGCAAGCCGCAGCTCCAGACCATCGGCCCGGAGACGCGCAAGCCCGTCATGCCCGGCCTCGACGTCGAGTCGACGAAGCTCCTGTACGACGTGCTCCAGGTCGGCAAGATCCACCAGCAGGTCCTCGAGGTGAACGGCAACTACGTCGTCCTCGAGCTCACCGACCGCGGCGACCCGAAGGTGGAGGACTTCGAGAAGAAGGCGGACGCGATGCTCGCGGCCATGAATGCGGCGCGCGGCCAGCAGCTCGTCGAGGACTTCGTCGTGACGAAGTGCAAGCAGCTCCAGAAGGAGGACAAGCTCCATCCCGCGGAGAGCCTGATCACCGAGTTCGACGACAAGGGCAACGCGGTTCCGACCACGTTCCGCCCCTGCACCAACATGAAGTAGCGAGGCCGGGGCGAGCGGTAGCTCGGCGCGCTCTTCGGCGACGCAAACCGGGTACATGGGTCAGCAACCGAGGAACTTGGGTGCGGCCCCTCCGCGGAGCCGCGCACGCGCCTCGAGGCCGATCGTGTACGTGCACGAGCACGTGACACGAGCACGAGTACGAGTACGGCCCCCCGTCGTTCGCTCGCTCGTCGTCTCCTCCGCTTGACCATCTGAACGGATCCCTGGGCGCTCTGTCCGCATTCGTTCGGTGTTCTGATACCTTAGCTCCCTCGTGATCGAGGGGCAGGGCTCGTTGCCGCGCCGGCTACCGTTCGCCTTCCAGGCGGTGAGCGGTGTGGGTCGTCTCGCGCTGTCCGAGCTCGTCGTGGGCCCGGTCACGGTGGACTCGCTCGAGCTCGAGGTCGCCGAGCTCCCCGCGAGCGGCGAGCTGACGGCCCTCCATGCCGAGCGGTTCCAGCGCCGGCGCACGCGGCTGCGGTCGCTCGCCGTGCACATGACCCCCGCCGCGCTCGACCTGAGGGTCGAGCAGGTGCGGCGGCATCTCGCTGGGCTCGGCATCACCCAGCTCGCGGCCCGGCTCGACGATGGCTATATCTCCGTGCGCGCGCGCGCGGCCGACGGGCTCGCCGCCTCGGACCTGTCGTTCCGCGTGCTCCTCGTCAGCGCCGGTGCCTTGCTGCGCGCCATGGCGAGCACGATCCGGGTCCACGGCCATCTCCCGACGCCCGGCCCGCTCGTCGCGGATCGCATCCTGACCGCCCTGTTCTCCGCGACCGATGCGGCCGGCGTGGTCGAGCGACCGCGGGTCCGCGGCCTCTGCGATATCGAGGTCGACCTCGTCGGCTCGCTGCTCTGGCATCTGTTGCCACCCTCCGGCTGGCGCTTGCCGGCCGTCGGCGACATCGAGCTCGTCGGCCTCGCAGTGAAGCGCTCCGGCATCGAGATCGCCTACGGGCCACCGGGGACCCGGGCCGGGGAGCTCGGCCTGCGGCCACAGGCGCATCAGCTCGCGGGCGCGCTCGACCTCATGCACTCCGTCGACGCCCAGCTGCGGGACGGGCACCTCGACGAGGCGATGCGGGGCTACCGCGCACTCCTCGCGGCGGGTGGCCCTGACCAGCCGTACGTGCTCGAGCGCATCCTCGCGCTCGCGGCGGCGCGGGCGACGTGGTTCTTCGACGGGCTCGAGCTCGCGCGGCAGGCCCTCGGTCGGTGGTCGGCGTTCCCGGCCGCCCACGCGACGCTCGCGTCGATCACGCTCGCGCAAGGCGATGCGCGCGAAGCGGCCACGCACCTGCGACTCCTCGCGCAGCTCGCCTCGGGTGAGGGCGACGACGTGCAGGCCGCCCTCGCCGCCCTCGCCGGGGCGCGCCTCCTGCGCGTGCTGGATCCCAAGGCGGCGACCCAGCTGTACCAGCTCGCGCTCGAGCACGACGCCGCGTCCGTCGAGGCCGCCGACTCGCTGGCCGATCGCCTCGCCGACGAGCAGCGCTGGCCGGAGCTGGTCCGCCTCGTGCGCGCGCGGGCCGCGGTGACGACCGATACCGAGCGCTCGCTCCAGCTACGCCTGCGCCTCGCGGACGTACTCGCCCATCACCTCGGCGAGCCAGAGGCCGCGCAGACCGAGCTCGCCCTCGCGCGGTCGCTCGCGCCCGAGGATCCGGCGGTGGCCGAGATGACGGCCACGATCCTCGCGACGACCCAGCCGGCGCAGGCCGTCGATGCATGGCGCGACGTGGCGCGGCTCGCAGATGCGCGCGGTGATCACCGCACCAGCTCGCGCGCGTGGGCCGCCCTCGGCAACCTCGTCCATCAGGGCGCGGAGCTCGACACGGCCGGCATCACCGCTCTGACCGCGTGGGAGCGAGCCCTCGAGCTGGATCCGTTGCAGGCCGATGCCGTCGCCGGACTCGCCCAGCTCGCTGCCGCCCGGGGTGATCATGCTCGCTCCGCAGAGCTCTACGAGCGGCTGCGGGGCCTCGGCTTGCCGCAGCACACCGCGGCCCAGCACGAGATCGCCCTCGCCCGGCAGTACCTCGCGCTGCAGCGCACCGACGAGGCTCGCGCCAGCTTGCGCCGGGCCACGCTCGTCTCCGGCGAGACCGCGGCAGAGGCGCACGCGGTGCTGGCGGAGCTCGCCGAGGCGACCCTCGATCGGGATCACGCGGCCGCCGAGCTCGACACCGCGATCGTGGCGCTCGTCGGACTCGCCCGCGACGAGAGTCCCGCGACGGGAGGCGATCGCCTGTACACCCGCGCCGCGCAGCTCGCGATCGCTCGGGCCAACCTGCTCGATCGCACCGGGCAGCCTGCCGCGGCGAGCGCCGACTACCAGCGCGCCCACCAGCTCGCGCAACAGCGGTCGCCCGAGCTCGCGCGCGATGCCGCTCGCACGTTGCTCGCGCGCTCCGGCGACGACGCGATGACGGAGCGCCGCTGGCTCGACGCCCTCCTCGCCACGCGGCCTCCTCCGGTGGAGCGCGCGGCGCTGCTCGTCCGGCGTGCGGACGTCCGCCGGCGCGAGCGCACCCCGGATCTGTCGGCGGCGTTGGCCGACCTCCACGAGGGACTGCAGGTCCTCTACGACTTCGGCGAGCCGGGGGCGGCGATGGCGAGCATGGTCACCGCGGGCACGGAGGCCGAGGCGGTCCCGCGCGCGACGACCGAGCCGGACACCCTCTCGATCCGCCGCGCGGCGTACCAGCTCGAGGCAGAGCTCCTCGCGCAGAGCGGCGATCAACGGGCCCGCGCCCAGGCCCTCGCCTCGCTCGCACGGATCGCCCAGCGCTCCACGGACCGCGCGACCGCCGAGACCGCCGCCGCCGCCGCCTGGCTCGCCGCGGA
>JALHPV010000011.1:0-6564 GCA_022842285.1 Kofleriaceae bacterium
GCCGCGGGCGTGCCCGTGGTTCCGGCGCGCGCGACCACACCGGCCGCGGGCGTGCCCGTCGTGCCGCGCCCGCCGGGCTCGATGGCCATTCCCAAGCTTCCGACGGTGTTGCCGCCTGTCGGTGGGCCGAAGCCGTTCGCGCCGTCCCAGGCCGTCAGGCCAATTCCGATCATCCCCGGCGCATCGATCGGCAAGAGCACGCCCGTCGAGACCTTGGCCGGTCCCTTCCCGCGTGACCGCGACGACGAGCCGACCGACTTCATGGGGCCGCCCAAGCCCGCGCCGACCGCGGCCCGCCCCACGCCGGCCGTGCGCCCCACGCCCGTGTCGGCGCGACCCGTAGCTCCGCGCCCGACGCCCGCCGCGAAGGCCCCAGCCCCCGCACCGCAGAAGCCGCCGCCGGGCATGAGCGACGCAGACGTGAACGCGCTCTACGCGAAGTACGTCAAGGCGAAGGAGATGGTCGGTGAGGCGGCCGGGCCGGGGGCGTACTCGAAGCTCCTGAAGACGATCAACGCGCAGGCTCCAAAGATCATGGAGCAGTACAAGGCGAAGGGCGTCGACTTCTCGGTGGTCGTCAAAGACAACCAGGTCGTCATTCGCGCCAAGCCCAAGAGCTGACTGCCGTCGACGCGGGTAGAGTGCGCCCATGGCGTTCTCGGCCGAGTTCCGGTGCATCGCAGGATGCGCCGGCGGATATCCACTCGAGCAGGTGATCTATCGCTGCCCCACGTGCGGCGATCTCCTCGAGGTCGTGCATGACCTGACCGCGTTGCGCGAGCGCAGCCATGCGCAGTGGAAGGATCTGTTCGGCCAGCGGTGGCGCCAGGTGGAGGAGCCGTTCGGCTCGGGGGTGTGGGGCAAGCACGAGTGGGTCGCGCCGCAGCTCGAAAGCCAGAATATCGTCTCGATGCTCGAGGGCGGGACGCACCTGACGCGTGTGCCGCGCTTCGCGGCGGACCTCGGCCTCGGCGACGTGCGCGTGAAGCAGTGCGGGACCTCGCACTCGGGTTCGTTCAAGGACCTCGGCATGACCGTGCTCGTGTCGATGGTGAAGCAGATGATCGCGCGCGGTCAGCCGCTGAAGGCGATCGCCTGCGCGTCGACGGGCGATACGTCGGCGGCGCTGGCGGCGTACGCGGCCGCGGCCGGCATCAGGTCGGTCGTGATCCTCCCGCGCGGCAAGATCTCGACCGCGCAGCTCGTCCAGCCGCTCGCGATGGGCTCGCTGGTGCTCGCCGTCGACACCGACTTCGACGGCTGCATGACGCTCGTGCAGGAGCTTGCCTCGAAGGAGGGCGTGTACCTCGCGAACTCGATGAACTCGCTGCGCCTCGAGGGACAGAAGACGGTCGCGATCGAGATCGCCCAGCAGCTCGGCTGGCAGGTCCCCGACTGGGTGGTGATTCCCGGCGGCAACCTCGGCAACGTGTCGGCGCTCGGCGCGGGCTTCGAGATGCTGCTCGCCCTCGGCCTCGTCGACAAGCGCCCGCGGATCTGCGTCGCGCAAGCGGCGCACGCGAGCCCACTGGCGACGAGCTTCCAGAAGGGCTGGTCGGAGCTCGAGCCGGTGAAGGCAAAGACGACGCTCGCCTCCGCGATCCAGATCGGTAATCCCGTCAGCTTCAAGAAGGCGGTGCGAGCGCTGAAGGCCTTCGACGGAGTGGCCCTCGCGGTCAGCGAAGCGGAGCTCGCGGATGCCTCGGCGCACGCGGACCGCGATGGCCTGTTCACCGATCCGCACACGGGCGTCGCCCTCGCGGCGCTGACGAAGCTCGCCGCACGCGGCGAGATCACGCGCGATCAGCGCGTCATCGTGATCTCGACAGCGAGCGGCCTCAAGTTCGCCGACTTCAAGGTCGGCTATCACGAGGGCACGCTCGCCGAGGCGAAGGCGCCGAGGTATCGCAACACGCCGGTCGAGCTGCCCCCGCGCTACGACGCCGTGCGCGAGGCGCTACTCCGCGGACTCGACTAGCATTTTTTTCTCCGGACCCTTTGGCCTCGTCGCGGGTGTAGTCCTTCCGATGCTCGCGGTGTCTCTCGCTTCGACCCCACGGCCGACCCGCCGCGTCGAACCCCTCGACGAGCTCACGCTGCGTCGAGCGCAGCGCGGAGAGGAAGCGGCATGGCGCGCGCTCGTGGGGCGGTACCAGGCGGCGGTGCACGCGCTCGTGTGGCGGCTGTTCGCCGGGCGCGCGCGGCATCGCGTCGAGGACCTCGTGCAGGACACGTTCGTGCGCGTGCTGCGGGCGCTGCCAGAGTTCGATCCGGCGGGGCCGGCGACGTTGCTCACCTGGATCTACACGATCGCGACGCGCCTCGCGCTCAACGAGCTGCGTCGCCACGAGCCGGTCGCGCTCGAGCAGGAGGTCGCGGGCGGGCCGCGCACCGATGCGATGCTCGAGCGGCAGCGCCTCGGGGCGGCCATCGCCAATGCCGTCGCCGCGCTGCCCGATGCCCAGCGCGCCGTGATCGTGCTGCGCGAGTACCACGAGCTCGACTACGCGGAGATCGCGCGCATCGTGGACGCCGACCTCAACACCGTGAAGTCGCGGCTCGCGCGGGCGCGCACGACGCTGCGCGAGCGCCTCGGAGGATTCGTATGACCCAGGACCACGACGACCTCGACTTCGACGCCTGGGAGGCGCCCGTCGCCCCCGATGTCACAGACGCCGTCATCGCCAACGCGAGGGTACCCATGTCCACTGCCACCGAGACTGTCGACACGAAGCGCTCTCACCGCTCGGTGCTGCTCGCCGGGGGCGCGATCGTGCTGTCCGTGGCCGCGATCCTCATCGCGGTGATGATCGACCGATCGAAGCAACCGCCGCCCGCGCCGTCGCTCGCCGACCTGCGGGTCGAGGAGCTCGAGAAGAAGGTCGACGAGCTCGAGGCGGCGATCGAGAAGCTGAACGCGATCGGCACCGATCCGGAGCCCGCGTCCGCACCGACCCCAGCCCCCGCGCCGCCGCCCGCGCCGACCCCCAAGGCCGTCGAGGACCGAGGTCCGCCGCCCGCCGCATGTGACGCCGCGGCTCTCACCAGGCAGGGCAAGGAGCACTACGGCAAGGCCCTGTGGGGGGCGGCGCTCGCCGCGTTCGAGGAGGCGTTCGCTTGCCAGCAGACCAAGGAGTCTGCGTTGCTGGCTGCGATGTCGGCGTGCAAGTCCGGGCGCGCCACGGAAGCGAAGAAGTACTTCGCGCGGGTCGACGAGCAGAGGCAGCCAAGCGTCGTGCAGACGTGTCTGCAGAAGGGCATCGAGCTGGGCTCCGCCGCCGCCGAGTCGTCCGCCAGCGACCGCAAATGCGACTGGAACGCGCTCCACAGCCAAGGGGCGACCTACTACGCGAAGGCCCAGTGGAGCGCGGCCCTCCAGGCGTTCGAGCAAGCGTACAACTGCAAGGCCGCCGGCGAGACCGCGATGTTTGCGGCGCTCTCCGCGTGCAAGGCGCATCGGCACGCCGCCGCCTTCCGCTGGTTCAAGAAGACTCCCGAGAAGAAGCGCGCGCAGGTCGAGCGGTCCTGCATCGAGGCCGGGACCGATCTCCTGATCGAGTGAAGGGCTCGCTACACCGTGATTGACCGGATACGCTAACCCACTGGGTTAGCTAGCAATCACAGGCGGTTACGGTCGGCACCGCGGATGCAGTATCCGGCCGCGTGCGTTCGATTCTCTCCGTGCTCCTCGCCGTGGCCGTCATCACGGCGACCGTGTGGGTGGCCGTCTCCCAGCTTCCTGGCGAGGCCCGTGCGGACCGGAGCGCACCCGTAGAGCGCGTGCAGCAGATCAAGTCGGTCGCGATCGATGGCCAGGACCTGCCCCTCGCCGCCCTGCGCGGCGCGCTCCAGACCGAGGTCGGTGGCTTCGTCGACGATACGACCCTCGAGGCCGATCGCGTGGCCCTCGCGCAGGTGCTCGCCGAGCGGGGTTACCTCGCAGCGACGGTGTCGTCGGCCTCGGTGACCTTCGACCCGAGCGGCGCGTACGTCATGTTCTCCGTCGAGCTCGGCCCGCTCTTTCACCTCCGCCGCATCTCCGTGACGAACACGGCGTCGGCGACCTCGCATGTCGTGACGCTCACCGAGGGTGATATCGCCAGCCCGTCTCGTCTCGAGCGGGCTCGCAGCTCGCTCGCCGCGAGCGTGCCGGGCCGCGTGGTCGAGCTGGCGACGAGCACCGACCGGGGCGAGGCGGCCGTCGACGTCAGCCTGACGGTCCAGTAGCCGACTTCGCGCGCATTTCGCCTTCGGGCTATGCTGCGCCGGTGGGGCAGCTGTCAGCGGGATCCGATGCCACCATGCCGGCGCTGTTCGCGCCCGGTGGCAGCGATGACGACACCCCGGTTCGCATCGCGCAGCTCGGCGCTGGCTCCGAGGGCTCCGTCGTGCTCGCGCGGCGCGGCCAGGGGCTCGTCGAGCTGCACGAGCTCGCGTTCGATCCAGGTACGCCGCGGTGGACAGAGCTCGAGCAGCGCGTGCGCGCGATCAGCGCGGTCAAGCATGCGGCCGTGCGGCCCGTGCTTGCGCTCGAGGCCGGCGGGCCCCCGGTGCTCATGCTCGAGAGCGACAGCTTCCCGCCCTTCGCGGAGCTCCTCGAGCAGACGACCACCACCGCCGAGCGCATCATCGCGATCGTCCTCGAGACCGGGCGCGCGCTCTCGGTCGCGCACCACGTGGGCGTGTTTCACGGCGCCCTGCATCCGCTCGCAATCTGGGTCGGCGCCGGCGACAAGCCGCGCATCGAGCTCACGCAGCTCGCCACCCGTCCGCAGACCCACCCGTGGATCGCCAAGTGTCGCGCGCCCGAGGCGGCGGGGCGCATGTTCGACGGTGCGGCCGATGTCTACGCTCTCGGCGCGATGCTCCTGCACGCGAATCGCACGCTGCCCGAGGCCATCCGCGCCCTGGCCAACAAGGCGATCGCCGAGGATCCCGACGCCCGGCCGACGATGATCGAGCTCGTCCGGGCGCTGCACGGCATCGTGAACGGCGAGCGCACGTCGGGCCTCGATTCCGGAACTGCGTCCGACGCGCGCATCTCGCGACCGACGCTGGGCCTCACGCTCGGACGCTGGGAGCTCGTACGGCAGCTCGGCAGCGGTGCGATGGGCGAGGTGTGGGAAGCGCGCGACACGACCGGCGGACCGAACGCCGCGGTGAAGCTCCTGCGGCCCGAGGTCGCGGCGGATCAGGAGCTCCTGCGGCGCTTTCGCAAGGAGGCCCGCGTGCTCGCGCGCGTTGGCAGCCCGTTCATCGCGAACGTCATCGATCTCAACGAGGACAGCGGCTACCACTACATCGTCCTCGAGCTCGTGAGTGGGGGCAGCGTCGGGGCCGCGCTGAAGCGCACCGGCAAGTTCACCGAGCGGCTCGCGCTCGCGATCATCTCCGATGCCTGTCGGGCCCTCGCCGAGCCGCATCGCCTCGGCATCGTTCACCGCGACCTCAAGCCCGACAACATGATGTTCGTGCGCTCGGGCCTCGAGCTCGAGTCGACGCTGCACGGCGAGCAGCTCATCAAGCTCGGCGACTTCGGGATCGCGCGCATGGTCGATCCGGCCGATGTCGTCGAGGGGGCGACGCGTGATGGCACCGTGCTCGGAACACCCGAGTACATGTCGCCCGAGCAGTGCCAGGGAGGGCAGGTGAACCCGGCGACGGACGTGTACGCGCTCGGCTGCTGTCTGTTCGCCCTGATCACCGGGCGGCCGCCGTTCATCGTCTCGGCCGACAATCAGATGCAGGTGATCCTGTCGCATCTGCGCGAGACGCCGCCGCGCCTCGACAAGGTGAACCCCGAGGCATCGCCGGAGATCGCAGAGGTCGTCGCGCGGTGCCTCGCGAAGGATCCGAAGAACCGGCCCGCCGATGCGGCCGAGTTGCTCACCGATCTCGATCACCTGTGCGGCGCCGACGCGAACCTGATCGCGGCTCATCCGCAGCCGCCGATCGTGAACGCATCGGCGATCCAGACCTACCGGTTCGAGTGGGACCTGCACGCCTCGCCCGATCAGCTCTGGCCCTACGTCTCCAACACCGAGAAGATGAATCGCGCCACGGGCCTGCCGCCGGTGCGGTTCGAGGTGGAGACCCAGCAGCGCGCGGGGGGCAGCACGGTCACCGGCCATCAGCGCGTGGCGGGCATCGCGCTCGCCTGGCGCGAGCATCCCTACGAGTGGATCGAGGGCAGTCGCCATGTCGTGCTGCGCGTGTTCGAGAAGGGTGTGCTGCGCTGGTACGTGTCGGAGGTGCAGCTCGAGCGAACGGCGAGCGGCGGTACCAAGCTCACGAACACCGTCCGCCTCGAGCCTCGCGGCCTGCTCGCCCGCGTGATCTCGCGGTTCCAGATCGGCATCGGCTACAAGCGCAAGCTCGACAAGGTGTATCGCCGTCTCGACGGCTTGCTCGCGACGGGCGCGCGCCCCGAGATCGATCTGATCGATCCCGAGGTCCAGCTGCCGCCCGAGAGCCGCGGCCGCATCGAGCAGATGACGAACAGGCTCGTGACTGGCGGCATCGATCCGCGCGCTGCCGAAGCTCTCGCCTCACATCTGTCGTCGG
>JALHPV010000011.1:6574-57445 GCA_022842285.1 Kofleriaceae bacterium
GACCAGGATGTCGCGCGCATCCGGCCGCTCGAGCTGGCCGCGAAGCACTCCGTACCCGAGGACGCGATGATCGATGCGGCGCTCCACGCAGCCAAGCTCGGCGGCCTGTCGATGGTGTGGGACGTGATCTGTCCATCGTGCCGGATCCCGTCGAGCGTCGTCGAGACGCTGCAGAAGCTCGAGGAGCACGCCCGCTGCAAGACGTGCAACATCGGCTTCGACGTCGACTTCAGCCGCGCGATCGAGCTCGCCTTCCGCGCCGCCGCCGACATTCGCACCGTCGAGACGCGCACGTACTGCATGGGTGGCCCGGCTCACTTCCCGCACGTCGCGGCGCAGGTTCGCCTCGCGCCCGGTGAACGCTTCGCGTTGCCACTCTCACTCGGCGCCGGCTTCTATCTGCTGCGCTCGCCGCAGCTCCCGCGCGCCCACGAGATCCGCGTGTCGCCGCATGGAGGCGTGCGCCGCTTCGACCTGATGCTCGGCGAGCGCACCGAGGTCGCAACCCTGACGGCGGGCGATCAGCTCGTCACCATCCAGAACAAGGAGGCGCGCGAGGTGCTGGTGCGTGTCGAGCGGGTGGGTGATCGCGCCTACGCCCTGACCGCGGCGCGTGCGATGTCGACGGCCTCGTTCCGCGAGCTGTTCCCCGATCAGCAGCTCGCCCCGGGCCGCTTGATGGCGGTGACGCATACCACCCTCGTCGTCGCGCAGCTCGACGACGCCCAGCGCCTCTTCAAGGACCTCGGCGACAACAAGGCGTTTCCGGTGGCCGCTCGCTTCTTCGAGGGCATCGCCCTCCTCGCACGCGAGTACGGCGGCACGCTCGTGAAGACGTTCGGCGGCCTCGCGATCGCGTCGTTCGAACGCCCCGCCTCCGCGCTCGAGGTCGCCTTCGGGATCCAGGCCTCCGTCGACGAGCACGCCCTCACGACGGGGCTCCTGACGCGCGTGGCTGTCCACCGTGGCTCGATGATGGCGCTCACGCAGGGCGGTCGCCTCGACTACTTCGGCCAGAACGTCGAGACGGCGCTCGGCGTCTCGACCACCGTGCCCGCCGGAGCCGTCGCGGTCACGCAACCAGTTTGCCAGGACCCCGCCGTCGCCGAGCGCCTGCAGGGAACCCCCGATCAGCTCGGCATCGAGCAGCTCCCCGGGGGCTCGTGGGCGCTTGTCGTTCGCGCACGCCGCTCCGCGGCCAAGGCGCTACCGCCGCCAATCGACTCGTCACTGCCCACCGTGATCACGTCGTGATCATCGAGGAGGTCACGCGCGTCACGCCCGAGCTCGTGGACGCGTTCGCGCGGTTGCTCCCTCAGCTCTCCAGTGCGCCGCCACCCGGCGAGGGCGAGCTCGGCGCGATCGTCGCCGCACCCGAATCGACGCTGCTCGTCGCGCGCCTCGACGACGTCATCGTCGGCTCGCTCACGCTCACGGCGTATCGCATCCCCACCGGCCTCCAGTGCCGCATCGACGATGTCGTCGTCGACGTGGCCATGCGCGGCCGCGGGATCGGCGAGGGGTTGTCCCGTCGTGCCATCACACTTGCCCACGCAAAGGGGGCCCGCAGCATCACCCTGACCTCGCGCCCCGAACGCGAAGCCGCCAATCGCCTCTATCAGCGGCTCGGCTTCGTTCGCGTCGAGACGAACGTGTATCGATACCCGCTGCGGTAACCAGGGTCTACTGGCCCGTGGCGCCGGCTACCGGGGCTGCCCGGCGGCGGACTCCCCATCGATTGCAGCCACTTGCGACGCGGAAGGCCGGGCACACCGAGTGCACATGGGGCGGCTAGCCATGTACACCTTCCGCCGCACGTTCGGCGCCGCCCTCGCGCTCGTCACCCTCTCCGCGCTTGCCACCGGCTGCACCGAGCCCGATCCGGCCGGCCTGCCGTCCGATGACAGCGAGGAAGGCGACGAGTACGACCCGTTCGATGGCGGCAAGGAAGATGGCGCGGGCCTGGGCGGCCCCGTCCGGTTTCAGAACGAATGCACGCCCGGCGATCGCATCACGATCTCCGCGGTCGGTGACGTGTTGCTGCACGGAGCCCTCCAGCAGCAGGCGGTCGCGAGGAAGAGCTCGTCTGCGTTCAGCTCGCTCTGGTCGCCGGTCACGGACCTGATCCAGCGGGCTGATGTCTCGTACGCGAACCTCGAGGGCCCGACGGCGCATGGGGTCACGGCGAACGGTCGCGATCACGCCGACCCGGGCTTCGTCTGGGACAACGTCGTCTACACGAGCTATCCGCAGTTCAACTACCACGGCACGCTCGAACAGAACCTGAAGGACAGCGGCATCGACATCGTCTCCACCGCGAACAACCACGCGCTGGATCGGCGGCAGCTCGGCGCCGATCGCACGATCGACCGCCTCCGCGAGGTCGGCCTCGCATTCACCGGGACGCGCCGCCGCGACGAACCGAACGCGGACTGGTACGCGGTCACCGAACAGAAGGGCTTCCGTCTCGCCTGGGTCGCCTGTTCGTTCTCGACGAACGGGATCCCCGACAACTCGCACCAGGTGCTCGGCTGCTGGGACGACGAGACCGAGGTCAAGGCGACGATCCGCAAGCTCGCGGAGATGGACGACATCGACGCCGTCATCGTCACGCCGCACTGGGGCGAGGAGTACACCGCGAACCCGAGCGCGGCGCAGCGGTCCCTCGGCAAGCGCTTCCTCGATGCGGGCGCGACGCTCGTCCTGGGGAGCCACCCACACGTCCTGCAGCCGTGGGAGAAGTACACGACGACCGATGGGCGCGAGACGTTCATCATCTACTCGCTCGGCAACTTCGTGAGCGGCCAGGCGCAGCTCGCGCGACGCTCGACGATCATCCTCTACGTTGGCCTGACGCGCACCGCGCAGGGTGACGCGGTCGTCAACGGCGTGAGCTACGTGCCGCTCGTGATGAACACGCGCGATGGCGTGCGCGCGGTGGAGGCGATCGACCGCGCGGGTGGCTCGGCCGACTCGCGCACCGCGACCGTGCGCATGTTCGGCACGACGAACCTGCTCGATCCCGCCGCGCCGCTCACGACCCGCCACACGACCTGCCCGTAACCTCGGCGCGGGACCTGCCGCGGCCAGTGGTGGCTCATCGGGTCCAACCCGCGTCATCATGTCGTGCCCGACGGCGCCCGCAACCCGTGCCGGTTCGCTGCCAGGCCCCGCAGCTTCTGCGCGGAACATCGCGTATTCCGGGGAACGCCGTGGCATAGATCATGGAGCGGCTTTTTGGGAGCTAAGGGGGGGGTGATGAGCGAGTGCTCTACGTTGGTGGAAGGCCAACAGCTTCAGGACGTGCTCGATGCGCTGGTGTCGCACGTCGCGGTCCTCGACCAGCGCGGGACGATCGTCGCCGTGAACGCTGCGTGGCGAGCGTTCGCGGAGGCAAACGCCGCCCCCGACACAGATCCCCACCACCGGACCGGTCTCGGGACGAGCTATCTGGACGTCTGCCGCGAAGCGACCGGTCCGTCGAGCGAGAAGAGCGCTGAGATCGCGGCCGGTATCCTCGCGGTGCTACGAGGGAGCCAGCCCCGCTTCGAGCTCGACTACCCGTGCCCCGCGCCAGGCGTGCCGCGGTGGTTTCGGCTGCGGGTGACCCCGCTCTCGAGCGGCGGGTCGCGACGGTGTCTGGTGGAGCACCTGGACATCACGGAGCGGACGATGTCGACGGCGCTCGTGACCGCGCAGGGTCAGGTCCTCGAGGCGGTCGCCACCGGGCGCCCCCTCCCCGAGATCTTCGAGCAGATCGTCGATCTCGTCGAGGCCCAGCTGCCGGGCGCGCTGTGCTCGATCCTGCAGGTCGAGCCAAGCACCATGCGGCTGAAGTTCGTGGCGGGGCAACATCTCCCGCCCGACTACAACCGGGCCGTGGACGGCGTTCCGGTCGGCCCGGTGATGGGCTCGTGTGGCACGGCCGCCTTCCGCAAGGCGCCGGTGGACGTCCTCGACATCGCGACGGATCCGTTGTGGGTTGACTTCCGCGAGCTCGCCCTCGCTCACGGGCTCCGGTCGTGCTTCTCGATCCCCGTGCTCGCCAGCGGCAATGTCATCGGCGTGCCATCTGGTGAGGTCCTCGCCACGTTCGCGATCTATCACCGGGAGCCGCGCAGTCCCGCGTCGCCGAGTGCGGAGAAGTCGCGAGGCGTGCTCGGTCTCGCCGCGGCCCACCTCGTCGGCGTGGCCATCGAACGCGATCGAGCAGAGGCCGCGGTGCGAGCCAGCGAGGCCCGCCTCCGGGCCATCCTCGATCACTCGCCCGCGTTGATCTTTCTCAAGGATCTAGCTGGTCGCCACGCGCTCGTGAATAGGCAGCTCGCCGAGCTGGGCTCCTCGAAGGAGCCGTGCGAGGGCAAGACGACGCAGGATCTCCTTGGCCCCACCGCCGCCGAGCTGTTCGTCGACGGACACCGGAGCGTGATCGCCACCCACGAGGTCGACCAGCGTGAAGAGGAAGTCGAGCTGTACGACGGGCGGCACCTCCGACTCCTGTCGGTGCAGTTCCCCTTGTTCGATGCGGCCGGGGGCCTCTCCGGGGTTGGCGGCATCTCGACGGACATCACCAGTCAGGTGCGCGCGGAGGCGGAGCGCGATCGGCTGTGGACGCACTCTCCGGACCCGGTGTGCATCGCGGCGCTCGATGCCACCCTGATCGACGTCAACGCCGAGTGGACGCGTCGCTTCGGCTGGACGGCCTCCGAGCTGCGCGGGCGTACGGTGGGCGAGCTGGTGCATCCGGGGGATGCGCCATCCACGGCCCTGGCCCTCGAGACGTTGCGGCGAGGCGAGCCGGTGCGTGGCTTCGAACACCGGTTCCGCTGCCGTAACGGCGAGTACCGCTTGCTGTCGTGGAACGCGCTGTCGCTGCTCGATGCCGGGCGATGGTACGGGTTCGTCCGGGACGTTACCGACGAGCGGCAGCTCCAGGAGCAACTCCGGCAGTCGCAGAAGCTCGAGGCGATCGGGCAGCTGGCCGGTGGGGTGGCGCACGACTTCAACAACCTCCTCACGGTCATCCAGAGCGACGTCGCGATCATGGCGGAGTCCCTCGCGCCCGAGACTCCCGACTACGATCTCCTGCACGAGATCGAGCAAGCCTGCGAGCGTGCGAGCGCGTTGACCCGCCAGCTCCTCACGTTCAGCCGACGTGCGATCGTCGAGCTGCGCACGATCGATCTCGACACGGCGGTCGAGGCATCCAGCCGGATGCTCCGCCGCCTGATCGGTGAGCATATTCACCTCGAGATCGACTTGAGGGCAGGGGCATCGGTGCGCGCCGATCCGGGGCAGCTCGAGCAGGTACTCATGAACCTCGTGCTCAACGCGCGAGACGCGATGCCTCGCGGTGGTCCCTTGCGGATCGCCACCACGATCTCGACCGTCCAGGGCGACGAGTCCCTGTCACCGGGAGCGCTCGCACCGGGACGCTATGTGGTCATCTCGGTCACCGACGGAGGCGCGGGCATCGATCCCGCCGTGCAGGGGAGGATCTTCGAGCCCTTCTTCACCACGAAGGTGAGCGGCCGCGGCACCGGCCTGGGGCTGGCAACTGTCTACGGCATCGTCAACCAGGCCGGAGGCAGGATCACCGTCGAGAGCGAGCTCGGGTGCGGCAGCGTGTTCCGCGTCTTCTTGCCGGTCGTCACGGAAGCCGCACCCATGGCCCGCCCCGTCGTGCGACCGACCACGACGCCAGGCAACGAGACGGTCCTGCTGGTGGAGGACGAAGGGGGCGTGCGGCGCATCGCCAACCGCGTACTCGCCGAGCACGGCTACCAGGTCCTCACCGCGAGCAATGGCTCGGAGGCGCTCACCCTGGCGAGCTCGTACGCTGGCCGCATCGATCTCCTCGTCACCGACGTGGTGATGCCGGAGCTCGGTGGCTGGGCTCTCTCCCAGGCGCTGCGGAAGCAGCGTCCCGACCTCCGCGTGCTCTACATGAGCGGCTATACCGAGGATGAAATGGTGCGCCACGGGATCGAGATGTCGCGCGATCCGTTCTTGAACAAGCCGTTCACCCCGAGCGTGCTCGCCAACAAGGTGCGAGAGGTCATCGAAGGCCTGTCCGTGACTGGCCCGTCAGCGAGCTGATCCCCGTCGGGTGCTTCTAACCCCCATGCCGCTCTAGCTAGCCTGCTTCCGCTCGAGCAACTTCGCGCATGCCGCGCCGCTGATGAAGCGGCCCTTGCCCTTCTTCGCGGGCTTCGCACACGCAAGTAGGTAGGCCTGATCGTGACCCTGAGCGTCATCGGCCACCACGAAGAGCGGCATGACCGCGGGCCCCGCGGATCCTGCGCCGACAGGGGCGGCAAGCGAGCCCAGCACGAGCGTGGCGATCAACGTACGGGTCATCACGCACGTGAATATGACACGTGGCCCAGGTCGGAGGACTAACGGTCGCGGCGGGCGGGGAGCAATGCGGTCGGACGATAGCGCTCGTCCTCTTTGGCGGTGAAGCGGCGCTGGCCCGCTTCGCTCCACCAGGACGCCCAGCGGGCGGCGGCGGCGTCGCGCTCGCGGCGGGGAAGATCGTGGTGGTAGCCGAAGTATTCGCCGGTGAGACGGCGGAGGTCGTTGATCGCGGATTCGCGGATCGCGTCCTCCTTGTGCGAGAGGCCCTCGATGAGCCACTCGACGCGGTGGCGCTTGCGGCCGGTGTCGTGCCACTTGCGCCACTTCCGCTCGCTGGTGCCGAAGTCCTGGGCGGTGAGGGCGACGAGGGCGCGGCGAGCCTGTTCGCCCGAGCGATCGTTGCGGGCGATGACCCCGATGAGATCGCCGACAGCCTCGACGTCGCCCAGCTCGACGACGGCGACGGCGGCGGCCCCGACGACCTCGGGGTCATTGGAGTGAAGGGCCCGGCGGGCGCGGACGAGGGCGTGGCCGAGCTCGGACATGGGGTAGCCGGCGAGGGCTTCGATGGCGCAGGCGCGGACGCCGAAGTCCTGATCGAAGAGGCGCTCCGCGAGAGCGTAGACGGCGGTGCGGGGGCGCAGCTCGGCGGCGCAGACGGTGGCGTAGAAGCGGACGTCGCGCTGGGCGGCCCCCATCTTCTCGATGAGGAGCTCGCTCGCGACGGAGCCGAGGCCGATGACGAGCTCGAGGAGGCCGCCGTACTGGGACGCACGCATGGAGCGACCGTTGACGCTGAAGCGGTCGATGCGGAGCGTGCCGGGGAAGCGGCGGTTCAGCTCGCCGAGGGTCTCGGGGGCACGCTCGACGGCCTCGGCGATGGCATCATCGGCATAGCCCTCCTGCGAGGACTCGATGGTGTCGAGGAGGGAGGCGATGGATGGGGGCGGCTCGGCGGTGATGGAGAGCTCGTGGTCGTCGGGGCCGGTCGAGGCGGTGGGCATCGGGACCGAGACGTCGTCGGAGGCGGGCGTGCGCCACGGGTCGTCGGAGGCGCGGTTGACGCGCTTGGTGTCGACGAGCTCGCCTTCGATCGCGACGACGGGCGCCTCCGTCGGCGCGCGGTAGCCGGCGGCCTTGGACTTCGCGATGAGGCGACCGAGCGCATCGGCGGCCGCCGTGGCCATCGGGAGAATCTCGGTGACGTCGGAGAGCCGCAGGTCGCTGAGGACGCGGTGCGCGACGACGATGGCGACGACGCGCTCGCGGAGGGTGACGGGGAGAAGGAGAGCGGACGGCGGCATCGAGCCACCGAGGCGCATCATCATCGCGTCGAGCGCGGAGTCGCCCGAGGCGATCGGGCCGACGTACGGCTGGTGCGATTGCACCACCTGGCGAAAGGGGGACTGCGCGTCGAGGGGGATGAGGATTGTGCTGACCGCGGATGTGTCGAGGGTGGGCTCGGCGATCGCGACGCGACCGATGGCGGCGCCACCCTGGATCGTGAGGAGACCGGCCCAGCGAGCGCGCGAGCGCGCGGCGCGGAGGAGGGAGAGGAAGATCGTGTCGCGATCCTCGGCGGTGGCGAGGAGCTCGCGCGCCTTCACCACGGGCAGGGGCGCGTCACGGCCCTCGGTGGCGATGGGCTGCGACACGCGGGGGCCCTTGCTCGGCGTGGACGGGACGGCATGAGCGTCGCTCGCCGGCGAGGGCACGCCCGTGCTCGGCGTGTGGACGGCGACGCGGTCGGTCTTCGCGCGATTGGGCGTGAGGCCGACGATGGTCTGGCTGTGCTTGCGGCCCGCCGGCACCGGGGCTTCGACGGGCTGGGTGACGTCGACGACGACCTCGTGGACGGACTCGACCTTCATGGTCGCGTCGCCCTCGTCGATCGGCGCGATGGGGGACGCAGGTGGGGGAGGCGCGACGGTGGGGAGCGGGTTCGTGGTGCGTGCGGCCTTGGCCGCCGCCGCGTCGTCGACGATGACGGTGCGGGCGCGGCCGACGGGCGAGAGGGCCGGATCGACATCGAGCGTGCGGGCGAGGGTCGTGAAGCGGGCCGGCGGATCGATGCCGTAGGCCGTCGCGAAGACGAGGTTCCACCGGTACTCGGGGGCGATCAGCGGCTGGAGCGGCCGATCGATCATGTCGGCCAGATCCTCGAGCTCGGTGATCTCGAGCGGCGCGCAGACGAGGATGCGCAGCGCCTCCCCGTCGAGAGCGAGCGGAACGGCGCGGTACTTCGCGGACAGCTCCTTGTCGATGAGGGCGCGCGCCGAGGCTTCGATCGCTGCGCCTTCATCCTTCGACGCGGGGGGCAGGCCCGAGGCGAGGGCGAGATACTGGGTCAAACGCTCCTCGGGGACGAGGTTCATCTCGAGGAGGATCGTGTCGAGGCTGCCGCCGTAGATGACCTGCCGCTGAAACGCCTTCTCCATGCGCTTCACGCCCACCAGGCCGTCTCTGACCAGGAGCGAGCTCAGTCGCGACGGCATCCGACCACCCTCATCCCCTGATCACGTAGGTGCCCGCGATCCAGTCCTGGACGCCGCGCTTCTCGCTGTCGAAGCCGATCCAGAGGAAGCCGAGAAACAGCGTGGCGATCCCGACGAGGTAGCCCCCGCAGCGCGCCGCGCAGCGAGCGGGCGACGGTGCGTCGCCGTAGACGTCGATGATCTTCATCTTGAGGACGCGCATGCCGAGGGTGCGTCCGAGGACGATCTGGAACACGAGCGCGTAAATGAGGCCAATGGCGATCAGGAGCCCGACGCCCATCGTCAGCGCCGGATCGCTCACGAGGAGCAGATCGATCCAGCCGTCGATGTCGCGGAGGCGGAGGTTGCTCGGCGGCAGGTGAACCCCGGCGACCTTGCTGACAATCCACGTGATGAGGAGTGCGCTCGGGATGATCACCCCGAGATCGATCAGCGACGCGAGCGCGCGCTTCCAGAACCCGACGACGTGCACCGTCGGCGCGGCGTTGCGGCGCAGATCGGCCGGTGCCGCCGTGGTCTCGGCGCGCGTGTCGATCCGACCACGTCGCTCGTCCTCCGGAGGAGGGGGATCCTCCGCAGGCGAGTCGCGCAGCAGGTTTGGTTCGGTGTCCGCGTCGGACATCTCCTCGATATGTAACGCGTGCCCAGCGCCTTACGCAAATATGCGTAAGTCCGAGTAGTCTGCCAGGCATGCGAGCGCTGCCGCTGGTCGTGATTCTGGTGGCCTGCGGCGGCAAAGGGGACGACAAGGCCCCTCCCCAGCCCGGATCGGGGGCCCCCCCACCGCCGCCGGCCGTGGTGGCCGATGCCGGGGTGCCCATCGATGCCCTCGAGCCGCCGCCAGTCGTCCTCCCCGAAACCGCGCCGGCCCGCCGCCTCTGGAGCCCGAAACTGCCCGACGAGGCGACCTTCGAGGCCTACTCCAAGGAGCTCGGCGGGGAGCGCTTCGCCAAGTTCGTCATCGATCTGAAGACCGACGCCATCTACTACTTCGACGTCAACGTCTATCCGGTCCACAAGGACTTCGTCTTCCAGGAGCTCTACAAGCGGCCCAGGACGAAGGCGGCCATCCGGGCCTTCGACCGGAACTACACGGCCGACAAGCCCGAGTTCCTCCTCTGCTACCTCGTCCACCACCTCCGCCAGGACATGTGGACATTCGCCTTCTGGGACGGCGACAAGGCGACCGCCGAGCACGTGCGCCGCGCCTACAAGCGGATGGTCCAGACCTTCTTCTTTGCCGACCGGGTGAAGTACCGCCCCGACTCCAACTACCAGGAGGAGGTCGCGAAGAAGCTAGGCGACGTTCCCTTCGTCCTGAACGATCAGCTCTACAAGGCCGCCGACTACCAGGCGTTCAACGAGGGCACCACCGTCGGCACCCTGCGGATCGTCTCGCCCGGCACGGCGGAGGCAGACCTCGCGTTCACGCCCGAGGACATCGTCGTCCTGCCGATGCCCATCTCCGATATCACGCCCGTCGCCGGCATCATCTCCGAGGTCTTCAGCTCGCCGCTCTCGCACCTCTCGCTGCGGGCGAAGGGCTGGCGCATCCCGAACATCGGCCTCAAGCGCGCCTCGGAGACCCTCGCCTCGCTGAACGGCAAGGCCGTCTTCTTCGACGCGACGTACGCCGCGCACACCATCCGCCCGGCCACCGAGGCCGAGGTCGCCGCGTTCCGCGCGAAGCAGGCGCAGCGGCCGACGGTGGTGATGCCCGCGCCGGATCTCGTGACCGCGGACCTCGAACCGCTCTCGACGATGACCGCCGACGACGCTGTTCGCTACGGTCCGAAGGCCTCGAACCTCGGGGTCATCATGGCGGCGAAGCTCCCCGGCTTCGAGGTCCCGCCGGGCTTCGGCGTGCCGTTCCACTACTACGAGGCGCACCTGCGCGCGGCCGGCGTCGACGACGAGATCGATCAACTGGTCGCCAATCCCCTGGGCGGCACGGACACCGAGGTCCGGAAGAACGAGCTGACCAAGATCCGCGCCGCCATCGAAGCCGCGCCCGTCGATCCCGCGCTGTGCGCGAAGATCGAGACGGCCATCACCGCCCTCGGCGACGCCTACCAGGACAAGGGCCTCTTCGTCCGCAGCTCCCACAACGCGGAGGACATGGACACGTTCTCGGGGGCGGGCCTGCACGAGACCGTCCCCAACGTGCGCGGCGCGGCGGCGGTATGCGCGGCGCTGAAGAAGGTGTGGGCCTCCGCGTGGAAGCAGTCCGCGTTCGAGGCCCGCCAGTTCGCGGGGATCGATCAGCGCCTCGTCGCCGGTGGTGCGCTCGTGCAGGTCGGCGTGCCGGCGACGTCCGCCGGCGTCATGGTCACGGTGCATCCCACGGATCCGACCGACGAACGCAACTACACCATCAACGCGAAGAGCGGCCTCGGGATGGCGGTCGTCGACGGCCGCAAGGTCCCCGAGAGCCTGATGGTGTCCTGGTACAACCACGGCATCCGCGTCCTCTCGCGCTCCGACGAGCCGACGCTGCTCGTCTTCGACGAGAAAGGCGGCACCCGGGAGGTCCCGAACCCGAACCAAGGCAAGCCGGTGCTCACCAACAAGAAGGCGATCCTCCTCGCCGACACCGGCAAGAAGCTGACGGAGCTCTTCAAGAACAAGCGCCTCGACGTCGAGTGGGTCTTCGTCGACGACCAGCTCTACATCGTCCAGACCCGCCCGCTCGTCGACTGAGAGCCCTGGGTCCGGGCATACCCGGCGCATACCTGTCCCCGACCGCGCGCCCTCCGTAGGTTCTCGGAGTGAAACAACAATCCGCGCGGTCGTTGTTGCTCGTGATGGATGGAGCTGACGAGGCGACACTGGCGCAGCTGCGCCGGAGCATCGCGCCGTCGCACCTGATAGCGGCCAGCTCGCGCGACATACCCGGGGTGATCCGCTCGTTCCAGATCTCGTGTGTTGTGGTGGCGGGCGAGACGATCGTGGAGCCAGAGACGCTCCTCGCGGCGCTCCCTCGCACCGTGCCGATCGAGCGCGTGTTCTCTCGCTCCGTGGCGGCGGTCGCCGAGCGTTTGCAGCGCGCCCTCGAGCGCTGAGGCTTCCCACCGCACGACAACGAGGCGGATGCTTGAACAGTACCGGAGTCGCCATAGGCCTGATTCACCCGCCGGGGTGAATTGCAAATTATCTTGAGCGGTTAGCCGCGACTGCGGCATCCTGTGCCTGGGCATGTCGATCGATCACGGGAGGCGTAAGGCCTCCGAAGGAGGCGCGGCGGCAGCGAACCCTGCGGGTGCTCCAGACAGCACCTCGCCCGCGCAGCCCACGCCCGCCACCCCGGATTGCATCATCCCTGGCGTTTCTCCTGACCTGACGGGCCTCCATCACTGGACGGAGCCGGCCGCCGACCCGACGGCGAAGAAGCTCGATCCCGTCGCGCAGATCCAGGCGAACCTCGCCGCGATCAACGGGCGCAACTACGCGCAGGTGCTCGTCCAGAATGTCGATAACACCGACAACAAGAAGGCTCGCTGGGAGTTCCTGAACACGCTCGACCGCGTCGACGACCCGGCCACGCGCCACCAGATGATGACGGCGTTCGCCGAGCAGACTGGGCAGTCGCTCGAAGAGTTCATCACGCAAGCGGACTGGCACGGCGAGCGCGATCGAGCTCAGGCGCTGAGCCTGATCTCGCCGGAACGCGATGCGGCCGCGGCGCGCATCGAAGCGATGAGCCCGGACGAGCAGAAGGCGCTCAAGGTCAACGCGAAGCGGTGGGCGCAACAGGTGCTCTCGGTCACCCGCACCGAAGAGGCTGACGACGACGGGAACGCAGCGGGAATCTACCGGGCGCTCGGGCAGCGTACTCCCGAGGAGCTCGAAGCCATCCGGGCGGAGATTCGTTTCAACACGGGCGGGGCCTCGATCTATGAGGAGTTGGACCGCTCGCTGTCGGGCAACACGGAGGACGAAGCGGTCGCCGGCCTGAGCGGAGACCCTCTCAAAGCCGCGTGGGTCGGACTGCGAAACGTCGACAACAATCCCGAGCGGACCAAGGAGATTCTTCGCAACCTCACCCCACAACAGCTGGCCGAGTTCCAGGCCCAGGCGGTCGTTCATGGCACCGGATGGATCACCGACAAGATCCCAGAGGGGGCCGATCGCGAGGAAGTGAAACAGCTGCTCGCCGGTAAGCAGGACGCAGCCGACGGCGAGCATCTGGCGAATCTGCTGCGCGACCCACTCGATGGGGCTCGCCCACAGCTCAAGATGTTCGGCGGTTTCGAGCTCGACGACCAGAGCAAGAAGTTCGAGGCAGCCCGCAGCCCGCAGAACATCATCCGCGAGTTCGAGGCAATGTCGCCGGAGAGGCTCGTCGCCGCGCGCGATGCGTACAACAAGCTGGCGGCCGAGCGTGGCGGTGATTCGTGGGAGAAGTTGATCAGCGACCGCTTCGGGGATGACAAGCAACTGAAGGCGCGCCTCGATGCGCTTACCGCGGGTGACCGCGTCGAGAGCAAGGCGCTCGGCTTGCGCGAAGCCCTGCAGGCCAACAACCAAGCGGAGATCGAGCGGATCCTCGCGAACCCGGACCTGAACTCCGACGATCCAGGCAAGCAGGCCGCCGCCCGCAAGGAGCGCCAAGCCCTCGATGCGCGCTTGCAGGACCTCGATCGCAATGACCAGTACGTCGCCGCGCTCCAGCGAGGGGTTCCGCCGCAACAGATCGACGTGACAGGCCGCGACGTCTCGACACAGCTCCACGACCACTACGCGGACCACGAAGCTCGAGCGGGTCAGGCTGGCCTCATCGATACGACACTGGATGTCGCGCGAGGAGGCATCTTCGGAGGCCTCGAGCTCGGCGAACAGGTCGTCGAGAACGTAGCCGCGCGAAGGGAGACCGTACGGGACAATCGCTATGCAGCGCAGGACTTGTGGGACCAGGGGCAGCTCTCCACGTCGACGCAGGTTCGTCGCGCGAGTAGAGCGCACGACGAAGAGCGCAGGCTGTCACTCCTCGAGAACCTCGAGTCGGAAGAGGAGCTCCGCAAGGTTCGCAGCGAGTACGAGCTCAAGTACGGAGGCGACCCGCTAGCCTCGAAGCCTGAAGTCGCCATGCTGCGGCTCGCGGCCAACTCGCGGAAAATGAGCGGCGACTCGCGTCCCCTCGACGAGATCATCGCCGACATCGGTCGCGAACAGATGAGCTCGAACGAGCTGCGCGCCGAGCACCTCCGCCAGTACGGGCCGACCGCCGCGCGCAGCGACGACCAGATTCTCCGCAACCACGAGGAGCTCTACGACCGCCAACACAGCGGTCCGCTGGAGGCGATGGAGTCGTGGCGCGAATTCAATGGAGGCAATCGCGGCACGGAAGACCTGGCGAAGCACCAGCTCGCCGCCGAGCGCTCGATGCTGACCGACGGTGAAGGCCCCTTTGGCTGGATCGGCCGGAAGCGACGGGACGCATACGCGCCGGAAGAGCTCGCTCAGCAACAGCGGAATACGGCCGAGACGCTCACGGTCCACAAGTCCGAGAAGGTGAAGCTCGCAGAGCGCAACGCCGAGGTGCTCAACAAGTTCGCCTTGGTCGCGTCCTTCATCATCGGCAACCCCTGGCTCGCCATCGCCTTCGATGCCGCCGTCCACGCGGCGAAGTCCAAGATGAAGGAAGCCATCGCGGGCGAGGCGTATGACGAGAGCGGCGACCTTCGCGACTTCGGCGTCAACATGGGTATCGACGCGATCTTCATCGCGCTCCACGCGAACGCCCTCGCGGCCGCGGCCGGTGCCGGCGGTGGTGGCCTCAAGCCGCCGCCTGGCGCGGGTACGACGGCGGCCATCAGTGGGCGTGCGGCGACCGAGGCGGTCGACAACGCCGTTACCAACGAAGCGAAGGAAGCGGCCGTCGACCAAGCGGTCAAAGATGTGGCCACCAGCGCGGGCGCGACGGAGAAGCAGGCTACGACTGCATCCGGTAAGAAGGCATCAGTTGGAGACGATGCCGCCAAGCAAGTCGACGCGACGAAGCCGGATGCGCCTGGGAGCGACGCCGTCGCCGTTCCTCCGCATGCGCCCGAAGTCGCACCGGCTTCTCCCCCGGTCGTGCCCAACCTGGTGAAACGCGGAGCGCACCCCGAGTTGATTGAGAAAGCCGTCGCTGACTTCGGCCCCGCTGGGGTCCAGGCGATGGAAGTCCTTGCGAGAGCAGGCTTCAGCGCTGAAGTTGCGCGCGAGACTCTCGAGTTGGCTGCAAGCACCAACATGCTCGACGAGATGGTGGACCTACTCAATTCTGGTCGCCTGCGGCACCCAACGCAGGTGAAAGCCCGATTGCAGAAGGTTGCAGATGAAGCGAAGAGGGGCCTGAATGGCACTCGGAATGAGCTGATGCTTGCGGCGGAGCGAGCAGAGGAGGGTGCAGACGTCTCGATTGGCGGTGTCAAGCTAAAGTCGGGTGACGCCACGACAGGAAGAGCGGACGTGGTTGTGTACGGCAAGGATGGAAATGCATCGGAGGCAATTCAGGTCAAGACGGTCAGCAGTGCCGATGCTGACATGGTGGTCAACAACGCGGACGTGGCCGTGTCGCAACTGCGTAGAGAGCCACCCAAACAAGAAGCAAACGCGAAGAAGGCTGCCAAGAAGACGAACAAAGGCGCGAATGCTGCGAACCAGCACGACGAGAGCCCGCCGGAACTAGCGCACAAGGTTGCCCACGTGATCATCGAGAGCAAGAACCCGTTGCATGGCGCGGATAGATCCGACCTCGCAACTGAACTACGCGGCGTGATCGATGACCTCAGACCCGGCGAGTCGCTGGTCATCGTCAACGCAACTGGACGACACGAGTTCACAGCAGCGAAGGCCCCATGACGAAGAATCTATGGACGCAGCAGGAGCATCCGATCGTCGAATGGAAAGCGAGTCTCGACGTGTTGGGTCCGGAGCCCGAATCGATTGCCCGTGTGCTGCTGCAAGTTGCTTCGGTGGGGCGTCAGGCCTCCCTCGTGCTGCTCGATGACGGTCTCGCGGACCAACTCGATGCAGCGATTGCTTCGTGCAAGACCTTTCGTATTGGCTTCGGCGGCCCACAGTCGTCGTGCGCTGCAGAGTTGTGCTGGTATGACGGTACAGACGAGATTACGTGCGGGGTCGTCGACGACCTCGGCGAGGTTCTCGCCGATCTACCGATGGGGGAAGACAAGATCAACGCTGGCTATCGTGAGCTGGGACGTCCTCCCGTGCTCGTCACAGGAAGCACTCTCAGCTACCGCGATAACCGATGGGCAGCCGGGCTTGGCGGGGTGAACCTTAGGATTCAACTCTGCTCGGACATCTGGATGCCCTACGTTCGAGGATTCGCACACCCGAGTCGCCGCGACGACCTGTTCTTCGACAACACCGAGCTTGCGTCGCGTAACACACCGAGGTTGAACAGCTTCCTCGCCCACGTGGCAGCCCTCATGCGGGCCCTTGGAACGGAGCTGGTTCAGACAGAGAAGGAGGCGGGGTATATTCTGGACTATCAGCCGTGGGTCCATGACACGGGAATCGCACTCGGCGGACCGGTGCCGAACGTTGCCCCGCCTGAGCTCGTGGGGGTTGAGTGGCCGCTGAGTTACCGCGAAGACTGATTCAGGCGTGAACCGCCCCAGTCCTCCCATGGCGCCAGCAGCCAACACAGCGGTCCGCTGGAGGCGATGGAGTCGTGGCGCGAATTCAATGGAGGCAATCGCGGCACGGAAGACCTGGCGAAGCACCAGCTCGCCGCCGAGCGCTCGATGCTGACCGACGGTGAAGGCCCCTTTGGCTGGATCGGCCGGAAGCGACGGGACGCATACGCGCCGGAAGAGCTCGCTCAGCAACAGCGGAATACGGCCGAGACGCTCACGGTCCACAAGTCCGAGAAGGTGAAGCTCGCAGAGCGCAACGCCGAGGTGCTCAACAAGTTCGCCTTGGTCGCGTCCTTCATCATCGGCAACCCCTGGCTCGCCATCGCCTTCGATGCCGCCGTCCACGCGGCGAAGTCCAAGATGAAGGAAGCCATCGCGGGCGAGGCGTATGACGAGAGCGGCGACCTTCGCGACTTCGGCGTCAACATGGGTATCGACGCGATCTTCATCGCGCTCCACGCGAACGCCCTCGCGGCCGCGGCCGGTGCCGGCGGTGGTGGCCTCAAGCCGCCGCCTGGCGCGGGTACGACGGCGGCCATCAGTGGGCGTGCGGCGACCGAGGCGGTCGACAACGCCGTTACCAACGAAGCGAAGGAAGCGGCCGTTGATCAGGCTGTGAAGGACGTCGCGACAAGTGCAGGCGCAACTGAAAAGCAGGTGGCCGGCACCGGCAAAGGCGATGCGACGGCGAAGGCCGCCTCGGACGCTACCGATGCACAGAAAAGTGCGGCCGCAGCGGAAGAAGGCGCAAGCGCCGGCAAACCAGGCGCTGACTCGGCGGAGACACGCTCAGGTGACGGCGCGGACGACGTAGCCAACGAGGCCAGCGACGTATCAACGCCTCGAGGTTCTACCGGGGGAGTGCCAACCCCCTCCGGGGCGCCGAGACCACTCACGCCCGAGGAGGCGAAACAGTCGCTGCACGCATCGCCAGCTGCGCAGAGAATACTCACCGGCAAGCGAGTGGACCCTCACGAAGCGCTTGGCTTCATCGACAAATTCGGGGAGGAGGGCGTCAAGGCCGCGGACCGGTTGATGAGCGCTGTTGATCCCGCTACAGGTCTCACCCTCACACCGAACCAAGCGATGAGGATCATCAAGCTCGCCGAGCGCAAAAAGGTGTCGGGCGACGTCGTCTCGATGATTAATTCGGGACGTCTTCAGAATCTGGGCGAATTCATGAAGTGGATGGAAGACCTAGTCAAGGATGGCAAGAAGGACGGTAAACTGACAGAGCTTCTCTTTGCAGCCGAGCGAGCTCGTGAGGGCAAGGATGTCTCGGTTGGTGGACGCGACCTTGTTGTGGGGGATGCGATGAGTGGTCGCGGCGACGTCGTCGTCTACGGAAAAGAGGGCGCCGCAGAAGTGTATCAAGTGAAGAAACTGAAGACGAGCCGGGTAGATGGCGTTCAGAGCGAGGCTAAGAATGCGATCGACCAACTTCACGGAGATAACGAGATCGCGCCCGTGGGAGCGAAGAAGATTGCTCATGTGTCGATCACGAATCCCGCCAACGATCTGTACACGGCCGACGAAGCTACGTTGACCGGGAGACTGAAGGATGCGATCGCCGCGATGAAGCCAGGAGATGAGTTGGTGATTATCAACGGGACCGGCACGCATCGCATCGGGAAGCCTGCGCCATGAATAGGAACGTGTGGGTCCAGCATCGCGATGGAGTCGTCCAGTGGCGCGCCGACGCGAGCGCTGTGCAGCGAAGCGTGGAAAGTTACGTGAGACTTCTCGAGAAAATCCTTGAGTCAGGACAACGCAACGAACTGTTGTCGTACGAAGGAGACCCTCTGCAATACATACGAACTCTCGACTCGCACGACCAAACTCTGAAGCTTGGACTAGACGAGCCGAGGCCGGCGGCGAACATGTGCTGGTACGATCCACAAGGAGCCTTGACCTGCGGATTTGTGCGCGATCTTGGGAAGCTGCTCGGCTCGCTACCCGGCTCCGAAGGGACATCGCGCATGTTTCGGGCGGAGGGGCCGCCGCCGGTCCGAGTCTGGGGCACTGCACTCGCGCTGGACTCGGACACGTGGGCTACGGAGGAGGTAAATTTGTACGTCGCGCTCTCCTCAGATATCTGGTTCCCCTACGTGAAGGGATATTCGTGTCCCGAGTTCGATGAGGACAGATACTTCGACAACACACAGCTCGCGGCACGTCACACGCCTCGGTTGAATGCTTTCCTGCGCGACGTTAACGCGCTGATGGAGTCGGTCGGATCCAAGCTCGAGGTAGACGAGGAAGAATCCAACTATATGGATGACTACGCGCGATGGCTCTCGTCCGATGGAATTCGACTGGTCGGGGACAAGCCAAATCTCATCGCGTAAGCCCGAACCCGGGCCGAGAACCTCATGCGACCTGCTCGAAAACAGTTGACGCACTTGACGACGTCACCACGGACTTGCGTGCCGGCGAGAGCCGAAGCGCTGGCGATACGTGACCGCTTCTGCTCGTCAAGAACGAACCGCCGAGCGGTCCGGAATCTTTCGGCGTTCGTCGCGCGGGTTGTGCAGAGCAGCGTAAGCGCTGTGTGCACCCCACATGGCGGTCCACATCGCTGTCGCGCGTAACGGCGGCGAGTTAAGGCTAGCTCTGCGTCGCGTTGCGCACGAGCGCGACGGCGACGACGGGGGCGGTCTCGGCGCGGAGGATGCGGGGGCCGAGGCCGACGGCCGTGAAGCCGTTCGCGGCCATGAGCGCGAGCTCGGGGCGGGTGAGGTCACCCTCGGGACCCGAGCAGATCGTCACGTCGGTGATGCCGTCGAGAGTGGAGAGCGGCGCGCTGGTGCCGAGATCGAGGACGAAGCGTGCGCCGTCGGCGGGCAGGGCGGTGATCGCGCTGCCGAGGGAGTCGGCGTAGGTGATCGTCGGGACGTAGGGGCGGCGGCACTGGCGCGCGGCGGCCTGCAGCGCGGAGGCGTACTTCGCGAGGCGTGATTCGCGGCGCTCGGCGTCGAGCTTCACGACGGAGCGGTCGGCGGGCCAGACGACGATCGCGTCGACGCCGACCTCGACGAGCTTGCCGAGGGCGTCGTCCATGCGCTCGCCCTTGATGAGGGGCAAGAGGAAGCGGACGTGCGGCGGCTGCGGGAGGTGGAGGGTGGGCTCGGCGACGCGCAGGGAGGTCTGCTGATCGGTGATGGTTTCGACGGTCGCGCTCGCGCTGCGGCCGGCGCCGTCGACGATCGTGACCGCGGCGCCGGGGCGGGCGCGGCGGACGTGAGCGACGTAGTGATGCTCGTCGCCGGTGAGTATGAGGGTGCCGGCGGCGAGGCGCGCCGGTTCGACGAAGACGATCACTTCGTGAGCGTAACCGACGACCACTGCGGATCGTCGGTGCTCTCGCGGATCCGCACGATGCGGGCCCCGGCGGCCACGAATTCTTCGGCGAGGGGCGCGGCCTGCGGCGTGAGCAAGCCGGAGAGGATCAGGGTGCCGCCGTGGGCGAGGCGAGCGAGGAGGTCGGTCATGAGTGCCCGGAGCACGTGCGCCTGGATGTTGGCGAGCACGAGGGGGAACTCGTCCGTCATGCGATCGAGCGTGTCGGTCGAGGCGGGGATGCGATCGGCGACGCGGTTCACAGCGGCGTTGTCGCGCGTGGCGTCGACGGCGATCGGATCGTGGTCGACGGCGATGCAGGTCGAGCCTGGCCAGCGCTTCACGACGGCGATCGCGAGGATGCCGGAGCCGCAGCCGACGTCGAGCGCGCGGGTGACGCCGACGCCACCGTCCGCGAGCGCCTGGAGCTCCTCGAGGACGAGGCGCGTGGAGGCGTGGGTGCCGGTGCCGAAGGCCATGCCGGGATCGAGATCGATCGCGACGTCATCGCCGGTCGGGGTGAACTGCTCCCAGGACGGGACGATCACGAACTGGCGCGTGATGCGCGTGATCTTGAAGTAGCGCTTCCAGGCGTCGCGCCACTCGGCCTCGGGCATCGCGGCCGAGGTCCGGACGCGCGCCGGATCCACGGATGCGCCGCCGGCTTGCCACCGGGCGACGGCATCGCGCGTCTCTTCGAGCGCGGCGGTGACCGCATCGGCGGCCACCCAGAAGACAACTTCGTCACCGCGCTGTTCGATCCCAGCGGCGGCGGCGGTGATCTCCGACGCGATCAGTGCCGCGACATCATCGATGTCAGCAACACCGACCGGGACAATCACCTCGACCCAGTCAGTCACGAGCGGGAATGATTACCGCGGCGGACGGGCGTCGGCCGGCATCACGCGGCGCTTCATCTCGCGGCGGAGGCGCTTGCGAGCCTCGCGGGTCTTCCGCTTCTTCTTCACGCTCGGCTTCTCGTAGAAGCGACGGCGCTTGAGCTCCTGCAGGATGCCCTCCTTGGACATCTTCTGCTTGAGGATCTTCATCGCCTTCTCGAGGCTGTCGCGAACCTCGACTTCGACGGGTTTACCGAACGTGTTCTCCATGGCGGATGACGTGGGTACCCGATCGGGAACCCCCTGGTCAAGGATCCTAATCAGGCCTTGTTGTGCTTGTAGAACAGAGTGATGGTCAGGCAGTGGAACTCGGAGTCCGAGCTCTGCGTCACGATCTTGTCGACGATCTCGTGATCCGGGTGCGACCGAATCCAGTCCGTGATCAGCTCGCCGAGGAGCTCGCGTTCCTTGGCCTTGGTCGCCGAGAACACCTTCACGCCGGTCACATCAATCATGCTTCTGCTGTCTTCCGAATGAGCCATCTGGGCACGAGCCACGACACACCTCCGTGAGCTGCACACGGGACCATCGTGTCCCGTATTGTTTGAGTTCCGCCCAATGTACCTGACACCCCGTTCCAGGCAAGAAGCAGAATTCCAATAAAGGTAAAATTCTGCACGTTAAACATCAGGGAGTTAGACGATTCGCGGGTTTCGGAGGCGATCGTGGGCATCCGCGCGGGGGCCTGTTAGTGTCCGCGCCGCCATGCGTCCCTTTCTGCTGACGGCCGGCCTCGCGCTCTTCGCGTTCGGGGCCCCGGTTGGCGCTGCTCCCCGGAGTGGTGCCCCGACCATCAAGAAGCTCCCGCAACTCCAGGCCTTCGAGCTGGCCAACGGCCTCCGGGTCGCGGTGCTGGAGACGGATGCCGCCCCGGTCGCGTCGGTCCAGCTCTGGGTCCGCGCCGGGAGTAAGGACGAGCCCCGGAACCGCCGGGGCGTGTCCTCCCTGGTCGAACATCTGATGAGCTCCGGGTCGCAGCACGTCCGGGCGGGGGGCCATGGCGCCCTCCTGGCCAGCATCGGGGGCGAGACCGGCTCGTACTCCTACGAGGACGCGGCCGTGTACGTGGATGTCGTGCCGTCCGAGCAGGTCGACTTCGCGATGAAGCTCGAGGCCGAGCGCCTGCGCGGCCTCCTGCTCCTGCCCGAGCAGATCGCCGCCGAGCGCGAGGTCGTGAAGGACGCGGCGCGCCAGGCCCAGACCAATCCGCTGACGGCCGGCTTTCTGCGCGTCCTCGCGGCGACGTTCACGAAGCATCCGTACGCGTGGACCGCGACGGGCAACGTCGCCGATATCGAAGCGATCACCGACGCCGACGTGAAGGCGTTCTACGACGCGTACTACCAGCCCAACAACGCGATGCTCGTCGTCGTCGGCAAGGTCACGCTCGCCGACGTGAAGCGGCTCGCCGAGACGCACTTCGGTCCGCTCGCGAAGGGCGCGGTGCCCGCCCGCGAGACGATCGTCGAGCCGGCGGCGACGGCCGCCAAGAAGGAAGTCGCCGAGCCCGGTAACTACGGGTTCGCGCTCGTCGGGTTTCGTATCCCGGCGGCCGCCGATGCAGACGCGCCCGCCGTGCAGCTCGCGGCGATCGTCCTCGGTGGCGGCGAGTCGTCGCGCTTGAAGTCCCTGCTGAAGGCGAAGCCGTCGGCCGTGCGTGACGTCGGACTTCAGGTGTTCTCGCGGCAGGAACCGGGGCTCGCCGTCGCGTGGGGCCTGTATCCCGATCCGGCCGGCGGGGATGCGGCGGTGGCGGCGGTGACCGACGCGGCGAAGCTGCTCGCGACCAAGGGCGTGACGGCACAGGAGCTCCGCAAGGCGAAGAACCAGGTGCAGTCCGCCTTCGTGTTCTCCCTCGAGAACGTCGAGGGGCTCGCGGATGCGATCGGCCGCTCGTGGATCTCGTACGGGGATCCCGCCGCGTTCCTCAAGGAAGTGGAGCGCGTCGAGGCCGTGACCGAGGCCGACATCAAGCGCGTGGCGGCGAAGTACCTGACGCCCGATCGAGCGACCATCGTGGTTGTCCCGCCCCAGGGAGGTGCCAAGTGAAGGCGTTCATTGCCATGGTCCTGCTGGCCGCCGCGTGCGGGCCGTCCGCCACCACCACGCAGACCATCACGTTGCCCGGCGACGGCACCGAGCACACGGCGAAGCCGCGCACGCCGACGACGCCGCCGCGGGTCGATCCGTGGGCAGGCAAGCAGCTCTTCACCGCGCCGGCCGCGAAGCCCGCTGCGCCGGTGGTGTTGCCGCCGATCGAGACGTTCACGCTGAAGAACGGCCTGCGCGTGTTCGCGATCGCGAGCGACCGCCTGCCGGTGCTGAGCTTCCAGGTCGCGGTGAGGGCGGGGCGGCGGCAGGAGCCACGGTCGCGCGTAGGCGTGGCCGAGCTCACGGCTGACATGCTGGTGCGCGGCACCAAGAAGCACAGCTGGGATGCGTTCGCGAAGGCGATCGAGCTCGTCGGCGGCACCATCGCCACCGATGCCACCTACGAGGCGACGGTGCTCTCGTGCAGCGTGCTCGCGCGCGATGCCTCGACGTGTCTCTCGCTCGTGCCCGAGATGCTGACGCAGCCGACGTTCCCCGAGGACATCCTCGCTGACGTGCGTGCCCAGTTCGCGGGCCGCGAGCAGGCGCGCCTGAACGATCTACAAGGGCTCGCCGCGGCGCACGTGCAAAACCTCCTGTGGGGACCACAACACGTGCGCGGGTGGGCGGCGACGAGCGACGCGATCACCAACTTGCATCGCGATGACCTCGTCGCGTGGCACAAGACGTGGTTCGTCCCCGGCAACACGATGCTCGTGGTGGCAGGCGACTTCCAGCTCGCGGCCTTGAAGAAGGACATCGAGCGCTCGTTCGGCGGCTGGAAGGCGGCCCCAGTGCCCCCGACGCCGAGCTATCCCGAGCCGGGATTGTCGGGCAGCCGCATCCGCCTCGTCGATCGCCCCGGTGCACCGCAGGCCTACGTGCAGATCGCGCAGTACGGCATCGCCCATGACGACCCGCAGTTCTTCGACGCCCTCGTGTGGAACCACGCGCTCGGCGCGAGCACGTCGTCTCGCCTGAACGCGGCCTTCCCCGTCGAGTCGGGCAAGAGCTTCGGCGCCGGCAGCTCGTTCGACCGCAACGCCGATCGCGGCTCGCTCGTCGCGCAGGTGGTCGTACGGCCTCCCGACGCCGTCGCCGCCGCGAAGACGATCCTGGCCGAGCTCGACAAGATGGCCAAGCAGGGCCCGACGCAGGAGGAGATCGATGCCGCGAAGTCGACGATCGCCGGTGGGTACGGCACCCGCTTTCAGAGCGCCGCCGCCATCGGAGCGGCGCTGATCGGCGCCGAGCTGCACGGCTTCGGCAAGGAGTACCTCGCCAACTACGCCGTCGCGCTCGACCGCGTGGATCTCGCGAGTGCGAAGAAGGCTGCGGCCTCGATCCTCACGCCGTCGGCCTACGTCATGGTCATCGTCGGCGACGCGAAGGACCTCGAGCCGCAGCTCACCGCCGCCGGCTGGCGCTTCCAGAAGGTGCCCTTCAACACGTCACTGGCGCCGCCGGTCGACACGACCAGCGATCCCGTCACCGCCGTCGACCCGAAGCTGGCGGCCGCCGCGAAGAAGCTCCTCGCCCAGGCGATCGCCGCGAAGGGGGGACGCAAGAAGCTCGAGGCGCTGAAGGGCTTCCGCATGAGCGCGCAGGGCACGACCACGATCGAGGGCCAGATCGTCCCCGTCACCATCGAGCGCCTCTTCATCGTGCCCGACAAGATGCGCATCGACGCGAACCTCGGCGGCAAGGTCACCATCAGCGTCGCCGTTGACGGCAACCAGGGCTGGCAGTTCGCGCCCGATCAGACGGGCCAGCAGATGCAGCTGACCGAGATCGGCGGCGACAGCATGGCCTCCGTCGACTTCGAGCGCTGGCGCGAGCCGGAGCTGATCCTCCTCCGCGCCGAGGACCCGAGCGCGGGCCTCTCCACCGCGCCGGACGAGACGATCAACGGCAAGCCGCATGCGGTGCTCACGCTGCTCGCGCCCATCGGCAACATCAAGGTGAAGCTGTTCATCGACAAGAAGACCAAGCTCGTCTCGCGCCTCTCCTACCGCGAGGGCAACGCCGACGAGATCGACGACTTCTCCAACTACAAGTCCGTCGACGGCCTCAAGATCGCCCACACCCGCCACAGCACCGGCGGTGACCGCGAGACCAAGCTCGAGCTGACCAAGGTCGTCCTCGACGGGCCGTGGGACCCCAAGGAGCTCGCAAAGCCAGCGGCTGCACCGGCGCCCGCGGCGCCGTAGAATCACCGGATGTTGCGTCTCGCGCTGGTGACCTGCGTCCTCGTCACCGCGGGCTCCTCCGCGGAGGGCTACGTCGTCCCGGTCGACGGCCCCTTCGACGTGCTGCGTGACGACGGCAAGTCCTGGAAGTTCGATCTCGTCACGGGCCCCTCGCTCGACCAGCTCACGCCTCTCACGGCCGATCCGATCGAGTGCGCGGTCAAGGACGTCACGTCGACGAGCTCGAAGCTCGTCTGCCGATCGGTCACGAGCAAGACCCCGACGCTCGGGGCCCTCGTCCTCGGCACTCGCGAGCTCGTCTTCGAGGGGAGCGGCGTGCGCGAGCTCCGCGGCGCGGCGACCAAGGAGACCATCGCCGATCAGGGCAATGCGCTCGCGCTGACCTTCACCGGCAAGGTCACGACGAGCACGCAGAAGTCGCTGCAGGGGACTCACGGCTCGAAAGCCGACTTCAAGTACTCGACGGCGCGCTATTCGATCGACGGCGCCGAGCACGCGGTCCTGGTAAGCGAAGCCACCACCGTGCCGGCCGCCACGACCGGGACGCCGAAGCCCGTCGCCGAGCAGACGGCGGCGATCTACGCGCCCGAGAACGGTCCCGTCGTCCTGTGCCGCGTGCGCGCGAAGGAGACCCCCGCGTATGTCTGCCTCCGCCGCGTGAGCGCCTCCCTCGTCGCGCCGACCGCGACCGCCCCCACCGCCAGCGATCCGCTCTCCGATCAGTCCCCCAAGAAGAAGACGCCGGCGATCAGCCTCGCGCGCAAGAAGACGCGGCTGACCACGACGCTCACGCCCGCCGCCGCCGCGAAGAAGGTGATGAGCGCATACCTCTCCGGCATCAAGCGCTGTTACGCGACGACGCTCAAGAGCAAGCCGTCCGTAACGGGCACGCTCGCCCTGGTGTTCACCATCAACGCCGTCGGCAAGACCGAGAGCATCTCCGTGAAGAGCCCGGACGAGAAGCTGACCACATGCGTGAGCGGTCTCATCAAGGGCTGGCGCTTCCCGATCCCGCAGAGCGAGTACGGCTCGCCGATCGCCGCCGTCTACGAGCTCGACTTCAAGCTCGCCCTGAAGTAGCGAAGCGCGATCAGTGAGGGAGCGCATCGGGCACGGGGGGCACGCCGCCGTATCGCCGGTCGGAGCGATCCCGGCGTCGCTCGTGGTGACCGGCGTCTCGAGCTTCGGGGCCTGTTGCGGCTGCGCGGCGAGCACGACGCGTATAGTCAGCTGCATGAGGACCGCCTTGTTTATCGTGTGTGTGCTCGCGGGGTGTGGCGCCAAGGCGAGCCCCCCTCCGTCGAACGCTGCTGCCCCAGCCGCCGCCGATCCGGTCGCCGAACCCACGCCCGCACCGACCACACCGACCGCGACCACCTGTCCCGAGGGGCAGCGCTACGACGAATGTGCACACGGGTCATGTGACGCGTGTGACGACTGCGTGGCGGAGTGCGTGCCGCTCTGAGCTCAGGCGCGCGCGGGCGCAGGCACGTGGTTCGCAACAAGTCGCAGCGCCATGTTGAAGCCGCTCTTCGTCGCCGCCGCCCTCGCGGCGTGCTCCGGTCCCACGAACAGCGAGCCCGTGGGGCCGCGCCCGGGCGAGTCCACGGCGCCGCTCCCTCCGGATCCGTCGAGTCCCAACCCCGATGCGGCGGGCGTGCCCGCGCCGCCGCCCGAGACGACGACGCCCGCCGATCTGCCCGGGGCGTCCGTGCGCCGAGCCTCACCGCGCGTCGTCGCTCAGGTGGCCAGCGACGGTGGCGTGCCGCCCACCGCGCCCGTGAGGCCCGGTCAGCCTGATGGGGGCGTGGGCTCGCCGTCGCGTGACGCCGGGGCTCCGCCGCTACAGCCTCGCCCGACGCGCGATGCCGGTCGCCCGGGCCAGACGCCCGACGCCGGGAGCCGTCCGGGCACGCCCGACGCGGCTCGCTAGATCGCGGTGGTCACGACCGGATCGCGCTACACCTCGCCCATGAGCGAGCCCGCGACCGTTGCCGCGCAGCTGCGCGAGCTGTCGCTCTACTACGAGCTCGAAGGCGACAAGCACCGCGCGTTCGCCTACGACCGGGCGAGCAAGAGCGTGATGGCCGCGCAGGGGCTGCACCGCCTCGTCGACGAGAATCGGCTCGAGGAGCTGCCCGGCATCGGGCCGTCGATCGCACGCGTCGTCAGCGAGCTCGCGCGAACGGGCAGCGTGCCCGTGCTCGAGGCGATGCGAAGCAAGTGGCCCACGGTGGTCGTCGAGCTGGCCGCGCTGCCGAAGGTCGGGGTGCTGAAGGCGCGCAAGCTATTCGACGCGTTCAAGCCGGCCAACCTCGAGGCCATCTCGCTCCTGTGCGAGGAGGGCCAGATTCGCGAGCTGCCCGGATTCGGCAAGACGACCGAGCAGAAGATCTACGCCGCGATCGAGAAGCGCCGCACGACAGGCGCGCAGGTGCTCTTGGAGGATGCGGAGGATGCGTCGGCCGCCGTGGCCGCTCACCTGCGGGGCGAGCCCTCCGTGAAGCGTGTCGAGGTCGCAGGTGCCGTGCGACGGGCCGTCGAGGTCGTCGATGCGCTCGCCTTCGCCGTGGTCGGCGATGACCGTGCCGCGATCGCGGCTCGCCTCGCGAGCTTCCCGCTCATCACGTCCGTCGAGCGCGAGACGATGCCGATCGTCGGTCATTTCGCCGACGGGATGCGCGCGGAGGTCTGGGTCGGCGCGCCGCTGCGCTTCGGCTGGACACACGTGCTGGCCACGGGCTCTCGGGCGCACGTCGAGACGCTCCGCGCCGAGGCGGCCGCTCGTGCGGTCGACCTCGATACGCTGTACGCGCCCGACGAGCAACGCGTCTACCGCGCCCTCGATCTGCCGTTCGTTCCCCCCGAGCTGCGGGATGGGACCGACGAGATCACGGCGGCGTACGCCGGCGACGACTACTCCGATCTCGTCACGCTCGAGGACGTCACCGCCGCGTTTCACTGTCACACGACGTACAGCGATGGCCGCAACTCGGTCGCACAGATGGCCCAGGCCGCCGCCGAGCTCGGCTTCCAGGCGATCACCATCACCGATCACTCCGCCGCTGCGAGCTACGCCAGTGGCCTCGATGCCGTGCGCCTGCGCGAGCAGCACGCCGAGATCGCCGCCCTCGAGGATCCCCCCGTTCGCATCCTGCGCGGGACCGAAGCCGACATCCTCGTCGACGGCTCGATCGATGTCCCCCCCGAGTTGATCGACGAGCTCGACGTGATCATCGCGAGCGTGCACCAGCGCTACAAGGCCGACGAAGCGGCGATGACGGAGCGCTTGATCACGGTGATGCGGGCCCCGTACTTCAAGATCTGGGGCCACGCGCTCGGACGTTACGTCATGCGCCGCGATCCGATCGCCGTGCGCATCGACGACGTCCTCGACGCCATCGCGGAGTCACCGGCGGCGATCGAGATCAACGGCGATCCCCACCGACTCGACCTCGATCCGGTGAACGCGCGCAAGGCGAAGGCCCGCGGCATCAAGTTCGTACTTTCCAGCGACGCCCACTCGACGAAGGGGCTAGGGGCCGTCCGCTACGCCGTGGCGATGGCGCGGCGAGCTCGCCTCCGGAAGCGGGACGTCCTGAATACGCTCCCCGCGGACGAGCTGGCGGCGGCCGTCCGGCCCCGGGGGCCTTGAACGGCGCACGTGGCGCGCCGCCTGCATTACCCAACGTCGTGGTCTCCCTCCCCGAACGAACGGCTTCCGATCGAGGAGGTCAATGATGACAGGTAGAACGACATGGCCAGTTCCAACATGGCCGGGCTGATGGCGTGTGCGCAGCTCGGCACACCCGCGCTCCGTGGGCCGGAATGAGCGACGTCTCGCAGAGCATCACGGCCGCTGCTTGGAAAGCCGTGGGAGGACAGCCATGACGCCGAAGCGCCTGACCGAAACCGCCGCCATCGAACACCGCCTGCTCGACCTCGCGTACACGACGGACGCGACGATCACGGCCTCCGCGCTCGCCTACTACGCGCCGTGCTCGTTCGAGGACGCCGACAAGGTCCTCACCGACCTGGCCGCGCGCGATCGTATCCGCATGGACGTCGACGACAACGGCATCATCTCCTATCACGTGCCCGATCGGCACAAGCTGCGGCCCGCCGTCGAGGTCGTGCCGCCGCGTCGCGATACCTACGCGCTGGTCCGTCATGTCCAGCCGGCAGCGCTCGTGCGTACTCGCACCGCATCGCCGCTCCTCGCCGCCGCCCTCAGCATGTTCATCCCCGGCGCCGGTCAGCTCTACACCGGCCGGTTCCTCTCCGCTGTCCTGTGGTTCATGGTCGTCGGCGCCGGCTATGCGCTGATCATCCCCGGCCTGATCCTCCACTTCTTCTGCATCCTCTCCGCGGCGTCATCGGCGGCCCGCCTGAACACCGCCGTGTCGAGGATTCAGCTCGCGGCCTAGAACCGCGCCGTTCTCCTTCTCGGTTCCGCTTCCCGATTCCCTATTCGGTCGCGGCGCCGGCCGTCAGCGCCGGTGATTGCGGATGACGGCGCCGCCCCGGAATCCGCCACCCGACGGACGGCTCATGACCGGGGACCGCTGGACGGGCGGCCGGTTCCAACCGGAGGAGCGCTGGACAGGCGCACGGTTCCAGCCAGGGGAGCTCTGGACGGGCGGCCGGTTCCAGCCGCCGCCGCGATTGGCCCGGTGATCGCGCACGATTGGTCCGCCGCCGTTCCACCGCCGGTGGTCGCGCACCCCGACCTGGCCGCCGCGCCAGGGGCCGTTCCAGCCGCGATAGCGCCACGGATCGCGGATCCCGGTGGCGAGCACGACCGGGGGCTGGCCCCACATCCACCCATTCCCGCCCCAGGTCATCCAGCCATTGTCGGTCCAGTACCAGTAGCCGTTGTCGGCGAAGAAGACGGGATCCTGCCAGCCGCCCACGACCTGCACGCCCGGGGCGACCCATTGCGCGCCGCCGGCCACGCCGACCCCGGGGGAGACCACGGCCACGTCGGTGGCGAGCGGTGCGCAGGCCACGGTGCCGAGACCACAAGCGATCACGAGCGCGAGCTTTGAAATCATAGGTGACCTCGCTCCATCCTCGACGGAGGGCTCCTCCAGCGTAAGGCTCGAACCGCCGGCGGTCAGTTACGAAACCTCGGAGTGACACTTCGAAAAAACATCAATCCCAGGCCGGCGGGAACATCAGGGCTACGGTGCTCGCAACCGAATGGGAGCATCGATGAAGCAACGACGGAACGCAGTACTCGCCGCCCTGGTTCTCGGAGCTGGCCTCTCCGCCACTGCCTGCGGGCAGACCACGCAGCAGGGCCCGACCACGCCCGGGGCCACGACCAACCCCGATGTCCAGAAGGTGATCGACGATCTCGGCCTGATCTACGTCGAGGAGGGCGCACAGACCGTGATCACCTACGACGAAGTGAACGCCGCCCAGGGAGCCTGGTGCGAGGCGCTGGTCGCGATCGGCAAGACCAAGGACGAGGGAGGCGACCACCGCGCGCTGGCCGAGAAGGTGCTGTCCGAAGCGTACAACTACGATACCGGGAAGGTGTTCTTCAAGCCGACACTCGCCCACGGGAAGAACACGTTCCGCAACGACAAGCAGGGCGCGCTCGCCTACTTCGTCGGCGGCGATCCGAGCTACCCCGACGACACTGGCTTTGCCCTCAAGCCGTGGGTCAAGTGTCGCTACGACAACGCGGGAGACGCCAACGAGGGCATCCAGATCTACGGCTCGATCGCCATCACCATGGGAAACGTGTGGGTGACCGACAAGGCGGGCAACGAGGTCATGGTCGACAAGACGTGGGTGTTCAAGAAGGGCAAGGACGGCAAGCTGCGGATCATCGTCCACAAGTCGGCGCTGCCATTCGCCCCGGGCCCGTAGGTCCGCGCGCGGCCGCGCCTCGCTGCGGTCGCCGTCGCCTTCGTCGGGCGAGGACCAGCAGGGCACCCACAGGTGAACCGCCGGCGCCGCCGTCGCACGCACCATCACGCGCGCCGGCGATGCCGTCGGAATCCCCGGCCTCGTCGGTCGCGTCAGCGTCACCATCGTTCGCAGCCGCTGGCACCGCGGTCCCCAGGACGGCCAGCGCTGCGGGGCTGCGGACCCAATCGTGGTCCACCGCGAAGCGCGCGAGCCGTGGACCCGCGCCCCCGGCCGGCCGGAAGTCCAGCGTGAAGTCGCAGCCGCCTCCGGGCGCGATCACCGAGGGGAGCGCGCAGGTACTCGATAGCTCGAGCTCCGCGGCGTCGCGGCCCGTGATCGTACTCGCGCCCGTCAGCGCGAGGGGAAGCTGCCCAGGGTTCGCGAGACGGAACACGACGCGGGCCTGCGAGCCAAGCTCGACCTCCCCGAGATCGATGTGGTCGAGCACGCGACCGTCGGGCGCGACCAGCGCGACGGCGGGACTCGGGACGAGCGGGTCGCCGATGTATGCGGCGAGGTCGACGCAGTCCTGAGCTCCGAGCCGGTCGCGGAAGGGAGTCATATCGGGAACGCTGTCGATCGCCGACATGATCAGGTCCGGCGCATTCGCAGCGGCGCCGAT
This sequence comes from Kofleriaceae bacterium, assembly GCA_022842285.1. GTDB lineage: Bacteria > Myxococcota_A > Polyangia > Haliangiales > Haliangiaceae > JABFXX01. Next base: position 38,159 of record JALHPV010000011.1, read on the forward strand.
CCCGAACGCACCGCCGGGCAGTCCGCCGTGGCAGTCGACACAGCTGTCCGGCGTGCCGGCAAGTCGCGCCGCATCGAGGTACAGCCGCTTGCCCTGGAGGGCATCCGCACGGGCTTCGCCGAGCGTCGCCCCGACCATGACCAGCAGCCCCCCGTGCCGTATCGCCGTCGTGCCTCTCACCTGCGGGCGCGATCCGCTAGACGCCGATGATGCCGCCGTCGGTGCGCGTGATCACGATCGTCGCCGAGCGCGGGCGGGCGCCCGCCGTGGACGCCGGCCACGTGCTCTGAGGCGTGGCGATCTGGGCGACCGGCGTGTCTTCTCCGGGGTGCTGGATGTTGACGAACAGGGCCTTGCCATCGGGCGTCTCGCTGAGGCCCGTGATCTCGCAGCCCTTCGGCCCCACCAGGAACCGGCGCAGCTTGTCGCCGAGCGGGGCCCCGACGTGCGTGAGGACCTCACGCGTGGCGCCATCGGTATTGACGTTCACGACGGTGCGCGTGGCCCCGTCGCCCACCGCGCCGGGGAGGGCAGCGAGCAACATGCAGTTCGTGACGTCGGTGTACGCGTTGTCGTCCGTCTGGATCCACAAGATCTTGCTGGCCGGGCTGAACCACAGGCCGTCCGGACTCGACAGGTCGTTATCGGCGGTCAGGTTCGACAGGTTCACGTTGGAGGGAGAACCTGCGCGCGCACCGAAGAGGAACACGTCCCACATGAACGTCGTCGCCTCCGGCGACGCTTCCTTCCAGCGAACGATGTGGCCATTCGGGTTGCCGAACTGCGGGGTGGTCGTCCCCCCGACGGTCTTGGGATCGTTGTAGTGGCGAGGATTCGCCGCGTCGAGGCTCGCGAGCGAGCGCCCCGACGCGGTGTTGTTGGTCATCGTGAGGTACACCGACCCGTCCAGCGGGTCGACGGCGCCCCACTCGGGGCGGTCCATCTTGGTGGCGAGCGCGGCGTCGGCTGCGAGCCGGCTGTGGAGCGCGACGTCGGCCTGGTCAGTGAAGGCGTAGTTCGCGCTCGTCGCACTGATGCCGTTCTTCCCGAACGCCAGCTCGACCCACTCCCCCATGCCACTCGGATAGAACCGAGCGACGTAGAGCTTGCCGTCGTCGAGGTACTTGGCGCCGACGGCCATCCGATCGGTCCGGTTCGCATCGCCCGGATCCCACACCGCGGTCGAGACGTACTTGTAGACGTACTCGCCGCGCGAGTCGTCGCCCGAGTAGAACACGATGGGCTTACCGGCGACGGCGGGAGCCGGCCACGCACCCTCGTGGGCGAAGCGGCCCATCGCCGTGCGCTTGGTCGGCGCCGCCTCCGGGGCGAAGGGATCGATCTCGACGACCCAGCCGAAGGTGTTGACCACGTTGCGGTAGTCATCCGCGGACGTCGCGCCTTGCACCATCGTGTTCCAGCGGCCGAACAGCTGGTCCGTCGTATCGGGGGTCACGGTGGACCACAGCTCGCGACCTGCACCGGCGACTCCGTAGCGTCCGAAGGCCGTCAGCTCCTTCGCCGTTCGGTTCGGATTGTCGGTCGTCGTGACGCGCCGGAAGTAGCCCGCCCAGTTCTCCTCGCACGTCAGGTATGTCCCCCACGGCGTATAGCCGTTGGCGCAGTTGTTGACGGTCCCGCGCGTCCGCGTGCCCGCGGGGGAGTACTGCGTGACCATCGATGCGTGACCGCGCAGCGGGCCGCCGATCTCCATGACGGTGCCGGTGTGGATGCGGCGATTGAAGCGCGACGACTTGACCACCGACCACGTCCCACCCGTGTTCGCGATCTCCACGATCGAAACGCCGTGGACGAAGAGCTCCTTGCGGACCTCGTCCGCGACCGTCCTCACCCCATCGACGACCGTCGGTCCCGCGGGGTGCAGGAAGACGGGCGTGATCGCCTCGTGGTTCATGCACAGCAGTCCCCGGTTGCTCGCGCTCGGATCGTACGCCCCGCTCGCGTCGAGGCCGAAGAAGGACATGCCGTCGTGATGATCACCGGCGCGCTTGTCGAACGTGGCCGCAGCGTCGGTACCGTCATTGGCGTACGCCGGCGTCGCCATGTCGATCGGATCGCCGAGCGCGTACAGGACCTGGGCCTCGTAGCCGGGCGGCACCGTCACCACGTCCGCCAGGCTCTTGGCCACCGCGGCAAAGCCGAGGGCGGCCGGCCGGACCGGCCCGGGGTCAGGGGCGTCGGGCGTGGGGCCATCCGGGACCGGGTCAGGCGCATCCGGTCCCGGGAGCGAATCGTCCGAGCTCGCGTCGTCGCCGCATGCCGGCAGCAGCGTGGTGGCGGCGCCGAGCGCACCCCACCAAAACAGATCCCGTCGCGACGGCGAGCGTACGCGCTCGGCCAGCACGTCTCGGAAGTGAACTCCGTCCTGCGGTCCCAGATTGTCGTCGGTGTCGTGCGCCATGACGGCAAGCCTGCCGGGCTACGGAGACCACAGCGTCGTCACGTTGCGACATATCGGCTCCACGCGCGCACGATCCATGTCGCCGAAGTGACGTCATGGTGACGGCGACGGCGAAGCGCGCAACGCTAGCGCCGCGAGTGATCTCGAGGTCGCATGGTTGCCGAACCGTCGAGATCGATCGGGTGCATCGCGGCGACGCGCCGATCTGTTCTCCGCCTTCCTCGCAGCGCGTGATACCGTCGCGGGTGGCTGGCGCGCTTCACTCACGTCGGCACCGACGCTGACGCGTGCTCGGGAAATGGCCGAATCGCAGCGCTCGAACAAGAGATCCATCCGTGAACAGACGGGCCTTCAGCCTCGCGCTCGCAGCCGTCGCATGTGGTGGCCCGCGTCGGACCAGACGTCATCGCAAGGAGCCCGACGGTGGCGTCGTGACGCAACCGACCGAACCGGTGATCCTCGATGGAACTTCGCTGTACAGGTACACGGCCGCGCGAGCACCGCTCGCGTTTCGCGGTGACGTATTGATCCAGAACCGCGATGGCGAGCTCCTGAAGTGGGACTCGATTGCGATGAAGCGACTGGCGAACTACCAGACGGCGCATCAGTCGTTCTGCTTCATGCAAGATGGCACCCTGGCGGTATTCGCCCTGCCGTCGGACCACTGCGTCGTCTACAGGATCGACGGAGCTGACAAGATGCGGACGCTCTACGGTCCGCCGTTCTCAGAGCGCGGCACGATCCTGCCGGCCCGGCGCGCCGACGAGTATTACGTCATCGGTCAGGGGCTCATTTATCGGTTCGAGGAGAGCAATGGCCGTGTCGAAGCGGTTGCGACCGTGCCGTTTCCCAACAGGACCTCGAATCCCCGCCACCTGGTGTACAGCCTCGACGATGGTCGTCTCGTCGTGGCGGGTGGTGGCATGCGAGTCTTCTCGCCCGACGGGCCAGAACAGAATGCTCCGATGCCTGGTCGCATCGCGAAACACCTTGCATCGGCACCGAACGAACGCTGCTGGTACTCGTACGTCGATGGGAGCGGCGAACGGATCAACACGCTGGTGTTGGCTAGGCTGTCGGCACCCGTCGCCGACGAGCAACGTATCGTCTTTGGGGAACACGAGCACATCACTCAGATCGCATCGGCGCCCGGGGCGGTGGCCGTGCTGCTGCTCTGGGTCGACGAGGAGAAGGAGACTCCCCAGGAAGGACTTCGCTGGGCGGTTGTCGTGTACGGCGAGATCGATGGCAAGCCGCGCTGGCGCGTCGACCTCCCGCTCGAAGTGACGTCCACCCGCGGATTCCACGCGTTCAGTGAGGCTGGCTTCGTGGCGATCTCCGAGCACCGTGTCGTGCTGCGCGCCTTCGACCATCGACTTTATGTGTGGGATGCAGGTACCGGCGCGGTCGTCGCGTCCGGAATCGGTTAGACCGGCGTTGCCGCGCTCGGCCTCCCCGCGCTCAGGAGCCGGCCGAGGCGATGCGCTTCAGGAACGGCACCACCTGGCGCGAGGTGATGTCCTCGGCGACCGCCTCGAGGCAGTCCCGGATGCCACCGGCGACGTCCTTGTCGCGGTTGCCGGTCATCGCCTTCGCCGAGCCCGACGCCGACGCGGCCTTGTTCGCTTCCCACTTCTCGCCGCCGTCCTTGCCGGCCCACGGGGCGATGCGCACGGCGAGGGTGCACGCGATCTGCGTGCCGCCGTTCACCTTGGAGATGTCGATCTTCTTCACCGTCGACGCGACGATGAAGCCGCGCGTGCTGTTGGAGTCGAGGTCGGCCTCGGAGGGCAGGCCGCCCGACGGCCACGACGTCGAGTAGCCGGTGCCGTCGACGTTCCGCTTCACGATGCTCATCACCCGGCCCGAGTTCGCGGTGTCGAGCTTCTTCGTCTGATCGACGGGCTTGTCGACGTTCACGAAGACGGCGACGCCGTTGCTGCTCCCACCCTTCGTGGGCTTCTTCTTCTTGGTCTTGCGCAGGGAGGCCAGCGACTTGTTCGCCTTCTCGGCCGTGTCGCGGACCTTCTTGTCGGTGTCGCCCTTCGAGGCTGCGGCGAGCGCCTCGAGGCCGAGCTCGCGCGCATCTTCGGCGGTGCGCGCATCGATCATCTTCTCGAGCGCGAGCGCCGAGATGCGACGGATCGTGGCTTCGCTGTCCTCGCGCAGGGCGCGCGCGAGCGCGATGACGGCCCGGGCATCCTTGCTCTTCGCGAGCGAGAGGGCGGCCGCGAGGCGAACCTTGTAGCTCGTCTTGCCGTTGCCAAGCTGACGCACGCTCGTGTCCACGGCATCAGCCGCCGCGACTCGCATCGCGAACACGAAGCACAAACACGCGGCGATCATCGCCAGTGCGCGCGGCATCACGTGAAGCCTAACACGTGAGCGTGATCGCCGAAGCGACGACGAAGATAGTCGCGCGTGTGCGACACGAGCGTACGCCGACCGATACGATGCACCCGATGTCTCTCATCGATAGCGTGCGCGTCCTCGGAGCGATGGCGCGGGTGACGGCCTCGACGGTGGTGGGGGCGGTGCGTGGGGATCTGCAACGCGAGGATGTGGATGACTCGGCCCGCTGGTTCGGGCACCGCGTGGTGGATCTCCTCGAGGTGGAGCTGGTGGTGACGGGGGCCGAGCGGGTGCCACCTGATCGTGCCTACATCTACATGTCGAACCACCAGAGCCACCTCGACATCCCGATGCTCTATGCCGCGCTCCCGTCGCCGACGATCCGGATGCTCGCCAAGACCGAGCTCTTTCAGATTCCGGTGTGGGGCCGGGCGCTCAAGGCGGCCGAGTTCATCGAGGTCCATCGGGGCGACAAGGCCCGGGCCCGCGAGTCGATCACGGAGGCGGCCCGGATGATCCGGGATGGCGTCTCGATCTGGATTGCCCCCGAGGGGACCCGGTCCAGGACCGGAGAGATCGGGACCCTGAAGAAGGGCGGATTTCACCTCGCCAAGGACACCGGGGCCCCCATCGTGCCGGTGGGGGTCTCGGGGACGATCGACATCCTGCCGCGGGGCGGGAAGGTCATGCAGACGGGGCGCCGGGTCGAGGTGACCATCGGGGCCCCCATTCCCGTCGAGGACCGCTCCGTGGACGACCTCGCGGCCGAGGTTCGGGATTTCATGATCTCTTGCGTGTATCGATAGTTAAATACGGTATCCTCGTCGGACCGTGACCTGGGTCGTGCCTTTGGCCCTCGGTGGATTCGCCATCCTGTTGATGGCGTTCTTCACCGTGCTCGGCGCGCGCAAGAAGCACAAGCAGGTCGTGGCGCCAGCGGCCATCGTCGGACCGCGCATCCTCGTCCACGACATCAATGATGATCGGTGCACGGGGTGCGATGCGTGTGTCGCCGTGTGCCCCACCAACGTGCTGGATCTCGTGGCGAACAAGAGCCGCGTGCTGCGGTTCGAAGACTGCATCCAGTGCGAGGCGTGCATGTTCGCGTGCCCGACCGAGGCGCTCGTCATGTTCCCCGAAGGCAGCGTGCCGCCTCCGCTGAAGGTCCCCGAGATCGACGAGAACTTCCAGACGATGGTGCCGGGCCAGTACCTGATCGGCGAGGTCGCCGGCAAGCCGCTCGTGAAGAACGCGGCGAACCTCGGTCGCGCCGTCATCGAGCACATGCTGATGACCGGCCTGCGGCCCGGCGCGCTCGGGCCGGGGCCAGGCTGCGTCGATGTCGCGATCGTCGGCTCCGGTCCGGGTGGGCTCTCGGCGGCGCTGTCGTGCATCCAGCGCGGCCTCTCGTTCGTTGTCCTCGAGAAGGAGCAGATGATCGCGTCGACGATCCTGCGCTACCCGAAGGGCAAGCTCGTCATGGCCGAGCCCTACGACACGCAGAACCTGTCACTGCTCCCCGTGTTCGACGCCGCGAAGGAGCAGCTCATCCCGATCTGGCAGGAGCTCCTCCAGCGCCTCGGCCTGCGGGTGAATCAGGGCGAGTCGGTCGAGTCGATCGGTCGCAGCCCCGACGGCGCCTTCGAGGTTCGCACCACCGTCGCGGCGTATCGCGCCCAGCGCACGATCCTGTCGATCGGTACGCGCGGCAAGCCACGCACGCTCCAGGTGCCCGGCGAGAACCTCCCGAAGATCTTCTCGCTGCTCGACGATCCCGACGAGTTCCGTGGCCGCGCCGTGCTCGTCGTCGGGGGCGGTGACTCCGCCGTCGAGGCCGCGCTCGCGCTCTCCGATGCTGGCGCGAAGGTCATGATCAGCTACCGCGGCAAGGGCTTCAATCGCGCCGCCCCGAAGAACAAGCAGACCATCGAGGCGTATGCCGCCGAGGGCCGCATCAAGGCGAAGCTCGGCTCGCAGGTCCTCCAGTTCGACCCCGAGTCCGTCACGCTCGCGATGAGCGATGGTTCGCAAAAGCGCTACGCGAACGACGCGACGTTCGTGCTCATCGGCGCCGACCCGCCGATCGCGTGGCTCGAGAAGATGGGGGTCCGCTTCGTCGAGCGGCCGCACCAGCACCAGATGGGCAAGACGGACGACATCGTGCGTCGCTTCGTGCAGCGGGCGGTGGATTGTCCCGAGGACGCCGCGCGCGCCGCGGCCCAGATCCTCGGCGGCAGCATGGGCGTCGAGCCGCCGCAGGGGTACCCGTCGATCCCCTCGCTATCGCCGCCGCAGGGCCTGCCCCAGGCCGCGCAGATGGTCGCGCTGGGAAATGGTGGCGACGTCTCCGGTCCGCGCAAGTGGCTGCGCTCGGCCACGAGCATCTTCTCGACGAAGGGTGGCGGCACGGGCGTCGGTCCGATGCCCAACCCCAAGACGAACAGCGGCGCGCCGGGACCGCGCAGCAAGCGCCTCGACGCACCGATGCCGCTCTCCGACTTCGTGAAACGAGGCCGGGAAGCCACGGGCGTGGAGCGCACCGGCGCTGGCGGCACGGGCATGCACCACATGCACACCGGCCACGGTCGTCGCGACCAGCTGTCGGCCGGCGAACGTACGCGCATCCTGCGCATGCTCCGCGACGAAGGCGGCCGCCTCGCCGACGAGGACTCGGAGGTCTACATCGGCGCCGCACCGCCATCGGGCCCGCAGAGCTTCGACTTCGACTTCGATGGTCCCGCGTCGATGGTCCTGCCGCCCGCGCCGTCTCCGTCGCAGGCGCAGCTGCGCCCCGATGTGCCCGCGAAGCCCGCGGTCGTCGTCGGGATCGCGCAGGCGCAGCACGCTCGCCGTAACAAGCAGGGCACGGGCGCGCCGCCGAGCCCGCCCCCGCAGCACGAGGACGCGCCACTCCACTTGCCGGACTCGCCGATCCCGTCGCGGGCTCCGGTGACGCGCACGCGCTCGCCATCCCATGCCGTCAATGATGGGGAGGGCCGGTCGGTCGCGTCGCGGTCGCGCGGTGATTCGGTGGCGCGTCCGGTGAACGACGGGGAGGGCCGGTCGGTCGCGTCGCGGTCGCGCGGTGATTCAGTGGCGCGTCCGGTGAACGACGGGGAGGGCCGGTCGGTCGCGTCGCGGTCGCGCAATCCGTCGGGGGCGCCGAAGCCCGGCCGGCGCGCGGTGCCGCCGCCGTTCTCGGATGATCCGACCCGCCAGGTCGACGAGCAGATGCTGGGGCTCCTGCGCTCGGGGCCGGACAATCTACCCACGACCGATGCGTCCTCGCTGCCCGGCGTCACGCCGCGGCCGCAGCAGCCTGCCGCCGTGCCGTCATCGCGTCAGACGCCACGCAAGCCGCCCGCTCCGTTCAGCGATCAGGAGGCGACCCGCATGGCGACGGTCGATCCGGACTCGATCGGCATGCGCTCCATCGACACCGGCGAGCGCATGCCGCCCATGTTCGATCACGATGGCGACGAGGCGACGAGCGTGGCCAGCGTCGATGCGATGAAGGCGCTGGCGCGCTCGCGCAAACAGCCGCAGGGCAACGACGAGAACACGCGCGCGGTGAACATCCGCAACGACGCCAGCATCTCGGACGTGGACTGGGACCTCGACGAGTGAGCTCGTCCCGCCGCGAGCTCGACGACACGGCCCCGGCGACTGATGTACCTAGCGACCCCGGGCGGCGATCTCGTCCCGATACCTTCGTTCCGCCATCGGAGCGCTACCAGCTCGGGAGCGAGATCGGTCGCGGCGGCATGGGGCGCGTCGTCGAGGCGGTGGACACGAAGCTCGGCCGCACGGTCGCGCTGAAGGAGGTGCTGCCGCGCACGGGAGAGGCGGTGGAGCGCCGCTTCCTTCGCGAGATTCGCGTCACCGCGCGCCTCGAGCATCCATCGATCGTCCCCGTCTACGACTCGGGCGTGAACGCCGAGGGCCGGCCCTTCTACGTCATGCGCCGGGTCACCGGGCGCCCCCTCGACGAGCTCATCAAGCGCGCCCGAGGACTGGACGAGCGCTTGACCCTGCTGCCCGCCGTGCTGCGGGCGATCGATGCGATCGCGCACGCGCACCGCCGCGGCGTCATCCATCGCGACCTCAAGCCGGCGAACATCCTCGTCGGCGAGCTCGGCGAGTCGATCGTCATCGACTGGGGGCTCGCGAAGGTCATCGGCGAGACCGACCCCGACGAACCCGACTCGCTCTCCGAGCTGAAGGCGGGGGATTCGCTGCAGACGCAGTTCGGCGCCGTGTTCGGCACTCCAGGCTTCATGCCGCCGGAGCAAGCCCGGGGGGAGTTGCAGGGCTTTGGTGGGGACGTCTACGCGCTGGGCGCCACGCTGTATCAACTCCTCGCCGGTACGCCCCCGCATCACGGCGCGAGCGTCACCGACGTGATGGACAAGACGGTCAGCACCAACGTGACGCCGCTCCGCGCGCTCGCGCCGGGGGCCCCGGTGGAGCTCGCCGCGATCGTCGACAAGGCGCTCGCGTTCGAGGCGGCGCAGCGGTACCAGGATGCGAGCGAGCTCGCCGCGGATGTGCGGCGCTTCGAGGCCGGCCAGCTCGTGGCCGCTCACCATTACACCTCGCGCCAGCGTCTGCGGCGCTTCGTCCGGCGCTACCGCAGCCTGCTGGTGCTCGGGGCCATCGCGCTGTCGGCGCTGACCGTGTTCGGGGTGCTCGGCATCATGCGCGTGTACGCGGAGAAGGCGGCGGCGCAGGCGGCGCGGGATGCGGCGCAGAGGAACGCGGCCGAGCTGCAGGATCAGGCCCACGAGCTGACCCTGGCGAACGCGACCGCTCTCGTCGCGACCAACCCCACGAAGGCGCTCGCCTACTTGAAGCAGATCCCGTCGTCGTCGCGGTTCCAGGCTCGCGCCCGGGGACTGGCTCAGTCGGCCTACGCGCGGGGGGTGGCGTGGGGCATGAAGGGACCAGCGCCGATTCATCGCACCGCCGAGCTCTCGCCGTCCGAGTCCCGCGTGCTCTGGCAGAACCGTGGCTCGGAGCTCCGCGTCTATGACCTCGATCAGCGGAGCCTTCTGCTCACGCTCCCCATCGAGAGCGAGATGAACGCAGTCTGGGTCGACGACGATCACTTCATCATGACCGGCAAGCACCCCGCGGTGATCGACGTGACGACGGGCGCGGCCCGCACCCTCGATATGCCGCCCGTCTTCGGCTGGGCGGTGTCGGCCAAGGGCACGGTGGCGGTGGCGCAGCTCGAAGACCGCACGACGCGCATTGTCGATCTTGTCACCGGGACGCACACGCCGGTTCCGCGACCACAAGCGTTGGGCATCGTCGCGATGTCGAATGCGGGCACCTGGGTCGCCGTCACCGACACGCAGTCGGATGTCAGCTTCCATGACATCACGGGCCGCGAGCTCGGACGACTCGACCTGCAGGCCGCGTGGGCGTTCCCCCTGCCCGACGACTCGATGATGATCGCGGGATTCAAGGGCGTGTACCGGTGCCGGCGAGACGCGACGCCGCTGTGCACGGAGATCGCGCTCGACCGGGCGCCGAATGACCTCATCACGACGGCGACACGGGCGGGAACGGCCGTACTCGTGACGACGGGCCGCAACAACCTGTTCGTGGTCGATGGAGACACCGTCCGGACCTTCGACATGGCGACGTCGCTCGCCACGGTCAAAGGAAACACACGTATCCCCCTCGGCGTGGACCGCGACACGATCTACATCCCCACGCCGATCGGGTGGCTCCCGCTCGACGTGCCGCAGACCCTCATCCGGGCGCGGGTGAGTGTCGGAGCCAGGCGCGCCGTCGTCTTTGGCGACGAGCTGATCACGGTGTTCGAGTACGCGAGGTGGCTGCCGCGGCGGGTCGATATCCGTCGCGGACACCAGCCGGCGTACATCACCGACGACACGATCGTCGCGCACGGCTTCGCCATGATGGAGGGGCTCGACTGGCTCGACGCCCGCACGCTCGCCGTCGTCTCGCATGCCGAGCTCCCCATTCCGGTGTTCGCCGTCCGGTACACCCCGACCGGCGACCTCGTCGGCAGTTCGATGCTCATGGGGGAGAGCACCACCAAGTCCGCCGAGGTCATTTATGTGCCGTTTCGCAGCCCGACGGTCCAGTCGCTCACCACGAGCACCGATGCTCCGATCCTGACGGCGTTCGCGGAGGGGACCGTGGTGGTGGTGCGCAACGGCAACGAGCTGGTCATGTATCGAGGCGGCCAACCCACCTCGTCCCCGCTGAAGCTGCCGGGCAACGTCATCACGATCGCGGTCTCTGACTCGACGCGGTTCGCGGCGCTCCTCGACAGCAAAGAGCTGGTCATCGGTGACCGCACGACGGCGACGGTCGATCGGTACCCGCTCGATGCCATGCCATCGAACAGCTTGGTGGCCACACAAGGGTCGACGGTCTGCGCGACCCTGGGCCGCACGGTTGCGATCTGGCGCGACCGCCGCTTCGTTCCGATCGCCGAGCTGCAGGCGGATCCGGAGTGGATCGGCCTCATGGGGGGCACCCTGATCGCGCACTTCACGGACTCGTCCGCCGTCACGGTCAATCTCGAGACCGGCGCCACGTCATTGCTGTTCGAGCCGGCGATGGATTTCGTGTGGGCGAACCGGCACTTCGACGTGCTCGCAACGTTCACCAAGAGCTCGCAGGTCGAGATCCTCGACCTCACCACGCAGAGTCGCTGGGACTTGCCTGTCCTGTTCCGCCGCGATCAACGCTCTCCCTCGATCAGCCCGGACGGCACGCGGCTCCTGGTCTCGTCCACCTACGGGACCTTCGAGTGGCGGCTCCAGCGCGTCGGCGAGGACTACGACGGGTGGCTCGCGGGAGCTACCAACGCATTGATTAAAGACGGGAATTTGACCTGGGATTGGGACTCCAAGGCGCGTCTCGCGCCCTAGACACACGCCCGTTTCGCGTGTAAACAGCCCCCCTCCTCGAGATCCCTCGGGGGCAACTACTCACGACATCCGAGCGAGCTGGCCGTGGCCCTTCGGGGTTTCCAGCGAGCGCTGACGGTGTCGGGTGCACAACGGAAAGGACAGACACATGGAGACGATGGCAGAAGCTGCGGGCCAGAACCCGATCAGCATGCGCGCGCTGCTCGAGGCGGGCGTTCACTTCGGTCACAACACGGGTCGTTGGAACCCCAAGATGAAGCAGTTCATCTTCGGCGCTCGCAACGGCATCCACATCATTGACCTCCAGCACACGGTCAAGCTGTTCCGCCAGGCGTTCCAGGCGGTCGTCGACACCACCGCCAAGGGCGAGACGGTGCTCTTCGTCGGCACGAAGAAGCAGGCGCAGGACGTGATCGTCGAAGAGGCGACCCGCTCCGGCCAGCACTACGTGACGCAGCGCTGGCTCGGCGGCACGCTCACGAACTTCAAGACGGTGAAGGGCTCGCTCGAGCGCCTCCGCTCGCTCGAGAAGATGGAGGAGGACGGCACCCTCTTCGCGCTCACGAAGCGCGAGCAGGTGATGATCCGCCGCGACCGCGACAAGCTCATGAAGTCGCTCGGCGGCATCAAGGGCCTCAGCAAGCCGCCCGGCATGCTGTTCGTCATCGATCCGCACAAGGAGCACATCGCCGTCGACGAGGCGCGTCGCCTCGAGATCCCGGTCGTGGCCGTGACGGACACGAACTGCGACCCCGACGTGATCGATCACGTCATCCCGGGCAACGACGACGCCATCCGCGCCATCAAGCTCTTTGCCTCGAAGATCGCGGACGCCGCGATCCTCGGCACGAAGGTCTACAAGGAGACCGCGCGTACCCGCGGTCAGCGCGAGCAGGAGGACGTGGGCGAGCGCGTCATTCATGTCTCGTCGGGTGGTGACGGTCCGCGCGTCGAGATGTCGACGGGTGGCAGCCTGTTCAGCAATTCTGAAGCGTCGGCCTCGCCGGACGCGGAGTCGTAAGGAGCAGTCATGGAGATCACGGCAACTTCCATCAAGGATCTGCGCGAGCGCACTGGCGCTGGCATGGCCGATTGCAAGAAGGCGCTGACCGAGGTCGGTGGCGACATCGACAAGGCGATCGACTACCTCCGCACGAAGGGCCTCGCGAAGGCCGCGAAGAAGGCGGGCCGCGAGGCCACCGAGGGCGCGGTCATCTCGTACATCCACGGCGGCGGCCGCATCGGCGTCCTCCTCGAGGTGAACTGCGAGACCGACTTCGTCGCGCGCAACGAGGATTTCCAGAAGTTCGGCCGCGGCGTCGCGATGCAGATCGCCGCCATGGCGCCCCAGTTCGTCCGCAAGGAGGAGGTCTCCGAGGACGTCATCGCCCGCGAGCGCGACGTGCTCATGGCGAAGGGCAAGGAGTCCGGCAAGCCGGAGGCGATGCTCGGCAAGATCGTCGACGGTCAGATCGCGAAGTGGATGAAGGAGATCTGTCTCCTCGACCAGGCCTTCGTGCAGGACCCCGACAAGACGATCGAGCAGGTCCAGCAGGAGCTGGTCGCGAAGATCGGCGAGAACATCAAGATCCGCCGCTTCACGCGCTTCGAGCTCGGCGAGGGTCTCGAGAAGAAGAAGTCGGACTTCGCGGCCGAGGTCGCTGAAGCGGCCGGCCTCTCCTCGTAAGAGGGGGTACGAACCCCGCGACCGGCCGTCGGGACGCTCGTTCCGCGGCCCCGTCGCTGGGGACCCGAAGTCGATGCGCGTCCGCACGATGCGAGAACATCACGCGTCACTCGGTATAACGTACGGCCGGTGAGCGACTCGCGCGAGCGCACCGAGGTTCTCGGGTCGATCGCACCCGAGCCCGCGTCGCCGCCGCCTCGCGAGGCCACGGAGGTCGGCGGGGCGTCCGTCGGGCCGTTGCCGTCGAACGAGAGCACGGTCGACATCATCGCGCCGATGGTGACGGCGAGCTTCATCGGGGAGATGCAGCTGCCCGTCGTGAAGCCGACGCACTACGAGCGGCTCGGGGAGTTCGCGCGCGGGGGCCTCGGGCGCATCGTGCGGGCGCGGGACACGCGGACGGGACGCATCGTCGCGCTGAAGGAGATCCTCGGCGCGCGCCAGAACATCGCGGCGCGGTTCATGCGCGAGGCGATGATCACCGCGAACCTCCAGCACCCATCGATCGTGCCCGTGTACGAGCTCGGCAAATGGGAGGACTCGCGCGAGCCCTTCTTCGCGATGAAGCTCGTCGCGGGGACGCCCTTCAACGAGACGCTGAAGGCGGCGAAGACCTTCGACGGGCGGCTCGCCCACATACCGGTGATCGTGGCCGTCGCCGAGGCCCTCGCGTACGCGCACCAGCGCCGGATCATCCATCGCGATCTGAAGCCGGCCAACGTACTCGTCGGCGAGTACGGCGAGACGGTGGTGATCGACTGGGGCCTCGCGAAGTCCGTCGACGTTACCGACGAGCAGAACTCCGGGGACGACTCGATCCCGGATGTCGATGCCGCGAGCAGCGGCCCCGACTGGGGTCGCGGGGTCGTCGATCCCACGCGCATCGGGGCGGTCCTCGGTACGCCCGCCTTCATGGCGCCGGAGCAGGCGCGCGGCGAGTCGGCCGACGAGCGCTCGGACGTGTACGCGATCGGCGCGATGCTCTATCACCTGATCGCGGGGCACTCGCCGTATGCGGATCTCAAGCTCGGCGACTCCAAGGAGACCATCAAGTACGCGGCCTCCACCGCACCGACGCCGCTGGCGTTGCGCGAGCCGGGGGCGCCGGCGGACCTGCTCACCATCGCGGGCAAGGCGATGGCGCGCGATCCGGGGCAGCGGTATCCGAACGCACGCGAGCTCGCGAGTGACCTGCGCCGGTTCTTGACCGGCCAGCTCGTCGGGGCGCATCGCTACGACAAGAAGACGCTGGTCCTCCGCTGGCTGCGCCGGCATCGGGCGGCGGTCACCGTCGGGGCGATCCTCGCGGTGCTGCTCGTGGTCGTCGGCGCGATCGGGATTCGCGGCGTCCTCGTCGAGCGTGATCGGGTGCGGGCGGAGTCGGCACGCGCGGAGCGCGGGCTCGCCACGGTGCTCTACGAGAAGGGCCGGCTCGCCGAGGGCGCTCAGCAGTGGGCGAGGGCGGCGCTCTACTACGCCGAGTCACGCGTGAAGCACGACACGCCCGCGGCGGCGTGGGCGGCGGCGCTCGCGGATGCGCGCGCGATCGTGCCGTCGGCGCGCTACGAGGGGCATCGCACGTGGGTGCGGGCGGCGGCAGTCGCGCCCGATGGCTCGCGCGTCGCCACCGTCGACGATGCGGGCGAGCTGCGCGTGTGGTCGCCCGCCGACGGCAAGATGGTCGGTGGCACGCAGGCCGCGATCGCGCCGCTCTACGCGATCGCGTGGAGCCCCGATGGCAGCGAGCTCGCCGTGGCGGGCGATGCGGGGGTGATCGAGCTTCGCGGCGCCACGGACCTCGCCGTCCGTACGACGCTGCGGGGCCATATTGGCCGGGTGTGGTCGCTCGCGTACTCGCCCGATGGGACCACGCTCGCCTCGAGCGGGGAGGATGCGACGGCGCGGCTGTGGACGCGTGATGGCACCATGCACGAGCTTCGGGGCCACACGCAGCGCGTCTACTCCGTGGCCTTCTCGCCGGACGGCAAGCGTCTCGCCACCGGCAGCGACGATCGCCACGTGTGGCTGTGGGACGTGGCCTCGCAGCGCGGCGTCTCGCGCGGCGAGCACCAGGCGGGCGGCATCCGCGCCGTCGCCTTCGTCGACGACACCACGGTGATGACGACGGGCTGGGACCACGAGATCCGCCTGTGGCCGGCGACCGGCACGCCGACGATCTGGACCGACTCCCACATCGTGCACGCGGCGGCGCTCGCGCTCGGGGGCGAGCTCCTCGTCACCGGCGGCGAATTCGATGCCGTCCACGTCTGGGATCTCGCTACGCATCAGCTCGTGACCTCCCTCGAGGCTCCGGAGCCGATCAGCGCGGTGACGCTCTCCCGCGACGGTCGCTGGCTCGTCACCGCCGGCAAATCGGGCGCGACGGCCTGGGATGCGCGCCCTCTGGCCCGCCAGGGCAGCGCGAGTCACAGCACCGACGTCTCGGGGTTGTCGTTTGCCCCCGACGGCAAGTCCTTTGCTTCCGGCTCCCCGGATCGCACGCTGCGCGTCTGGGATCTCGCCACCGCCACCGAGCGGCGTCGCATCGCCACCCGCGCCCGGTGCGGCGACGGCGTGACGGCCCTCGCCGACGGTGCGCTCGCGGCCGGTTGCGACGACAACGTGATGCGCCACTGGGACGCCGCCGGCACCGTACGAGAGCTACCCGTGACGGCCTGGATGCGCTTCCTCGCCGCCACGCCCGACGGCCGGTCCCTCGTCGCCGGGCATACCGGCGGACGCGCTGCCGTCATCGACGTCCCGACCTGGACGCTCGTCACCGAGCGGACCCTCCACGCTCATCACATCTATGACGTCGACGTCACGCCGCAGGGCGAGCTCGTGACGGCGAGCCTGGATGATCACGTCCGGACGTGGACCTTCCCCGGGCTCGCACCGATCCTCGACGTGAAGATCGGCTCCGATGACGGCGTGCTCACCGGCGAGCTCGGCCCGGGCGGTCAGGTCGTCGGCGCGGGACAGGACGGCCTGATCTCCATCTGGGATCCGAAGCGCGCGCAGTGGATCGCGCAGCTCCGCGTCCCCATCGCCGGCTCGGTCTGGCACGTCGCGTTCTCCTCCGATGGTCGCGAGGCCTACAGCGCGCACGACGATGGCACCGTCCGGATCTGGAACACCGCGACCTGGCGCGACCCGATCGTCGTCGACGCCCGCGAAGGCAGCACCTTCTCGCTCGCCCTCTCGCCCGATGGCGGGTCGCTCGTGGCGGGCTACAAGTCCGGCGCGATCGCGATCTGGGATGTTCCCACCCGGTCCCTGCGTCACCGCATCGGGGGCCATCTCCGTGACCAGGGCTCGTGCGCGGATCTCTCGACGCTTCGCTTCGGGGACGTCACGCACGCCGAGGTCGTCCGCACCGCCTGCACGAGCGCCCCGGCCACGTACCGCGACGAGCTCGCGCGCCGCTCGCGTCAGCGCCTCTCGCCCGACCTCGACGTGACCTGGTCGCCATGACACGGTGACGCCGACGTAATGGCCTTCGCGCGCGCGACGCGGCACCGCAACTTCCGGCTGTTCTTGATCGGGCAGGGCACGTCCGTCATGGGCACGTGGCTCACGAAGTTCGCGACGAGCTGGATGGCCTATCGCCTGACGGGCTCCGAGCTGGTCCTCGGCCTCGTCGGCTTCTGCAACAACGCCCCGACGCCCATCCTCGCCCCGTTCGCCGGCGTCCTCGTCGATCGCTGGTCGCGTCGGCGCACGATCATGATCACGCAGGTCCTCGCGATGCTGCAGTCCGCCGCCCTCGCGATCTTCACGCTCACGGGGCACATGACGGTCGCCCACCTGATCGTGCTCGGGCTCGCCCAGGGCGCCATCAATGCCTTCGACATGCCGGCGCGTCAGTCGTTCCTCCGCCAGATGATCGACGACCCCACGGACCTCCCGAACGCCATCGCTCTGAACTCGTCGATGATCAACGTCGCCAAGCTCCTGGGCCCCGTCGTGGCCGCCGCCCTCGTCGCCGCCGTCGGCGAAGGCCTCTGCTACGCGATCGATGCCGCGAGCTACCTCGGCGTGCTCGCGTCGCTCGCTCTCATGCGGATCACCGTTCCGCAGCCCCGCTCCCAGCGCGGCCGCGTCGGCGACCAGCTCCGCGACGGCCTCCGCTACGTCTGGTCCCATCCCGTCGTGCGACCGGCCCTGCTGATGCTCGCCGCCTCGAGCGTCCTCGGCGGCGCCTACGCGTCCATCATGCCCGCCGTCGCCGTCACGCTCGGTCAGGGCCCGCATACCCTCGGCATTCTCCTCGGCGCCGCCGGCCTCGGCGCCCTCACTTCGGCCCTCTACCTCGCGCAGCGCTCCTCGGCCGTCGGCCTCGCGCACATGATCGGCAACTCCTCTCTCGGCCTCGGCGTCGCCCTCATCGCGCTCGAGCTCGCGGGCTCCATCTACGTTGCCGCTCCGGTCATGTACTTCGTCGGCGTCTGCGTGATGATGACCATCGCGTCGACCAACACGACGGTCCAGACCGTCGTCGACACCGACAAGCTCGGCCGCGTCATGAGCCTCTACGCCGTGGCCCTCGCTGGTGGCGTCCCCATCGGGGCGCTCCTCCAGGGCGCCGTCGCCAGCCAGATCGGCGCCATCCACACCTTCGCGCTCTCCGGCGTTCTCTGCCTCGCCTGCGCGTTCGCGTACCGCCGGGCCCTCCCGTCCTCGCCGACCTGACGCGCGTGGGCTTCGTAGTGCTACCGTACCGGGCATGTTTGCGTGCGCCCAGTGCGGGAAGCGCTACGACGCGCCCGGCTACTGTGCGGCGGATGGGAGCCCGCTCGTCGGGGCCGCGGACCCGCTGATCGGGACCGAGGTCGGGCGGTACCGGATCACGAGCGTGATCGGCGAGGGCGGGATGGGTCGCGTGTACCTCGGCGTACACCCGACGATCGGGAGCCGCGTGGCGGTGAAGGTCCTCTCCGACCAGTGCACGCACAATCCCGAGCTGCTCGAGCGGTTCTTTCACGAGGCACGGTCGGTGAACATGATCCGCCACGAGAACATCGTGAGCGTGATCGACATGGCGACGTTGCCCGATGGGCGGCCGTTCATCGTCATGGAGTTCATCGAGGGCAACACGCTCGCGGGGCTGCTGCGCTCGGGGCGGAAGCCGCTCGGCGGAATCGTGCAGCTCATGAGTGAGGTGCTGTCGGCGCTCGGGGCCGCGCACGCGATCGGGATCGTTCACCGGGACCTGAAGCCCGACAACATCCTCGTGACGGGGGAGGGGCATGCGAAGGTCCTCGACTTCGGGATCGCGAAGCTGGGGCCAGGGCTCGCTCACGGATCGCCTCGGACAGCGACGGGCGCCTTGCTCGGGACGCCGGCGTACATGGCCCCCGAGCAGATCAGCGGGACGACGGTCGTCGACGCCCGCACGGACGTGTATGCGGCGGGCGTGGTGCTGTACGAGGCGGTGACGGGGCAATGCCCGTTTCAAGGGGAGACGCTGTTCGATCTGATGCGGCAGCACGTGCACGACCTGCCGCGCCCGCCGCGCCATCTCCGGCCGGATCTCTCCGCGACCTTCGAGGCGGTGATCCTGACCGCGCTCGCGAAGAATCCCGAGGAGCGGTTCCAGGCGGCGGCGGCGATGGTGGCGGCGCTCCAGCGCGCGGCGGCGGAGCTGCCGCCCGAGGAGTGGAAGGCCCTGTCGTCGCGGGCGAACGCGATCTCGCTTCGGGGTTCTACGCCGAGCCTTCCGCCGCCGCTGATGGGGCCGGACGCGGCGCCGACGCGGCCCGGTAGCTCGCCCACGCCCGGACCCTATTCGCCGAATCCGCCGCGCGATCCGACGGGGGCGGTGATCTCGCGCGAGCCGTACAGCCCGATGCGCCCGGAGGCACAGGCTACGGTGCCAGCGCATCCCGCGCCGACGCAGAAGCGGGGCATCC
>JALHPV010000012.1 GCA_022842285.1 Kofleriaceae bacterium
GTCGCGGCGGTCGTGGTGGTCGCGGCGGCCGTGGCGGCCGTGGCGGTCGCGACGGCGGCGGCGGCGACGACCGCTGGTAGCCTGTAGCTAACCAACCTACATGCGGCGTCCCTCGGGGCGCCGTTTGTCATTCCGGACTGTGACGTTCTGTTGCGACGTGAATGCCGGTCGGCCGCGGGCTGTCTTGTTCAGTGCCGTCGAGAGGTGCCCGCCGTGCGAATTCCCCTCCTAGCCTCAGTCCTGGTCTTCGCCGCTTCAACCGCGCACGCTGCCGCGACCCCGGTCACGGTCGTCATGGACCGCGGCGGGATGACCCTCGAAGACGGCACCCAGATCCCCGCCTACGGCGGCTCCACCAAGCGCTGGAACCAGGTCGTCGCCTGCGTCCAGGCCCACTTCAAGCCGTTCAACGTCGACATCGTCGAAACCGCGCCGGCCGACCGCCCGGTGATCCGCGCACTCGTCGGCGGCACCCCCGACCTCATCGGTCTCGAGGACGAGACCACCACTGGTCTCTCGCCCTACAACGGCGAGGTCATCCCGAGCTCTCTCGTCTACGTCTTCTCGCAGACCAT
Source organism: Kofleriaceae bacterium (assembly GCA_022842285.1). Taxonomy (GTDB): domain Bacteria; phylum Myxococcota_A; class Polyangia; order Haliangiales; family Haliangiaceae; genus JABFXX01. The sequence continues at coordinate 576 of JALHPV010000012.1, forward strand.
CGGTGAGTCCAACGTCGACTGGATCTGCGCCACCGCCGCCCACGAGATCGGCCACTCCCTCGGCCTCGATCACTCGAACATCTGCGGCGACATCATGAGCTACCACGGTGAAGAGTGCGGCAGGCCCACCTTCAAGACGACCTCGGGTCCGTGCGGCGAATACGAAGACCGCACCTGCGCCAACGGCAGCGACACCCAGAGCTCGTTCCACGGCATCGCCGCGAACGTCGGCCTCCGCGGCGAGTCGCCGATCGAGCCGATCGAGGCCGACGACGAGATCTTCGATCCCGCGGATCCAGATGTCCCCTGGACGACTGGCAACGACGACCTCGAGGAGGAGCAGTGGACGCCCTACGATGACGACGAGTCACTCGACAGCGACGACTTCGCGGACGAGGACATCGAGACCCCCTACGACCTCGATGTGGACGAGCCGGACGCGACGAATGCGCCCACCGAGCAGGAGGTTGGTCGCGCGAGCTGCGGCGGGCGCGAGCACGAGCAGGTGCGGTCGCACGGCCGGGGATGGTCACGCGGCGAAGGCCGGACGCGTGATGGCCGCGCCCGTCATCCGCGCCACTAGGGCCTGGCCCATTTCGCTCCTAGGGCCTGGCCCATTTCGCTCCTAGGGCCTGGCCCATTTCGCTCCAGGGGCCTGGCCCATTTCGGCCTGGCCCATTTCGGCCTGGCCCATTTCGGCCTGGCCCATTTCGGCCTGGCCCATTTCGCCCCTGACGAATAGGCAATAGGGAAGCGGAACCGGGGGCCGAAGAGGAGTGTCCGAGTGCCGGACACGACCGGCGGGGACTCGGCGCGAAATGGGCCTGGCCCATTTCCGAACGTGCTACAGACCGGCCGTGACCGAGGCCCTGCGCGCCCGCGCGAGTATTGCGGCAGGCAGGCCGGTCGACATCGCGTCGCTGGCGGTGTTCCGGATGCTGTTCGGGTTGGTGATGGCCGGGTCGGCGCTGCGGGTGCTGACGGCGGGGTGGATCGGGCCAATGTACGAGGAGCCGCGGTGGTTCTTCTCGTATCCGGGGTTTGCGTGGGTGAAGCCGTGGCCGGCGCCGGGGATGTACGTGCACTACGGGGTGCTGCTGGTGCTGGCGCTGGCAGTCGCGGCGGGCTGGCACTACCGGGTCGCGCTGGGGCTGTTTCTCGTGGGGTTCCTGTACTCGCAGCTCGTCGACGTGACGAACTACCTGAACCACCACTACCTGGTGGTGTTGCTGGCCGGGCTGTTGATCGTGCTGCCGGCGCACGCGGCGTGGTCGCTGGATGCACGAGCGGGGCGGGTCGACCGGCGGGAGACGGTGCCGGCGTGGATGGTGTGGTTGCTGCGGTTTCAGATCGGGGTGGTGTACGTGTTCGCGGGGCTCGCGAAGCTGAAGGCGGACTGGTTGCTGCACGGGCAGCCGCTGAATCTGTGGCTGGCCGCGCGGACGGAGACGCCGATCGTGGGTGGGCTATTTGGCGATCCGCGGACGGCGCTGGCGATGTCGTGGGCCGGGTTTCTGTTCGATACGACCATCGCGTTGTGGCTGTCGTGGGGACGGACGCGGCTCGTCGCGTTCGGGGCCCTGGTCGGGTTTCACGGGGCGACGGGGTACCTGTTCAACATCGGGTTGTTTCCCGTGATCATGACGACGGGGGCGCTGATCTTCTTTCCGCCTGACTGGCCGCGTCGGTTGCTGCGGCGGGCGGCGGTGAGGGTCGAGGGGGCGGCAGAGCCGCCCGGGCGCGCGGCGCGGATCGCGATCGGGATCTATGTCGTGCTGCAGATCGGGCTGCCGCTACGGCACGTGGTGTATCCGGGCGCGCTGCTGTGGAACGAGGACGGGATGCGCTTCGCGTGGCACGTGCTGATTCGCGAGAAACACGGCAGCGTCACGTACGTCGCGAAGTTCGCGAACGGCAAGCAGCTGGAGATTCCGCCCGGACGGTGGCTGACGTGGCGGCAGGAGCGAGAGATGAGCGGGCAGCCGGATCTGATCCTCCAGCTCGCGCGGGCCATCGACCGCGACCTGGCGGCCCGGGGATTTCGCGACTACACGCTGCACGCGATCACCCAGGTCTCGTTGAACGGGCGGCGGCCGGCGCCGCTGATCGACCCGACGGTCGATCTGAGGACGCTCGGGGACGTCGGCGCACGGGACTGGGTGCTGCCCGCGCCGACCGAGGACCCGCCGGTCGTCGAATACTGAGACGTGGGCCACACAATTCTGAAATCGAAGTTGAAACTCGTTTTCAAATGCTGGTAGGACTGGGGCATGCTTCGTCGCTACCTCGTTGCCTCGGTTGTCGCCTTCGCGGCCTGCGGGGAGGGTGGCGCATCGGATGGCAACGATGGCGCCCGCATCGATGCGCCTGATGACGGCGTGAACCGCACGCAGCTGCTCACCCACCTCGGGTCCGACATCTTCTTGCCGATGTACACGGACTTCGAGGCGTCGGCGGCGACGCTCTCGACCAAGGTCGCGGCGTATTGCACCGCGCTCGAGGGCGGTGCCGTCGGCGCCACGCACGACGAGGCGAAGGCGGCGTGGCGCGCCGCGATCGACGACTGGCAGGCGATCGACGCCGTGCTCCTCGGTCCCGCTGCCATGGACGGCAAGATCCTGCGGGACCGCGCGTATGCGTGGCCGCTCGTGTCGCCGTGCGGGCTCAACCGCGATACCGCGTCGCGGTGGGCGGATCCGTCGACGTACGACGTGACGACGCAGCCCGTGAACGAGCGCTCGCTCGCGGGGCTCGAGTTCCTTCTCTTCACGACGGAGACGGCGCACGGCTGTCCGATCGTTCCGCCGGGCTGGGATGCGCTCGGCTCGAACTTGCCGGCGGCGCGCTGCCAGCATGCGGCCGCCCTCGCCGCCGATGTCGCGACGACCGCGCAGACGCTCGCCACGGCATGGCGCCCGACGGGCGGCGACTTCGCGGGCCAGCTCGGGCGCGCGGGGCAGAGCGGCTCGATGTTCCCGACGGAGCAGGCCGCCCTCAACGCGATCTCCGACGGGTTCTTCTTCGCCGACCGGATGATCAAGGACATGAAGCTCGCGCAGCCCGCGGGCATCGTGGACAACGCGTGCGCCACGGTGCAGGAGCCGTGTCTACGCGAGGTCGAGCACCTCGAAGCGGATCACGGCACGTTCGCGATCCGGATCAACCTCGCGGCCCTGAAGACCGTGTTCATGGGCGGTGAAGAGCTCGGGTTCGATGACCTCCTCCGCGCGGCCGGGTCGAACGATCTCGCCGATCGCATGATCGCCAACCTCGACGCGGCCATCGCCGCCGCCGCTGCTATCGACGACAGTTTCGTGTCCGCGCTCTCGAGTGACTACACCGACGTCGTCGCCGCGCATGGCGCGTTGCGGGCCATTACCGACGACCTGAAGACCCAGTTCCTCACGGTGCTAGCTCTCGAGATTCCGGACGATGTGGCGACGGATAACGACTAGCGTCGCGCTACTCGTCGCCGCACCGGCCTACGCCGAGGACGATGTCCCCGAGGGCGAGAGCGAGGGCGAGGGAGAGGGCGAGACGATCGAGATCGTCGAAGCGACGCCGCCCGGTGCGTACGCCGAGCTGGATAAAGAGCAGCTCGAGCGCGACGAGCGGAATGACCTGCACGGCGTGTTGCGCAGCATCGCGGGCGTGTACGTGCGCGACGAGGATGGCTACGGCCTGCGCCCGAACATCGGGATGCGCGGCGCCGCCGCTGATCGCAGCGCGAAGGTCACGCTCATGGAGGACGGCGTCCTCATCGCTCCCGCGCCCTACACGGCGCCGGCCGCGTATTACACGCCGATCGTCACGCGGCTCTCGCGGGTCGACGTCACGAAGGGCCCGGCGGCGATCCGCTTCGGTCCGGCCACCGTCGGCGGTGCGGTCGACATGCAGAGCGAGCCGTTCCCCGGCGAGCGCGCGGGCTATGCCGACCTCGCGGGCGGCACCGATCGCTACGCCAAGGTTCACCTGCGAGCCGCCGAGCGCGCCGAGCAGTGGGCGGTGATGGGTGAATTCGTGAAGCTGCGGACCGACGGCTTCAAGGTCCTCGACAACGGCGGCCCGACGGGCTTCGACAAGAACGACGTCCAGGTCACGGGCCGCATCATGTCGAAGCCGACGGCGACCAACTATCACCAGCTCGACCTACGCCTCGGCTACGGGGACGAGACGTCTCACGAGACGTACATCGGCCTCACCGACGCCGACTTCGCCGCCGCCCCGCAGCGCCGCTACGTGGGCTCGCAGCTCGACGAGATGGACTGGACGCACTGGCGCGCGCGCGTCACGCACCGCCTCGACATCGGCCAGAACACGCACATCGAGACCGTCGCGTACCGCCATCGCTTCCAGCGGGCCTGGGGCAAGGTCGACGGCTTCGTCGGCGAGCGCGACTTCTACACGCTGCTCGCGAATCCCGGGCAGGGCGCGAACCAGGTCTACTACCAGGTGCTCACGGGGCAGGCCGACAGCGCGAGCCCCGAGGAAGCGCTCGTGTTCGGCACCAACGATCGCGCCTTCACGTCGCAAGGGATCCAGACCGCGCTCACCGCCAAGCGCACGACCGGCCCGATCATGCATGGCATCGAGGCCGGCGCGCGCGTGCACTTCGATCGCGCCGATCGCAAGCGGTTCGAGGACACCTACGACATGCTCGGCGGCGCCCTCGTCCGCACGCAGCGGCCGCGCGACCTGGTCCTCGACTCGCGCGCCCAGACGATGGCGGTGGCGCTCTATGCGCAGGACAAGCTCACGTGGCAGCGCGTCGAGCTCTCCCTCGGCACGCGCCTGGAGCTGATCGACTTCCGCTTCTTCGATCACCTCACGAGCATGCTCCAGGACGGCAAGTACGCCGTGCTCATCCCTGGCGCGGGCGTCGAGGTCCACCTCACCGAGGCAGCGAGCGTGATCGCGGGCGTCCACCGGGGCTTCGTGCCCGTCGCACCGTCGGCGGCGGCGACGGCGAGCCCCGAGTCGAGCATCAACTACGAGGCCGGCGCGCGCTGGCGCGATCAGTACGTGGCCGCCGATCTCATCGGCTTCCTCAGCGACTACTCGAATCTCAAGGGTAGCTGCACCCTCGCCGCCGGCTGCATGGAGGAGCAGGAGGGCGAGGAGTTCGACGGCGGCGCCGTCTGGGTTTACGGCCTCGAAGCCCAGGTCACCGCCGAGATTCCCCTGACCACCGAGCTCGCGCTGCCCATCACTGCCGCGTACACCGCGACCCGCTCGCGCTTCCGGCGATCGTTCTCGAGCGACTTCGTCGGCTGGTCCGACGTCCTCGAGGGCGACGAGCTGCCGTACATCCCGCAGCACCAGCTCTCGGTCACCGCCGGCGTGACGCATGCGCGCTTCGATGTCAGCGCCACCGCGCGCTACCAGGCGGAGACGCGAGATACGGCGGGGCAGGGGCCGATTCCCGAGGCCACGCGCATCGACTCGATGTTCACGGTCGACCTCGCCGCGCACGCGAAGCTGCACGCGCTCGCGGAGCTCTACGTCACGTGCAGCAACCTCTTCGACGAACAAGTGATCGTCGCGCGTCGTCCGTACGGCGTGCGTCCCAATCCGCCGCGCCTCGTGGCCCTTGGTTACAAGGCGCGATTCTGACTCTCAGGAGCACCGAATGATGAAGCAACTCTTCTGGATCGCCGCTCTCGCCGCGACCGCAGCGTGCGGCGACAACGTCGATAACAACGATGACTCGACCGACGCCGACATGACGATGATCGATGCATCCACCGACGACGATGGCGACATCGACGCGCCCGTGACGCCCGACGCGCCGCCGACGCCCTTCGAGGTGCCCGCGCCGTTCGGCATTCCCGCGTCGACCATGGGCCCAGACCAGATGCAGAGCGTCGCCGTGGACCCCGACAACAACTTCGTCATTGCCGGCTTTGCCGCGCAGACCCCGACGGGACCGCGCGCGCTGGTCGTGGTCAAGACCACGCCGACCGGCCCCGTGCAGAGCTTCGGTACGATGGGCATCGCCGTGATCCCGCAAGTGCTATTCGCCGGCGGCAACGACGAGATCGACGTCGCCGTGCAGTCGACCGGTCACATCATCGTGACGGCCACGATCGCCGACGAGACGGTCACGACGGATCGCGACATCGCCATCGTCCGCCTCACCCCCGCCGGCGCCCTCGATCCGGCCTTCGGTACGGGCGGAGTGCTCCGCCTCGATGTCGCGCAGGGCCTGACGAATGCTGGCGTCACGACCACGCCCGACACCACGCGTAGCGTCGCCATCGGTCCGGACGACGCCATCTACGTGCACGGCGCGACGCGCAACACCACTGGTGATGGCCTGCGCACCGACACGGACTTCTTCGTCGCGAAGTTCTCCGCGACAGGGACGCCGGCCACCTATGGCACGAACGGCATCTTCACGTTCGACTTCGACTATCTGGATGCGCCCGGGACGCCGGCGCCGGTCACCGCGCGCGGCATGCAGGTGCTCGCCGACGGCAGCGTCATCGGCAGCGGCTACACCGCCACGGCGCCCGGCATGGGCATGCCCATCGCGCCGCTCCTCTACAAGGTCACGCCGGCGGGCGCGCTCGACACGAACTTCGCAGGTGGCCTCTTCTACGAGACCGTTCTCGCGCGTATGACCGAGATCTACGCCTTCGCCGTCCAGGGCGCGAACCTCGTGACGGCCGGCTACGGGCGCGAGGCGGGCGACAACAACAAGTACATCTCGCTCCGCTTCAACACGACCACGGGCGTGCGGGACCTGACGTGGGGGGGCGAGCCGAACGGCGCGGTCGTGTTCGACCCGAGCGACGGCGACGTCACGAACAACGCGCGCAACGCGCTCGCCCTGCCGAACGGCAAGACCTTGATCGTCGGCTCGAGCGGCACCGGTAACCCGGACCAGAGCGCCGCCTTCGCGGTCCTCGATGCGAACGGCGAGCTCGACCCGGCCTACGGCGACGGCACCCACATCTTGCCGCTCGGCGCGAACGCGGTCGACCACTTCTGGGGCGCGGCCGTGTCCGACACCCACGTCATGATCGTGGGCTACTCGGGCTACGGCGCCACGCAGACCGAGGAGCTGAACGACAACTCGTTTGGCCTCGTCTTCCCGATCCGCTGAGGCCGAAAAGGGTACACGCGGCGTTCCCCCGCCTCGCTTCAGGGGAACGTCGCGTATACGAGAGACCACGGAACCGAAGGTCTCTTGTGAATTGAAGTGATTGCAGTGCACGTGCCAGCGGCCCCAGCGTGCCCAAATGGCAATGCGACGCGTTTCTTGCCCCCGTCGGCGATTCGCGCCAAGACTTTGGCCATGCGTCAGGTCGTGGCAGGAATCATCGGAGTGACGATCGCGCTCGGCAGCGCGCGCGCCGACTCGGATGCGCTCGACGACTTCCTCGGGCCGCGCGAGATCGCGATGGGCGAGGCACTGCGCGGCGGGGCCACGGGCGCCACGGGCATCGGACTCAACCCGGCCGGGCTCCCGCTGAATCGCGAGCTCGTCTTCGAGGGCGGCTACGGGTACCGCTTCGACGACTCGGCGTCCCTGATGAACGTCTCGGCCTGCGATTCGACGAACCTGATGCCGGGCTGCTTCTTCTATCAGTACGCGGGCAGCTCCCCGGACCTGCCCGCCGACATCGAGATGGACGCGTCGCGCACCACACACGTGGGCGGCCTCACGCTGTCCCGTATGCTCGTGCCGCGCATCCTCATCGGCGCCACGACGAAGTACTTCAACACCACGTCGAGCGTGATGGGCGAGACGGCCTCGAAGGGCTTTGCCTGGGACGTCGGCACGACGGTGCGCGTCACCGAGATGATCAACCTCGGCGTGTCCGCCCAGAATCTGTTCAAGACTGCGGAATCGATCCAGTTTCCGCGCGCCGTCGGTGGTGGCCTGCAGGCACGACCGCTGCCGTCGCTCGCGTTCAGCTTCGACATGCGCAAGCGTCTCGATGGCGGCGCGGAGGCCTTCCGCTTTGGTGGCGGCGCGGAGCTGTTCCTGCGCTCGAATGGGGGCCAGACCGGGTTCCCCATCCGCCTCGGTGCGCTGCGTGACAACAATGGCGACGGCACCACGTTCCTGTCGGCGGGCCTCGGCGTCACGAGTCTCAAGTGGGGCATCGATGTGACCGGCCGGCGCATGGTGGCGGGTGGCGACGAGACGCTGGTGATCGCGAGCATGCGCTTCTGGGGGCCGCGGATGCCCGCGCCCGATCTGGCCGGCGTCGCCGAGTGAAGTTCTGAGGGCAGTGCCGGGGTAGCAGTGGTGGGAGACTTGCAGCTCCCGCCCTCATGCGGCACAGACACGGCTCTGACCTCGGGCAAGTTCTCGCCGGGCAGGGGGATGCGTGAGGGAGCCGATCGCTGGCGACCTGTGCGCCTCCGCCCTCCGGGTCGCGAATGCGCTGAATGGAGCCGTCAGCTACCGCGATCTGGGTGACTGCATCACGGGTGTGGTCGGGCGTGAGGTCGGCGCCTCCTCGGTCGTGCTCGCCGTGCGAGGGGACCTGATCGTCCTCGATGGCGCGCCCGCGCCCGATGATGTCGAAGCGCACGCACGCTCCCTCGATGCCCTGACCCTGCGCTGGGAGCACGCGCGCACGGGCTGGCTCGCGGCGCCCACCGTCGCGATCCTGCCGCTCGTCACGGGCGGCGAGCGAATGGGCACGCTGGTGCTCGGCTTCGACGAGCTGGTGCAGCCCGATCGCGAGCTGGTGGAGACGCTCGCCGCGCAGGTCGCGATCACGTGCGTGCGGATCAACGCCTACGAGGGCGCGGTCGCCGATCGGGCCCGGGCCGAGAGCGCGGCGGCCGAGCACGATCGGGTGCTGAACCACCTCGCTCACGAGCTCCGCAATCCCCTGTCGCCCATCCTCACCGCCACCCAGCTCATGGGGCTGCGTGCGCCCGAGACCGCGGTGAAGGAGCGCTCGACCATCGAGCGCAACGTGACGAGGCTCATCCATCTCGTCGACGATCTACTGGAGATCACCCGCCTCGCGCACGGACAGTTGCAGCTCGAGCGCGAGCCGATGGCGCTGTCGGAGGCGGTGGCGCGGGCCGTCGAGATCGCGAAGCCGTACCTGGCCGAGCGCGGCCACACCGTGAACGCCAACGTCTCTCCGTTGCTCGTCGTGGATATCGATCGCGAGCACCTCGCTCACGCCATCGCGCAGCTCGTCGTCAACGCCGCGAAGTACACCGAGGCGGACTGCGCCATCGGCGTGTCCGCGGAACGCAGGGGCGACGCGATCACCCTCCAGGTGGCGGACTGTGGCGCCGGCATACCACTCGAGATGCTCGACACGATCTTCGAGCCATACGTGCAAGGCACCTACGGTCAGCGGCGCGGCCTGGGCATCGGGCTCTCGATCGCGCGCGGCATCGCCGAGCTGCACGGCGGCACGCTGGTCGCCGCGAGCGACGGGCCCGGTCGCGGCAGCACGTTCTCCCTCTCCCTGCCGCGCTGGCAGCCGAAGCGCGTCGTCGATGACCTGGAGTCGGTGGTGGGCCCGAGCGACCGCCGCATCCTCGTCGTCGACGACAACCAGGACGCTGCGTGGCTCCTCGCCGAGGCGCTGGGCTTGCTCGGTCACGATGTCCGTATCAGCCACGACGGCGCCGCCGCGCTCGAGCTGGCCCGTCAGTGGGAGCCGCACATCGCCTTCCTCGATATCGGCCTGCCCACCCTCGATGGCTTCCAGCTGTGCGAGGCGATGCGCGACCTACCCCATCCCCCGCACTGCGTGGCCGTCACGGGCTACGGCGGACCGCGCGACCGCGAGCGGTCACGGACGGCGGGCTTCGTTCGTCACTTCACGAAGCCCGTGGACCTACGGGACGTGAAGGACGTCATCGCGGACTTCGTCCAGGCCTAGTCACCGTACGGGGCCGCGACCCCGCGGCTCGACGGGCTGCTTTCACGGCTACAGTCTCCAGATGTCTCCTCGCTCCGACTCGCCACTCGCCGAGGCTGCCGCCGCGTTCGCCGCCGAGCTCGCCACCTACGCGCGCCTCGGCCGGCTGTTCCTCGACACGCCCCTCGCGAGCGTGAAGCACCTGGAGCGCGCGAACCAGACCCTCGCCGAGATCGCCGCCTCCGAGGAGAAGCTCCAGGCAGCAGGCACGATGCTGGCGCAGGCCCTGGGGATCGTTCGCGCCCAGCAGGAACAACTCGCGAAGGAGGTCGTCGCCCACGTTCCCAGCGTGCAGGCGCGCAACCATCGGCTCCAGGAGCTGATGGGGCACCTCGGCGCCGTCGCCACGGAGGTGCAGGGGCTCAACACGATCATCGAAGCGAAGCGCGGTCCCGACGGCGACGTGGCGACCACCGCCGATGCCCTCGACATCTCGCAGCTGGTACTCGCCCTCTCCGCGCGTGCCGAGGAGATCGCGACCTTGGCGAACGACGCGCAGTTCGAGGAGGTGGCCACGCAGGCCCACGCTCTCCACCAGCGGCTGCAGACGATCGGCAAGCAGCTCCAGAAGGCCGGCGGCGGCGGCTCCGCCTAGCGATACAAGGTTGCGGGCGCGACGAGGCGGCACAGGCGATCGACGAGCTCGCCGGTGCGCCCGACATCGACGCGCCCCTCGATGACCAGGCGGGCCCGCGCGACCCCGAGCTGGACGTCGACGTCCTGCACCCAGCTCGGTAGCTGACTCACGTGCTCCGCGACGAGCTGGACGCCGAGCTCGTCCTGAACGCTCGGATCGCCGGCGACCACGTTGACGTGGGTGGGGCCACGGCCGGCGTCCCACGTGAAGCTGACCCCCACCGGTGTCCCATCCCGATGCCCACGGATCGTCAGATCGCCGACGACCGGCTCTGCCTCGAGGGAGCGCGCGAGCTCGCGCCACGCCCCGAGATCGACGTCGACGTTCGGCGGGGCGACGAGCGCTCGGGCCGCGTCGAGGGTGCGCCGGATCCGCGCGAGCGCCTCGGCCGCGGCCGCGAGCTGCGCGGGGAGGCTGCGCACGGGCAGCTCGAAGATCATCCGCGTGTCGGTCCAGCTGACGAGTACGCCGACGAAGCCGAGCTGCGAGAGCTCGTGCAGGGTAGGCACGACGGCGCGGACGGGCGGGAGAGCTTGTCTCAGCGACCGCACGGTCACGAAGTTCGCGTGGTCTCGCCAGATGTTGCCGACGAGCGTACGGCGGCCGCGGGGGGCCCGGAATCGGGTCCGGCTCCGCACGTTCAGGTCGAGGCCAAGGGACGGCCCCTCGAGGACGATCAGCAGCAGGAGGTCGCCGTCATACCGGTACACGCAGGTCAGGTGCTCGGTGTACGGGCCGTGCTTGCGGACGATCGACCCCCGGGCCGTCGAGTACATGAACCGACCATCGTCATCGAGCAGATCGACGTTGGAGTCATCGGGCTCCCAGCCCTCCCCGCGGCTCGCGAAGGCCGCCAGGTCCTCACGGGCCGCGAGCTGATTCATCGGCGTCTCGGCCTCCGGAATCGGGCCCAGGGTCGCGAGGCTCTTCTCGTCGACGATCTCGACGGGAGCGGTCGCTTCGAGAGGCGACAGCCCGTTGGGCACGCGCACCTTGATCGCCCACGAGATCTCGAGCCCGCGCACCCGGTAACTCGGCGCGACCCATGCGGGGATCGAGAACCGAAACGGCTGCGGCGTTCCGATCGCGGACTCCGATAGCCCCATGCGCTGCACCGTCGCGAAGCCCGCGGTGACCACCGGAGGGGTGATGAACTGCGGTACGAGCAAGATCTCGAGCTCGCGCGGCGCCGAGGTGAGCCCATGCACCGTGAGCGAGCCCTCGATGCGCTCGCCGAGCGCATAGCGCCGGCCCGGCACCACGATCGCGAGCCGCGCCGCGCCGTTGCTCGTCTCCACCCGCGACGCCTCTCCTCGCTCCACGCGCAGGGGCGGCCGGCGGCGCACCCGCAACGTCACCGCAAGCTCGGCGTCGCCACGCCACCAGCCCGGCCGCGACACGCGCACGTGCGCGACACACTCGACCTGATAGGGCTGCAGGGAATGCGTCGGCGGCGTCTCCGCCGGCAGCGTGATGGTCCAGGCGAATCGGCTCGTCCCCGCGGGCAGCTCCCCGGCCGGCATCAGCAGCTCGCGGCGGCGGAGTAGCTCCGCGCCACCCGTGGTCATGCGCAAGGTGCCCTCGATCGACCGCACGCGCCGCGCCCGGTCGGTCCGCACGGTCACGTGCAGCGTGCTGGGCTCACCGGCGGTGACGCGCCAGGCGTCGATGCTAAGAGCTAGCCACATGTAGCGATTGGGTGCCGGTTCCGCGGGCGCAACCGCTGGAGCTAGGCAAGTGTAATGGTCGCCCAACGCCTCAACGGCTACTTCGGCGACTAGGACGACTCGGTGCCAACACCCTGAAGTCCCGAACGTCCAACCACAAAGCAGGGTCGAACCTTGCAGGCATCGAACTTGTGGACCCTACAAACCCTGTCCCTACTCCGATTGTCAATGACAATGCCGGCGAACCACGAGTATCATATCGATCAGTGATCGATTGCACAAAGGAAGGTAACGGTCAGCGCTCAATGGTCGCCGACCTGTTCGACCCGTTCGCCAACGCTTTCGATGGTGCCGGTCTGGTAGGCGGCATCGATGCAACAACCTTCGGGCCTCTCACACAGGCAGCGGAGGAAGCGGCGGAGGTGACTCGAAGTAGCCACGTTCCGTTCTTTGGACCTGCGACGGATGCAATTTCGGTCGCAAACGGTGGCGTTGATGCGTACTGCGGGTTTCAGAACGGCGATTCGGACGCTGCATGGGAAGGCATTGGCAAGTCCATCAACGGTGCGTTAGGGCTCATGTCCGAGGTGGATCCGGCCTTCAATGCCGCGGTAACCGGATTCCAAGTAGGTGCCGACCTCATCGGAGCGGAATCTGGTCGTGTACAACAGGACACTGCGTTCTCGGCTGACACCATCGTCGGCGAGATCCTTCGTGGCCAACTTGGTGACAAAGCAATGGGCTCTGATTTCCAGACCCCGATTCAAAACGGAGATACTCGAGGCATCATGCATGCCTTCCGCATGTCACAGAGCGAGCCAGTCCAAGCTCTGAATTTGCTCGACACGGTGGCGGGCGGCTTGGTCAACTGGTCCGGCAATATGTACGATCGGGACGACCCAAGCGGTAAGCATGAGAACAAGGACGACTATTGGGGGGCAGCGAAGGCCTACGCTCGTCAGGCGGCCAAGGGGAAGGGCGACTCAAGCGATGGCGTGGCAAACGTCATTCGTGCAGCGACCGGAGCGTTCGGAGGCCTGTTCTAGCGGGTTGGCGTCGACGTGGTCTGGTCTAAGCGGCTGCTCGCGGACGGGTATGCTTTAGTAGCTCCCGGGGGCGTCACAAACGGCCTGGTTCGCGTACGAACCCGGCAAGCACCAATCGATCGGTTCTCTCACCTTGTGGAGATGTCGCTCGATCAACTTCCGTTTCGGGAGCGCAAATTACTTTCGTTGTCTGCGACCACTCGTCTCGTAACCCATGAAGGGGAGTATGCGTTGCATGCAACGGCGACATCAGGCGACGACGCCTTCCCATACGAACACCACGTCGTCGTCGTGCTCGGCGATGCGTATTTCTCTCTTATCGAGGGAACCTCCACTCATACTTATGCACAGCGCTTGCGTGACCTGGTGCGAGAGCACGTGCTCGGCCATCGCTTGGGCCTCGGTGAGGCTCGTCGCCGACGCTGGGTGTACGACTGTCCTCGTGGATGGACTCACGTTGCGTTTCCAGAGTTCGTTCGCTTCTATGCACCACAACACCCACTCATACATGGAGTTATAGATGTCCATGATGCGATACCGGCCGGAGTCCGCAGAACAGGAATGCTCAGGCAGTGCTACTCGTCAATGAGTCTAGGCGCGGCTGCCGCCAATCGCGAGTATCGAACGAAGCAGCACCTTCGATGCGAACTCATGCGCTACAAATCCAACCCGCTCAGCGGTATCGCTATGTTGCTCGAAGACTCACGCTTCGCGTACCCCGTCGATGCGGTGTTTGCATCTGCGAGTGAGATGGAGGTCTTGAAGGCCATGCTCGCGCTGGCCGAGTCTGCGGAGCCGATTCCGACGCCCACAGCAGTAGTTCCCCAGCACGCCGCAGATCTTTGGTCCGAGTAGTTCTAGCCATTTACGCCCAAATCAGCGCAAGGGGACCAATATCTGCATTGTCGCAACAGAGCTCAGCCCGCTCTATTGCGAGGAGGATATCTGCTTTGTGTTCGCTGATGGCGGACGCGCTTAGGGAAGAAGCCCGAATTACAATCGAGTGTGGACCGAGGCGTACGAACGCGTGAAGACGGTGCCGGAGGACACCGAGGATATCAGGGGCTTCCGTGAAGAACGCTAGAACTGGCCAGCCCTGAGAGGTCCTTGCAATGTGATAGCTACACACCCTTATCTGGGTGGCGAGCACGTTTTCTCTAATCACATCCAGGATCCAAGCCGAATCGTTAGGTGGCATCGGAAGCGCACGTGTGATCACGAGCTCGACGACGTCGCTCAACAAGACGATGGTCTGACTTGCACGTGGCGGGATCGACCACTTAGGTCGACCGGCGAATCGAAGCTGCATCGCTCCTTCAGTTTCGCTTGTTGCCAGTGACCTCGAGGAACTTCTCTTCGAGCGAGGCGCCTTCCTTGACGGAGCGCGGGACGAGACCGTTCTTCGCGAGCTCGGAGACGAGCGCGCTGATCATCTGCTCGGACGTCTGCGAGGCGGTCGGTCTGAGCTCGACGGTGTACTCGTCCTGCGTGTCCACGGTGATCTCGCCGACGTTCGGCTGGGCCTTCATGATCGACATCTCGGCGTCGCCGAGGCGACGACCGAAGGTGAAGCGGACGTGACCGGTCGACTGCGTGATCTCCGCGATGGTGCGGTTCTCGACGAGCTTGCCGTGGTCGAGGATGGCGACGGCCGCGCAGAGCTCCTGGATCTCGGCGAGGTGGTGCGACGAGATGATGAGCGTCGCGTTCGCCTTCCTCTTGATGTCGTTGATCAGGTTGCGGACGCCCGCGGCGTTGACCGGATCGAGACCGGCGGTCGGCTCGTCGAGGACGATCACTTCCGGCTGGCCCATGAAGGCCTGGGCAATGCCGAGGCGCTTCGTCATGCCGTGCGAAAGGGAGCGGGCGTTCTTCTTCTGCGCGTCCAGGAGGCCGACCATCGTGAGGACGCGGGTGGTTTCCTCGGCTGCCTGTGGCTTTGTCATGCCGTTCAGCTGCGCCATGAACTCGAGCTGCTCGCGGACCGCGACGTTGCTCTGGAAGAGCGCGTCCTGCGGCAAGATCGTCAGGCGGCCACGGAGATCGCCGATGCGGTCGACGCTCGTGCCGAGCACCGTGATCGTGCCGGTCGACGCCTTCAGGAAGTTGGCGATGATAGAGAAGAGGGTCGTCTTGCCGGCCCCGTTGGGCCCAAGGAGGCCGAACACCGCGCCGGACGGGATGTCGAAGGAGACATCGTCGAGCGCCTTCTGCTTGCCAAAGGTCTTCGAGACGTTGCGGATCGAGATCGCAGGAGTGCTCATAGGTCGCGCTTCGAGAAATGCATGTGCCCGAGGAACGTGAAGATACCGGTGAACACGAGCATCACGGCGACACCGGCGAAGAACCGGCCTCCGAGCGGTGAGAAGAGCCAATACTTCCAGCCCCACGGAGTGAGGAACTGGAGGTATCCGATCTTCTCCTCGGTTCCGCTTGCGATCTTGATCAGGAGCGGCCAGAGGTACGCGATTAGCAGCGAGATGGTCAGCGATCCGAAAGCCGAGTCGATCGCGCATGACACCAGCGAGCACATCGCGATGTACGGCAGCGACAGCAACAGGATCCGCACGTAGCCCGACCCGAGCCACAGCACCATGTCGCCTGGCGAGTGCAGCTTGATCTTCACGACCATGTACAGCGCGAGGATCAAGAACAACGCTGCGTACACGCAGGCACTGAACAGGAAGGTTCCAATGAACCTTCCGAGGAAGATGTTGGTCCTCTCGGTTCTAATGAGGAGGAACCGCAACCCCTTCGAGGCGATGTCACCCGAGGTTTGATTGAAACCTCCAAGGCACGACAGGAGCGGGGTCACGACGACGAGCAGCAGCAAGATCGCCGAGACCGCCGCTGGGTGGTCATGAGCCAGGTAATTGAGCTGCTCCGGGGAGGGCTCGATGACCCAATCGATGGCCTTGCTCATCGCAGCGTCGACCTGGCTGGCCAGCATGTCCCGGTCCGCATCCGAGAGCTCACCCCCATACTCCTGCGCGCGCTTCTCGATCTCCTCGAGCGGCTGCGGCATCGTCGCGCTGAAGTCCGGTGTCGGGATCGGCACGATCATTGGGCTCATCTACCCGCTCGTGACGCTCTTCCTCTTGAACACGACGTTCAAGGACGATCTCGTCAACTAGTCGCGTTACGCTTGGCTCAACCATGCTGCGCGGACCGCATCTCAAGCTGATTGCCAGTCACTCGGTTCGCCACGGCATACGTGGTGGCGCTGGGCTGATCTCTCTGCTCCTCACCCTCATCGTTGGGCTTGCGCTTGCGAGCGTGGTGCTGACCACCGTGTTCGTGATCGAGACGACCGCGTAAACGTTGCCGAGGGTCCGCCCGAGGAATCGCTTCTGCTTGATGTAGCCGACGCCCGACGTGATCAGCAGGATGACGGCGACGAGGCCGAGCAGTAGCGACAAGTAGATGCCGCCGATGCTGGTTCCGGTCTCGGCCGCACCCTCCGAGAGATTTGCGCCCGCTTGTTTGGCGGCACCAAGAAGAGCGAACACTCCAAGCAAGAAGATCGCCCCGAGGCCACCAAAGACGAAGTTCAGGACTGCCAACGCGGTAAGACCGCCAGGACGCTTGCCTTCAGCCATACGAAACCCTCCAGAGAATTTGTCTACGAGCACCGAGTAAATGCGCGCGCCGCGAAGAGTCGCGCGAAAAAGTGCACCCGCGCAAGGCTCGCCCCAGTTTTCTCGGGGGATCCGTCGGACCTCCCACGCTATAAGCCAGCCCATGAGGCTCTGCTTCGCCCTCCTCGTGCTGGTGGTTGGATGTGTGCCTCCGTCGAGCCAGCAGCCCTACGGCTACTACCAACAGCAGCCTCCCGGCGGGCCGAACGAGCAGGGGTATGGCCCTCCGGGCGCTCCAGGACAGCAGGCGGAGTGGAGCACCGGGCAACCGCCTCCACGTGGAGGCTCCCTCGATGATCCATATGCGCCAGGCGGCGGACAAAGCCCGCCACCATCGATGGTCGACGAGCGAGAGCCGCTACCGGTCTACGCGGATCTGAAGACCGACCCGGCGGGCACCGAGGTCCCGGCGATCGAGGTCTTCTACGATCAGCTCGAGCGCCACGGCGAGTGGATCGACGACGAGACGTACGGCTGGGTCTTCGTCCCGGCCGTCGAGGACTACGTGCCGTTCTCGAATGGCCACTGGCGCTACACCGACGTCGGCTGGGCGTGGATCTCGGGCGATCCGTTTGGCTGGGCCACGGATCACTACGGCCGCTGGCTCTGGATGAACCGCTGGATCTGGCGGCCCGACACGACCTGGGGGCCGGCGTGGGTGCAGTGGCGCACGAGCAGCGAGTGGGTCGGCTGGGCGCCGCTGGGCTACTCCGACGATACGTACGTCCCCGACGGGGCCTGGCGCTTCGTCCCCGCGAAGCAGATCCTCGCGACGGATCTGTCGCGTCACTACGTCACGCGCGACATGCCCACGTACGTGCGCGGCACCCAGCCGGTCGAGCGCTACTACCGCCGCAAGAAGAAGATCTGGATCGCGGGCCCCGACGACGAGTGGCTCGATCGCGTCCGGGTGACCGCGAAGCGCGAGAAGGTCGCGATGGGCGAGGTCGGTCGCTACGACAAGGACCAGCGCAAGGCGGCCGAGAAGCGCGTGCGCGAGCAGCGCAAGAAGTGGGCGGACCGCCAGAAACGCGAGCGTCAGCTCCGGCGCGAGACCGAGGCGCGCCAGCGGGCCTGGGAAGAGGAGCGCGAGATCGAGGAGAAGCTGCGCCGCGACGAGGAGGACGAGCGTCGTCGCCAGGACGAGCAGCGTCGCGAGCTCGAGGAGCGTCAGCGTCGCAACGAAGAGGATCAGCGCCGCGCGCAGGACGAGCAGCAGCGCAAGCGCTACGAGGAGGATCGCCGGAAGCTCGAGGAGGATCGCCGGCGGTGGGAAGAGCAGGCGAAGCGCGACCGCGACGACGAGAAGCGCAAGCGCGACGAAGAGGACAAGCGGCGCGACGAGCAGTTCAAGCGCCAGCAGGAAGAGCTCGCGAAGCGCCGCTCCGAGGACGAGCGCAAGATGGAAGAGGAGCGCAAGCGCCGCGACGAGGCCGACAAGAAGCGCGCCGAGGAGGACAAGAAGCAGCGCGAGCTCGACGAGAAGCGCCGGAAACAGGACGAGGAAGAGCGCAAGAAGTACGAGGAGCAGCGCAAGCGCGACGACGAGCAGCGCAAGAAGCTCGACGAGGAGCAGCGCAAGAAGTTCGACGAACAGCGCCGGAAGGACGACGAGGAGCGCAAGCGCCGCGACGAGGACGAGAAGCGCCGCCGGGCCGACGAGGATCGCAAGCGCGCCGATGAAGAGCGCAAGCGCGCCGACGAGGACAAACGCCGCAAGGAAGACGACGAGCGGCGTAAGCGCGAGGACGAAGACCGTCGCAAGAAGGACGAGGAGCAGCGCAAGCGCGCCGACGAAGAGCGCAAGCGCGATGACGAGCGTCGCAAGCGCGAGGACGAGGATCGCCGGCGCCGGGAAGACGACGAGCGCAAGCGTCGCGACGAGGAAGAGAAGCGCCGCCGCGAGGAAGAGGACCGCCGCCGCCGGAACTAGGACGCCCCACGTCGCCGAAGCCTGGTCTGGACTGAGTCCGGACTAGGCTTCGGAAGGCCCTGTAAGGGCTCGGACAATCGATATATGGTCCGCGCCGATGGACGAGTCACACGCCCCCTCCGAGTCGATACCGGGGCTGATCGAGAAGCCGCCTGGGACCCGCGAGTTCACGATCCGAGCGATCGTCGCTGGCGTCGTCGTCGCCGCGTTGATGGGAGCCTCGTATCCGTACGTGGTGCTGAAGCTCGGCTTCGGCCCGAACGTGTCCGTCGTTGCGGCGTTCTTCGG
This sequence comes from Kofleriaceae bacterium, assembly GCA_022842285.1. Lineage (GTDB taxonomy): Bacteria > Myxococcota_A > Polyangia > Haliangiales > Haliangiaceae > JABFXX01. The sequence goes on from JALHPV010000012.1 coordinate 19,696, forward strand.
CTACCTGTTCCTCGGCATCCTGTTCAAGAACTTCAACCGCTGGGAGAACAACATCGTCCAGACGGCAGGCACGAGTGCTGCGCAGACTGCGTTCATGTGCGTGAGCCTCGCCGCGTTCGACCTCGTCTCGCAGAACAAGGCGCTGGGCTTCAACTACGCGCCCTCGGTCATGGAGTCGTTCCTCTGGCTCACGGCGGCGAGCATCCTCGGCGTATTGCTCGCGGTGCCCCTGCGGCAGCACTACATCGTCGACGAGAAGCTGACCTTTGCCGATGGCGTGGCGGCGGCCGAGACGATCGTCGTCCTCGACGCCCGCGGGGAGGAAGCGAAGCGGGCTGCGAGTGCGCTGTTCATCGCGACGCTCGTATCCGGCATCGGCTGGTTCTTCACGACGAAGTACGCGGGCGAGCTCCTCGACGTCGCGTCGGTCGTGGCAGCGGTCAAGGACAAGAAGCTGGAGTTCTTGCCGATCGTGCACGAAGTCGTCGCGCCGGCGATGTTCGGACTGGCCCTGCTGCCGGCCGCAGGGGCCCCGTTTGCCGGGTTCGCCGTCAGTCTGCTGGGAATCGGCTCGGGCATGATCGTCGGAAACCGCATCAATATCAGCATGGCGATCGGCGCGGTCATCGCGTGGGTCATCGGGCCCCGCGTCCTCTACCCCGACATCGTCGAGTCGCTCGATCGCAACTCCGTGCTGTTGTGGATGATGTGGCCGGGCACCGGCATGCTCATCGCGGGTGGCCTCACCGCGCTGTTCCTCAAGTGGCGCACGCTGAAGCGCACGTTCACCACGCTGAACGCGAACGCGATCGACACCAACGAGTTCCCGATCCGCTGGGTGATCATCGGCTGCGCGCTCGCATCGATCATGCTCGTCATCGTGCAGGTCGTGTTCTTCGGCGTGCCGTTCTGGATCACGCTCATCGCGATCATCATTTCGGTGCCGCTGATGCTCGTCGGGTTGCGCGTGCTGGGTGAGACCAACTGGGGCCCGATCACGCAGCTCACCAACATGACGCAGGCCATCTTTGCCGGCATCGCGCCCGGCAATCTGATGACGAACCTCGCGATGAGCGGGACGACGGGCACCGTCGCCTCGCAGTCCGAGGCGATCATGCAGGACTACAAGGCCGGTCACTTGATCGGCTCGACGCCGAAGTTCCTCACGTACTCACAGCTCATCGCCGCGCCGATCGGTGCGCTCGCCGTCGCGCTGATCTACCCCGCGCTGAAGAACATCTACGGGGTTGGTGGCGACAACGGCCTCTCGGCTCCGGGCTCGCGCCGCATCGCCGGGTTCTCCGAGATCGTGGTGAAGGGCATCGATGCGCTCCCGCCCCACGCGCTCGAGTTCATGGTCATCGGTGCGGTTCTCGGCATCGTCATCACCCTGGCCGAGACGAAGTGGCGCAAGTGGCTGCCGTCGCCCACGGGTGTGGGGATTGGCATGATGGTGCCGGGCTTCATCATCTTCACGATGGTGTTCGGCGGCATCCTGATGTCGATCTGGAACCGCGTGAACAAGGGCAGCGCGGACAAGTACAGCATGCCGCTCGCGTCCGGCCTCATCGCCGGCGAGGCGCTGATGGCAATCTTGATTCCGGTCCTGATCGCGATCGGGATCTTCCAGCCCTAGCGGTTGCAGTCCGAGAGCGTCGCGTTCAGGCGATCGAGGGCGGCGGTCAGGTGCCGGAGGGCGGTGGCGATACCCGACGGATCGTTCGCGGCGACGGCGTCGGCGAGCTCGGGGAGCGGAACGATGTCGCCGGTGCGGGTGCCACCGAGGAGGACGTGCCGGAACCAGGGGCGCGTCGGGAGGCCATCGGCGAGGAGAAAGGCGCGCTCGGCCGATAGGAGCGCCTGATCGCAGCGGGGCGTGGGCACATAAGGGGCGGTGGAGAGGAGGCCACGCAGGATCTCGCGAGACGCGTCGAGGTTCGCGCGGTCGAAGCTCGTGCCGAGGGCGCGGAGGTCGGCGTCGATCGCGGTCGCGAGGCCGTCGTAGCGCAGGTCGACGTGCTCGGCGTCGGCGAGGTGCAGGGCGGCGAGCCCGATGGAGCGTGCGAGATCGGTGGCGGTGGTCTCGACCTCGCCGGTGCCATCGCTGCGCCACTGCGCGGAGGCGATGCCGGTGCGGTGCCAGAACGCCGTGGCCCCGCGGGCGAGCGGGACGATCGAAGCGCTGCCGGTCCCCGCTCCCGGCGAGTCGACCACGTCGGCGAGAGCGGCACTGCGCTCGATGGTGATCGGGCCGCCGCTGATCGCGCCGAGATCGAGATAAGCGAGGGCTCGGCCGGCGAGCATGGTGCTCTGCTCCTCGACCCAGGCGCCGAGTCCGAGCTCGCCATCGAACCACGCGAGGACGATCGTGCGCGTGGGACGCCACCCCGCCCGGGAGAGGGCGGTGAAGCCGCGCGCGACCTCGAGGAGGGCGGCCGCGCCGCCCCGGTTGGAGTCGTAACGCGTGCCGACGATGACCGCGTCTTCGGAGCGGCCCTCGACGATGACCATGAAGTTCCGCAGGAGGCGGGTCTTCGTCTCGATGGGAACCAGCCACCCATCGGTCGCCGTGCGCCAGACCTCGTGCTGGGAGACGCCGGTCTTCAGGTTCATGCGGCCGAGCGCGGCGAGGATCTTCTTCGCGCCGGCCTCGGCCTCGCCCGCCTCGACGAGCTCGTTCAGCGTGCGCTGGATCGCCGCCCGCGTCGGCACCTGGCGGAACAGCGTGGCGCGATCGTCGCTTGAGGCGACAGGGGGGGCGTCGCGCTTCGTCTCCGCGTCGGCGGCGACGCGCGGCCTCGAGTCGCTACAGGCCACGAGCGCGAGGGTCACGGCGAGCGCGGACGGAACCACTGCCGGCAGCGCCACCGCGGGGCGGTGCGGATCGAACGACTCTCCACGCACGTCGCGAGCTTACTGCTTCGGCAGGCTGCCGCGCGCGTACCGGATGCGGGTCATGCCGCTCTCGTCCGGCTGGGCCCAGATCGCATGGAGCGCCTTGCGAGGGGCGTCGAGGAGAACCGTGGCGCGCGTGCCGACGGAGCGATCCGAGTCGCGCATGGTCGTGAGGCCCACGAACGGCGTGTCGTTGATGCGGCCCTGCGCCGCGCACGACGCCGCTCCGGGCTTGCACGTGGCGCGCGCGTACCGACCACGGCCGCGGCCGTCGTACCAGGTCACGTGCAGCCGTCCCTTCGCGTCGAGGGCGGCGTCGGGCGTCATGTGCAACGCGCATGCGGGCGTGTCACCGATCCGCGTGCGCACCCAGTTCTCCCCATTGCTCTTGCTCGCCGCGACGACGAGGTCCCACGTGCCATCGCGGCCGCCGCGCACGTAGACGACGTAGAGCCACTTCCGTTCGACGTCGATGACCAGGGCGGGGCGCGCACCGAAGTACGGCAGCTTCTCGCCCGGCATCGAGACGGCCCGGGCCCGGCTGAACTTCGCGGTGCCGCCGTCGGAGAAGGTGTACTCGACGCGCTGGTTGGCCGAGCCGTAGCCATCGCGATCTGCCCCCGAGAGCGCGACCACGTGCACCGACCCCTTCTTGCCGATCGCGACGTCGCCGAGCACGCCGGGGAGGATCGTGCGCGGCGGACCGAACGAGCTCCCGCCATCGCTCGAGACGCGCAGGCGCAGGCCCTGGGCGCCGTAGAACGCGTACACGAGGCCGCCCTTCGCGGTGGCGAGCATCGGGGCCCCCGTGATGCACTCGGCGACGTTCGTGCAGTCGCTGTCGAGGTTGAGCGTCGTCGGGGCGCTCCAGGCCGCGCCGCTGTCGCGCGAGGTGGCGAGCTCCACCGCGGTCGCGCCGGTCCGCCAGATCGCATGCACCGTCCGACCGGAGCGCGCGAGCCACGGCGAGGTCGCGAGCGGATCGGCCTCGAACGGGACGTCGGGGGAGACGAGGCCCTTGCGATCGACGCGCGCCAGGCCCAGGCCCGCGCCGCGCTGCGCGTACATCACGAGCAGGCCGCCGCCGTCGACCAGGATCGCGCTCGGCGAGTGGTGGGCCGGACCCTGGGTGGTCAGGGCCTTCGACGGGGCGAACAGCGGGTCGCGCTGGCCATCCTCGGGGCAGCTCGGGACCGTGATCGCGGCCGTATTCGGCAGCAGGCACGCGTGCCACTGCGGATCACAAACAGTGCCATCCGCTGTGTCGCAGTCTGCATCACGATGGCACGCGGGGAATTCTGCCTCACCTCGCGGGGTCTCGACGCGGACCAGGCGCGGCGGTGGTGGCGGCGGCGGGGGGACCGCATCGACGGCCACGGACGGTGAAGCATCCATCACGGCCGCATCGGGGCGGGCCGGGGTCGGCTCGACGCTCGACGGTGTGCCACCACCGCACGCCACCACGCTGATGAATACCAACGCTCGTCTCACCGTCTGTCTCCCTTGGCACGAGAGCTTTCACTCGCGCTAGTCTGGGAGCCACATGATGCGCCGGTTCGCCTCGCCAATTCTTCTCGCATGCGCGCTCGTTTCGCCCGCGCTTGCTCAGCCCACGACCTCGCCGAGCGGTGATCCCGCACCGACGGATCCGGCGAAAGCCAAGGTGGTCGTGCCGACCGTCGCGTCGTCGGTCGCGAATGTCGGTGACACGCTCGCCCTGACCGGGAACCCCGGCTGGCCGGCGAAGGTCGACTGGCTCTACGACTCGCCCGCGCTCAACGATGCGACGGGCAAGGTCCTCGTGTTCTCGTTCTGTGGCGCGAAGCCCAAGGCCATGCTCACCACGTGCACCGACGAGCTGAACCGCCTGATCGCCCTCAAGGAGGCGAACCCGCGCGTCTACTTCGTGGCCTACGTCGACGGCTCGAAGAAGGATGCGCTCAAGCTCGACCCGATCCGCGAGAGCGAGGGCGTCGGGCGCGGCACGGTCGCGTTTGGCAGGAACGTCACGAAGTGGATCAAGTCCGCGAAGATCACGAAGCCGACGTCGATCGTCGTCGATGTCGATGGCAAGGTCGCCCTGGTCACCACCGGCGGGGCGGCCGCAGATCTCGATGCGCGCGATCAGAAGGTCGCGGCCCTCGCGACGCGCATCAAGGAGTACTCGTTCTCGTCCGACGGGCCGAAGGCGCTCAAGGTCGGCGACAAGTTCAAGCTCACCGCGTCGGTGAAGCTCGCGCCGTGGCTCAAGTACAGCGCGAAGAGCCCGACGGAGTTCAAGGTCACGGTCCCGAAGGACATCGCCTGTGACAGCACCGTGCTGAAGGGCGACCAGCTGAAGACCAGCGGCGACACGATGACCGCCACGGTGACGTGCAGCGGCCCGCGCGGCAGCTACGAGGCGCGGGCGCAGCTCACCTTCGGGTGGGAGACGCCGAGTGGTGCGGCGGGCCTCGGCGCCGAGTCGGCGAACTGGAAGTTCGAGATCAAGCCTTAACCCGAACGCTCGCCCGTCGGGGTCGGGGGCAAGTTCGGCTTCGCCGAGAGCGTCACGACGAGCCCGATCAGGCTGGCCACGGCCGGGATCAAGGCCCACGGGATGAGCCAGCCGTTGTCGAGCATGGTGCCGCCCGACGGCGGCGCGAGCGTCATCGCCACCGACGACAGCGAGCCAGAGATGCCGAGCGCGACGCCCTGCTCGTGCTTGCCGACGGTCTGCGTGATGCGGGCCGTGATGGCGGGCCGCAGCGTGCCGTGGCCGAACGTGTTGATGGTCGCGGCGATGACGAGCATCGCGACCGACGTCGAGAGCCCGACGAACACGTAGGCGATCGTCGCGCAGGCGAAGCCAAAGACCGTGATCTTGTACTCGCCGAACTTCTTCACCATGCGGCCCAGCAAGCCGCCCTGCATCAGGATGCCGAGGAAGCCGCTGTACGCGAACAGGTAGCCGACCTCCTTGGACGTCCAGCCGAAGTTCGGGTTGTGCTCGGAGAACAGCGCGAACCCGCTCATGAAGCAGGAGAACGCAAACGAGAACAGAAAGAACTGTACGTAGAGCGAGCGCAGCTCGGGGCGACCGAAGTATTCGGCGTAGGTCGCCCAGTCGAAGGCCCCGGGACGCCGGCCAGCCGGCAGGGGGCCACCATCCACGGGCTTCGCGTCTGGATCTTTGGGCGGATCGTTGGGGAGCAGGAACGCCGTGCACAGGATCGACACGAGCGAGCAGCCCGCGGCGACGAGGAAGGGCACGTGGTGGCCGTAGGTCCCGAGGGCTCCACCCATCGCCGGTCCGGCCATGAAGCCGACCCCGAACGCGATCCCGATGACCCCGAACGCCTTGGCGCGGTTCTCCGGCGCGGTGTGGTCGGAGATGTAGGCCTGCGCGATCGAGAGATTCCCGGCGGTGAGGCCGTCGAGGATTCGCCCGACGAACACCATCCATAGCGCGTTCGCGCTCCCCAGGACCAGGAAGCCCAGGCACGTGCCCGCCTGGCTGATCATGAGCAGCCGCTTGCGGCCATACTGGTCCGACAACCGACCGATGATGGGCGTCGAGACCAGGGAGCAGAGCGCGTACACGGACACGATCGTCGTCGCGATGAACGGAGAGGCGCCAAACTCCTCCGCGTAGAACGCGAGCAGCGGGATCACGATCGTGAACCCCAGCACGTCCACGAACGTGATGAGGAACATCGGCAACAGCGGTGACCGCTTCACGTGCCGCGAGGATAAGCTCATCGAATGTTCCGGTGGCACTCCGAGCCATGGAAAGCCACGAAACTCGATCACGTGGCGGGCGTCGTCGCGTTCACGCTCGTCGTCCTGCTCCTGCTCCTCGGGGGCGACCCGGGCTGGACGCCGATCCTCGACTCCGCCAACCTGGCCTTCCACGAGGCCGGTCACATCGCGTTTCGGCTCTTCGGCGACACCGCCAGCCTCTACGGCGGCGCGCTCGGCCAGCTCGTCTTCCCGCTCGTCACGATGGCGGTCTTCTACCGGAAGCGGGAAGCGCCCGGCGTGGCCGTGGGCGGCGTCTGGGCCGCACAGAACCTCTTCAACATCGCCCGCTACATGGCCGATGCGCGGGCCGGCGAGCTCCCCCTCGTGGGGGGCGGCGAGCACGACTTCCTGAACATCTTCAGCCGGTGGGGCGTGCTGAGGCACGACCTGACCATCGCGAGCGTGACCCGGGGCATCGGCTGGCTGGGCATCCTGGCCGCCCTGGCCTGGCTGCTCTACCGCTTTCGCGAGAGCCGGGTAGCGACGGGGATGCGGTCCGCATAAACGCGCGGGGCCAGGCGTAGAACCCTCGTGGACGACGTCTCCCCGCCACCGTTCGTGGTCTTTCGCGCGCCGAAGAAGCTGACGCCGTACGACCAGGCGCTCGCGCTGGTGGCCCTGGTCCACGAGATCCTGGCCGTCGCCACGAGTCGCTTCCACCTGAAGGATCGCCTCGATCGCACCTCGACCACCCTCGTCATGGCGCTCGGCAAGGTCGAGGCGTCGACGCCGAGTCGGGCGTGGCGCGAGTACCGGCAGGCGCAGGATGCAGCGCGCGAGGCTCGCTCTGTCCTCGATATCCTCGCGGCGCAGAAGGCGGCCGCGGCGGATCTCCTCACGCGCGCGCGGACGATCGCGGACGAGCTCGTCGTGAGTCTCGATCCGAGGACGCGCGGCTAGGGCCTACTTCTTCTTCTTCAGCACGACGAGGGCCTGCTGCGCGCGCGGCACCTCGGGGTCGGTCTCGGGGGCGAGCGACAGGAACTTCTGGTACGCCTCGGTCGCCAGCTTCCACTTCTTCTGGGCGAAGAACAGATCCGCCCGGGGCAGCACGACGGTCAGCTGGTCGGGATAGCGGTCGAGCTGCACCGCCATGATCTCCTCCGCTTCGTCGAGCTCTTCGCGGTCGATCAGGATCGTGATCAGCTTCGGGAGAGCCTTGGGGTGCGGCGGATCGAGATCGACGGCTTTCTTGTAGGCGGCGATCGCCTCGTCATCGCGCTCCTGCAGGCGGTAGATCTCACCGTAGCCGTACCAGAACCGGGACTCGTACGGCGAGTACTGCACGGCCCGCGCGAGGGCATTCTCGGCCTCGGCCTGCTTCTGCTGCCGGTTGTAGAGGAGGCCCAGCTCGAACCACGCGCGGCCGTTCTTGCTGTCGATCTCGATCGCGCGGTCGAAGTACGTCTTCGCGTCGTCGTCGAACCCCTGATCGCGCCGGGCCATGCCGACGAGCGCATTCGCCATCGAGTCGTTGGGCTTGCGCTTCAGCGCCGCCAGCAGCTCGATGCCCGCCTCGTTGAAGCGCTTCTGGCCGTGCATCGCGAGGCCAAGGGCGGTGTGGTAGGTGGGGCTCGCCGGGTCGAGCTCGACGGCCTTCTGGAGGTCCACCAGCCCCTCGTCCACCCGGCCCAGGAGCACGTGGGCACGACCGCGCTTCTCGTAGCCGGCGGGGTTCTTGTCGTCGAACTTCACCATCTGGCTCGCGACCTCGAAGGCCTGCTCGCCCTTGCCGCCCGCGATCAGCGTCTCGGCATACAGCTCGTACCCCTTCGGATCCGTGGTGTTCGCGTTGAAGTACTTCTCCGCGACCTTCTCGGCGTCCGTCGTGCGCCCCACGGTGATGAGGTACATGACGTGCTCCTCGAGGATGTCGAGGTCGCTGTCGATGGCGAAGGCCTTCTTGTAGGCCCGGTCGGCATCGTCGAACTCACCCTCCTCGACCGCTTCACGAGCCTCGTCGAGGAGCGCGCGCTGCTTCGCGATCTTCGCATCGCGCTTCTTGGCGGCCTCGGCAGCCTGTTTCTCGGCGGCGCCGCACGCCCCGGCGGTCATCAGCGTGCCGGCCACCAGGAGGTGGGCCAGCGTCCGAACGCGAACCATTCCGAAAGGGTAGCGGACCTAAACCTACATCGCCAGTCCGCCGTCCACGTCGATGGTCCGGCCGTTGAAGTAGTCGCACTCGAGCACGAACTTGACCGCGAGCCAGATGTCCTCGGGCACGCCGATCCGGGCCACGGGGATGTTGGCCACCAGGGCGTCGCGCGCCTTCTGGTTCATGCCCTGCGTCATCGGGGTCTCGATCATGCCCGGCGCCACTGTGCCGACGCGCACGCCGAACGCCGCGAACTCGCGGGCCCAGGTCACCGTGTTCGCCGCCAGGGCGGCCTTCGCGGACGTGTAGTTCGACTGGCCGCGGTTGCCGTGGCGAGCGATCGACGACATGTTCACGATGCAACCCGGCTTCTGCTCGGTGGCGGCCATCTTCGCGACCACATCGCGCACCATCAGCGAGGCGCCCGTCAGGTTCACGCCGAGGACGAGGTCCCAGTTCTCCTTCGAGAGCTTCGTGATCTCGCCCGTCGTACGGTCCTTCTTCACGAGCAGACCGTCGCGGAGGATGCCGGCGTTGTTGATGAGGCCGTTCAGGCCACCCATCGCACCGTGGGCCCAGTCGACGAACGCGCCGATGTCGGCCTCGTTCGAGACGTCGAGCTTGCGGACGTGGACCTTGCCCGGCAGGCCGCCCGTCGACTCCGCGAGCTGGGCGAGCCCGGCCTCGTTGACGTCGCCCGCAGCCACCTGAGCGCCTGCCTCCGCGAGGCGGCGAGCGAAGTGCGCGCCCATTCCCTGGGCGGCGCCGGTGACGATGATCTTGAACGAAGAGAGCTGCATGATGCAGCCCTCATATCACGCGAAGCTCAGGGAGTCGGCTCGCAGCCGAAACACCCGTCGTTGTCCACGAAGTTCCCGTCGTCGCAGGTCTCGGTGCGACCGAACGCACCCTCGCCGGGCAGCGGCTGCGCGTCACCGTCCACGTTGCCATCGCCGCAGACGTTGACGAGGCAGGCCGACGTGCAGTTCTTCGTGTCGGCGTTGTTACCGAGGCCCTCGTCGCATTGCTCGCCGGCGAGGCGGTTCACGATGCGGTCGCCGCACGCCGCGTTGGTGCAGTTGGCATTGCACGCCACGGTCTGACCGGCCGCGCCCGGGTCACACTGCTCGCTGGTCGCGACCACCCCGTCGCCGCAGCGCGTGATCTGGCAGTTGTTCTTGCAGCTGTCGAGGTTGTTCATGTTTCCGTCGTCGCACTGCTCGCCCGGATCCGTGATGCCGTTGCCGCAGACCTCGTTGCGGCAGAGCGGCGAGCATCCGTCGCCGGCCATGTTGCCGTTGTCGTCGCACTGCTCGACGCCCGTGCGCACCTGACCATCACCACACGTCGCGACGATGCAGCTCACGCAGGCATCGTTGTTCAGGGCGTTGCCGTCGTCGCACTCCTCGGGAGCCTGCAGGTTGCCGTCGCCACACTGCTGCGTGGTGCACGAGTTCGAGCAGGCATCGAAGTTGTTCAGATTGCCGTCGTCGCAGAGCTCGACGCGCGGGGTCTGCGAGTCGACCCTGCCGTCGCCACACGCGTTGAGCCTGCAGGTGGAGAGGCAGTTGCGGGTGTCGCCGTTGCCGTTGGCGCCGGTCCCGTTGTCGCATTCCTCGCCGGCCGTGCGGTTGATCTTGTTGTCGCCGCACGTGCGAGGCGTGCAGTCGGCGTTGCAGGTCAGGGACTCACCGCCCGTGTCACACGTCTCGCCGTTATTGACGATGTTGTCCCCGCACCGCTCGACGATGCAGCTCTCGCTGCAACCGTCATCCGGCATCGTGTTGCCGTCGTCGCATTGCTCGTTCGGATCGCGGAAGTTGTTGCCGCACACCTCGAACTGACACGTCGCCGAGCAGCCGTCGCCCGCGCTCGTCCCACCGTCGTCGCACTGCTCGATGCCGGCGCGGGTCTGGCCGTCACCGCAGGTCGCGATGGTGCAGTTGTTCAGGCATGAATCGGTCTGCGTCGAATTGGCGTCGTCGCACTGCTCGTTGCCCTGGATCGTGCCGTCGCCGCAGCGCGAGGACACGCAGTCGTTCCGGCACGCATCCGCGTTGTTCGTGTTGCCGTCGTCGCAGGTCTCGACCCGCGGCTGCTCGGCGTCGACGCGGCCATCCCCGCACCGGGCGAGCTGGCAATCCGCGAGGCAGTTGCGCGCATCACCGTTGGCCGGCCCGTTGTCGCACTGCTCGTTCGCCGACGTGTTCACGACGGAATCGCCGCAGACAGCCTCGGTGCAGTCGAAGTTGCAGTCCGCGGTCTGGCCGGCTGCTCCGGGGTCGCATTCCTCGCCGGCCGCGGCGTTGACCTTGCCATCGCCACACACGGCGAGCGTGCAGTTGTCGTTGCAGGTGTCGGTCTCGCCCGGCGCACCCGGGTCGCACTGCTCACCCGCGGTCTGATTCACGATGCCGTCGCCACAGGCGCGCGCCGAACAGTCGAGGTCGCACGTGGAGGTCTCGAGGGGCTGCGGCTGCGGCGCGCCGACCGGGGCCGGGTCGCAGTCCTCGAGGTTCGTGCCGTTCAGGTTACGGACGCCGTCGCCACAGACGTTCGGCTGGCAGTCGTTGCGGCAGTTGTCGTTGTTGTCGGTGTTGCCGTCGTCGCAGATCTCGTTCTGCGACGCATCGACGACGCCGTTACCGCAGCCCTCACCGGAGCGGCAGTCGGAGCTGCACGTGTCGTTGTTGTTGGTATTGCCGTCGTCGCAGACCTCGCCCACGCTCGTGTCCACGACGTCGTTGCCGCAGGTCTCGTTGGAGCGGCAGTTCGCGGAGCAGCCGTCCCCGTCGATCTCATTGTTGTCGTCGCAGGCTTCGCCCTCGTCGACGATGTTGTTGCCGCATTGCTCGAGCGAGCGACAGTTCGCGGAGCACCCATCACCACCCACCGTGTTGCCGTCGTCGCAGAGCTCACCGGCGGCGACGTCGATGAACGTATTGCCGCAGCGCTCCACCGAGAGGCAGTCGCGCGAGCACCCGTCGGCGTCGATGATGTTGCCGTCGTCGCACACCTCGCCGGCCTGCTGGGTGCCATCACCGCAGAGGTTCACGAGGCACGTGGGCTGGATCGCGGCGCAGAACATGTCGCCGGGGCAGAAGATGCCGGTCGGGCACTCCTTGGCTTCGGGTTCGCTGGCGCAGCTCGCAAAGGCGCTCGCGGTCGCGATGGTGGCTGCGCACAGCGCCCACCAGGTGCTGGTCTTGGAAAGCATTGGTCCCCCGAGAAAAGAAGCGAAACGATCTACTGACTAGAAGCGGCCCGAAGCGACCGCACCCACCACGTCGGGACCCACGATCGGCGCGACCGTGACCCGTCCCGTTGCCCGCTGTTCAGCTTCGTACTGGTCAGCGCGGATCTGATAGGGCGTGCTGCGATTCAGGTAAACGAGGGTCAAGCCCGCCGCCACCGTCGCCGCCCCGACGCCGAAGGCCACGTACGACATGGTCTTCTTGGTGTCACCGCTGTCGCGGATCCCCTCGAGCTCCGGCGTGATCGAGCAGCCCGAGCCGTTCATGTTGCACGCCTCGATGCGATCGTCGAACTCGTCGTAGCTCGACTGCGAGGAGAGCTGCAGCAAGCCACCCACGCCCGCGACGACCGCGCCCGCGCCGACGACCACCCAGGGCGCCCAGGCTCGCTCCCAGCGGCGGTTGTACCGGGTGAGCTCTTCGGCGGTGTAGAGCTTGAGGTCCAGGCGGTACGGCTCGCCGGGACCGATGTACGGCGCCATGGCCTGCACGCTGTAGCCTTCCTTCTCGGCCACGAACGTGTGCTTGCCGGCCCTCACGCGCGCCTTGTACGCGCCCGGCGCGGTGAAGACTTCTTTGCCGTCGACGGAGATCTTGGCGCCGGCCTTCTGGCACGAGATCTCGATCTCGGCGATCTGCCGACCGACCGAGATGAAGAGGTCGCTCGCGCGATCGAACTTGTCCTTCTCGAGCGGGGCCACGCCGAAGCGCATCGACTTCTCGAGCTGCTCGTACGTCTCGACGGGCTTGTCGAGCTTGTTCAGGGCGAGCGCGAGGTTGTAGGAGATGGCGGGGTGGTCCCAGAACTTCAGGGCCTCGGTGTACTTGGTCGCCGCATCCTGCAAGAAGCCGTCATTGAGCTGCTGGTTGCCCTCGCGGAACAGCTCGAGCGCCTTCTTCTGCGCGTCGGGCGCGACGCCCTGCGCCCAGGGGCGTTCTTCGGTGGCACCCTGGTTGAGATTCTCGTTCGTGCCGACCTTCTCGTCCTCGGGTGGCGGAGTCGGAACGGGGGCAGGCGGCTTGGGCTCCGTCGGCGTCGTGGGCACGGGCAGCTTGGGCGGCGTAGGAGCCTGCGCGTACGCGGACGTCGCGCACAGGGATAGCAGCAGTGCGCTTGCGATGGCCTTCTTCATGGGTCTCCGCTACTTGAGCTCGTCGACGATAGTGCTGCCGAGCTGCTTCTTCAGCGTCTCGGCACGCTTCTTTTCAACCTTGTACGCTTCCTCGGCCTCCGCCCGGGCCTTCTCGGCATCCGCGCGGGCCCGCTTCGCATCCTGTTCGGCCTTCTGGGCGGCCTGGGCGTTCTCCTCCGCGCGGCGCTGCGCGGAGCGAGCCTTCTCCTCGTTCGCCTTCGAGTCGGCGAGCGCGAGGGTCAGCTGCTGGTTGGTCTCCTTGAGGTTCTCTTCGGACTGACCAAGCGCGACGTCGACCTGCGCCTTTTGCTCGATGGCCTGCGCCTTCGCGATCTCGGCTTCGGTCTTGCCCGTCTCGGCGATCAGGCGCTCGCGCTCCTTGCGCTGCACCTCCTCGAACCGCGCCTCGGCCACCTGCTTCTGCTCGTTGGCGAGCTTCGCCGCCTGCTCGGCGCGGGTCTTCTGCTCTGCCGTCTCGCTGCGGGACTTCTGGATGATCACGAGGGCGATCATCGCGGCGACCACGATGCCCGAGAGGGCGACGAAGCCGGTGATGACCATCATGCGCCGGCGGCGCGCGGCCGCGACGCCGAAGTTCACGACCTCGTCGAGGAAGGCGCGCTCGGTATCCGAGAGCGGGCCCTTGTAGCGCTTCTTGAACTTCTTGGCCTCGTCGGCCATGTCACCGCGCCACAACAGGCCCGGATCGCGGTTCTTCGCGTGCCACTGGCGCGCGGCTGTCCGAAGCTGATCGACGAGTCCCGCGTCGTCTTGGTTCTCGTCGAGCCAGCGGCGCAGCGTGGGCCAGCCCTGCACGAGCGACTCGTGGACGATCTCGACCGTGGAGCCCTTTCCGCCCTCGAGCGTCTGCACGACGAGGACACGAGCGTCGACCATCTGATCGACGACGCGCTGCACGGCTCCGACCTCGCGCGACAGCTCGCGGAGCTCGGCCAGCGGCACGATCGCGCGCGTGCGCTCCGGCGTGACGAGGCGCAGCAGGATCGCGCGCGTCAGCCCCAGGTTCGCCTGTCCGAGATCCTGCACGACGCGGTCGGCGTGCGTGGCGAGCGCGCCGGCGACGCCTCCCATCTGCGTGTACGACTGATGCGTGAGCAGCTTGCGCGCCTTGTCGCGCGTGTCCCAGAGCTTGCTCGCGGCGAACTGCAGGAGCGGCAGCGCACCCGGCGTGGTCTCGAGGTGATCGAGCATGTCGTCGACGGTCGCGGGCAGCTCGAAGCGGAAGCCCGCCATCTCGGCCGGGGCGACGATCGCCTCGTGGAGGCCTTCGCGGCTCGGCGGACCGAGGAAGAACAGACCCTGCGTGAGCTCCGCCACGAACCGCTGGTCCTCGGCGACGCGATCCAAGAAGTCACTGCGGATCGACAGCACGACTCGCAGCGGGCTCGTCGCATCGTCGGCCACGGCCGACAGACACGCCGTGAAGATGGCGCGCTCCTCGGGATCTGCGACCTGCGTGTAGAGCTCCTCGAACTGATCGACGAAGAGCAGCAAGCGGCGATTGTCACGACGCGCGCGCCCACGCAGCACGTGGCCGAGGTGACCGGGCTCGCGGCGCAGCGTCTCGACGAGCTTGCGCTGTTCTTCCATGTCGTCGGCGAGGTTCGCGGCCGTCGCCACCATCGGCTGGATGACACTGGCGAGTGCCTCGATCGGCCGGCGACCCGGGCGCACGACGAGCGTCTCCCACGTCTCGCCGGACCGCTTGAGCGCGGGGACGAGACCGGCGCGCACGAACGAGCTCTTACCAACACCCGAGCTACCGACGACGGCCATGAGCGGCCGGTCGCGGATGCGGTTCGCCATCGCCTGGATCTCGGAGTTGCGGCCGAAGAACTTGCCGGCGTCATTCTCCTGGAACGAGGACAGACCCGCGTACGGGCTCTCGTCGAGCTGGAGCTCCGTGCGCTGGCGGTGGCCGGGCAGGAACGGCTCGAGCGCAGCCAGCAGCTCCTTCGCGGACTGCCAGCGCTGCTCCTTGATCTTGAGCAGACAGCGGTCGACGATCTGGATCAGCTCGCGCGGCACATCCGGCGGCGCGGCCTCCTGCATCGACGGCATCGGGAGCTCGAGCATCGCCGTGACGACGAGCTGATTCCCGTCGAGCGGGTGCAGCGGGTGACGGCCACAGATCATCCGGTACAGCAGTACGCCGCAGGCCCAGATGTCGGTCAGGTGATCGATCTCGATGCCGATGCCCCACTGCTCCGGGGACATGTACTTCAACGTGCCCATGATGGTGCCGGCACGCGTGAGGCTCGTGTTCGTACCCGTCGCCAGCTCGAGCGGCGAGGGCATGCGAATCAGTCCCTTGCTCTGCGCTTCCGCGGTCGACTGCGCCTGTTGCTGGAGGACCTTCGCGATGCCGAAGTCGAGCACCTTCACGGTGCCGGACTCCTGGATGAAGATGTTGTCGGGCTTCAGGTCGCGGTGAACGATGCCCTCGTCGTGCGCGCAGTCGAGGGCGCGCAGGATCTGGCACATCGTCTCGACGGCCTTGGCATACGGCAGCTTCTGGCCGTTCTCCGTGTACGTCGTGAGCGGCTTGCCGTTCAAGAACTCGAGCACGATGTACGGCGCGCCGTTGTGCTCGCCGACTTCGTAGATGACGACGATGTTGTCGTGCTGGCAGCGCGCGGTGGTGCGGGCCTCGACGAGGAATCGCTGCGTCAGCTCGGGCTGATCGCTCTGCAAGAACTTGATGGCCACGCGCCGACCGAGTCGAAGGTCACGCGCGAGGAACACCGTCCCCATGCCGCCTTCGCCGATCATCTTGATCATCTCGTACTGATTGATCCGGACGCCCGGATGCGGCGCGGCTGACGCCTGATGCACGCCGGTCGGCGCGTCCGCCCCGCTGTCGTACGTGTCCCAGGCGCTCTTGCTGACGCCGCCCGTGCTCCCCGTGTGCGTGTTGCTGGCGCCCGTCGGACGCTTCGCGCGCTGGATGGTCTGCTCGTTCGGGTTCGTGTTCACGATCGGCGACACGCCCGGCCGAGGCGTGCCGTTGGCGACCGCGGTCGTGGCGGGCGGAGCGCCCCCACTCGGCCCGAGCACCATCGTCGCGTTGTTCGCCGCGACACTCACCGCGGGCCGCTTCGATGTATCGAGGCCCATCACCGTCTTCTCGTCGTGCGCCGACGCCGCCTTCTCCGCCGCCATCCCGTCGGGGATCGTCGCTCCAGGATCGGGGATCTTCGTCGGGTCGATCTTCGCGGCTCCGTCCGACCCCTTCGCGGCCACGATCGTGGCTTCGCTCGGAGGCCGGATCGCCGCGCCACTGCCCTCGGCCGCCGGCACGGGGACCGCCACACCCGCCCCGGGCTGTGTCGAGCGCAACGGATCTCCAACCGCAGGAGGAGTGGTCGCGTGTCCGATGCGAGTCTTGTCTTCACCCATGGTCGTGAATGCCTCCGGGCAGACACCGCCTAGCCAGGACGGTGCCGGGTCACCCAATCTTCGTCATCGTACTAAAGCCAGCCCCAAAGATCAGGTCGAATCCTTGCTGATCCGACGGTTTGCGCGCCGCAATACATGTGCGATTGCGAGCGCCTACATATCCGCGCGGTCAGGGAGCCATCTCCGTGGCGCCCGGCGCCGCGACGTTACCCGGCCCCGACCCCACGGGCGCCCGCAGGCCCACCGGGTCCGCCTCACACGTGCCCCACACCGGCACCGACCAGGACAGCGCGCCGCTCGCCATCAGGTCCTCGGACATCAGGTCTGCGCCCTCGTCGGCCGGGAACAGGTGCAGCGTCGACTCGCTCGCCTGCGCCGGCGACGTCGCCCGGAACGCCCGGTCGTAGACCGCGCCGCGCGACACACGGACATCTGCGAACGCGCCCGGCGCATGCCCGGCGCCCTGGTCCAGACCGAGCCAGAGCACCGGCTTGTCGCCGAGCGCTATCCCATCGAGGCCATCGACGCGCACCGTCCCACTCGCGACACCGTCCACGAACAGCGTCACGTGATCGCGCCCCAGCTCGAACGCGAGGTGATGCCAGGCGTTCAGGTCGAGCGCGCTGGGCAACCGCGCCCGGCCCATCGCCGTGGCCACCACGAACGCATCCTGCTCGAAGCTCACCGCGAGCTCGATGCCCTCGGTGGTTGCGTTATCCAGCGCGAACAGGTCGAGGGCGTCCGCGGCCGTCCACGATCGGAACCACATCTCCACCGTCGAGCCGCTAACCTGCGTCAGGTCGGGCACGGCGGCCAGACCGAAGTCCGACGTGCCGTCGAGGCAGGCCGCGACGGGATCCGTCACGAAGCTCGTCGTCGCCTTCGCGACGTTGCCCGCCTTATCGAACGCCACGATGTCGATCGTGTGCGTCCCGGCGGCGAGCTTCTCGATGACGAGCTCGTCGCGACACGCCTTCGTGGCCGCGCCATCGACCTGACACGTTGTAGTCGCGGCACCCTTCGTCGAGAAGGCCACGCGCGCCACATCGTCGTTCATCAGCGCGCGCGGTGCCGCGGTGACCGTGATCTCGGGCGCGACGCTGTCGAACGTAAACGACCGGCTCGCTGTTTCGCCGAGCTGCACCTTCGGCAGCAGCGCCTGCCTCGACTTCTTCCGCGGGCCCTTCGGCGCGTCGATGATGGACACCCGAACCGTGTGTGCACCCTGCGACGGCTCGGCGAGCGCGATGACGCCGTTCGGGTACGTGAACGGACAGTCGATGCGCATGCCATCGAGCTCGCACCGCACGCCGTGGTCGGCCGGGCCGTTGACGGTGAACGAGTACGAGGGCGGCACGTTCACGTCGGCCCCATCGGCCGGCCCGTCGATCGCGATCGCAACCATGCTCGGCACCGTGAACGAGTCGCTCGCGGTACCAGTGTTGCCGAAGTCATCCGTGGAACTGACGGTGAAGGTGTGGCTACCAGGAGCGAGAGGCATGCCCGAGTACACGTGCGGGCTCGTGCAGGGGACGGCCGGGTTGCTGTCGAAGCGGCACGTTGCACCGTTCGCATCGTCGCCGGCGAGCATGAACGAGCACGACGCGGCCGCGGCATCCGTGCAGGCGACGGTTCCGAAGGTTGGCGGCGACACGTCGACATTGAAGGTCGCGCTATCCGACGCATTCCCCGTCGCTGCGGTGAGATTGCACGTGAGAGTCTGGGGACCTGACGACGTGAACGTGGTCGGCGTGAAGTTGGTCAGGAAGTTGTAAGATGTGATTGTTCCGAAGGAGGCACCTGCCGTGCCGCCCGTGAACATGTTCGCGCCCGTGTACTGGCAGCCAACCGAAAAGGCCGACGCGGCGCGGACGCTCACGGTGTAGGTCACGGGCGACCCCGCCGGTCCGATGGTGCCTCCACCGGTGGGGTTGGTGACCGTCACCGTGATGCTGCTTGTGGTGTCGACCGTGAAGGTGATCGGCGCGGTCGCGGTCGACGGGCCGTTGCCGAGCGTATCCGTGGCGGTGCAGGTGAGCGTGTAGGTGCCGTCAGCAAGCATCGGCAGGCTGAAGTTCGTCACGATCCCGGTCCCGGCCGTGAAGGTCGTGACGTTCGTGAACGTGCCCATCGGCGTCGCGGCACAGTCGATCTGACCCGCCGAGGCGTCGGTGGTCGTGATCGAGAACCCGGGAGTGTTGTCGACGATCGTGGCTCCGCTCACGAAGCCCACGGGAGCGAACCCCGTGATGGTCGGCGCCGTCGCATCCACGGTGAACGACGCACTGCCGACGCTCACCGAAGTACCGAGGTTGTCGGTCGCGGTGCACGCGAGGGAGTAGGTGCCACTCGTGCCCGGGTTCGTGATCGTGAACGCCTGCGACATGGGCGAGGTTCCGAAGGTCACGACATCAGTCAAGGACGTGCCCGGCGGCGTGAGCGTGCAGTCGACGGTGCCGCTCGACACGTCGCTCACGTTCACCGAGAACGCCGGCGCTGTCGTCCCGTTGATCACGGACGCTCCCGTATAGGCCAGGGTCGTGGTGACCGTCGGCGCGTCATCCTCGACGGTGAAGGCCCTCGGGAAGGTGGTGGCCGACGCGGTGTTGCCCAGGGTATCGGTGCCGACCACGTCCACCGAATAGGCCCCGGGCGCGAGCGGGCCCTGGTTGAAGGTGTACGTGGCGGCGTCGGAGAACGGGCTCGGCGCGGTCGAGTCGGCGCCGCAGGCCTGCGTGAACGGGCCATACGTCCCGCCGCCGGCGAGGGTGCCCGTGATGCGGCACTGGACGGAGTAGGCGGACGCATCGGAGGACGCCGTGACCGTGACCTGGACGGAGTTGTTCGAGCTGTTGAGCTCGGCCCCCGCCGCGACCGACGACGCGGCGGTGATCGCCGGCGGAGCGCTCTCGACGGTGAAGCTACGGGGGAAGCCGGCCGGCGACGCCGCCGGGTTCAGGCCATCCGTGGCGGTGATCGCGAGCGAGTAGGAGCCGGGGGCGAGGGCCGCCGGCGGCGTATACGTGAGGGTGGCGCTGTACGGCGACCCGCCGGTGCTGTCCGCCGCACACGTCTGGGTGTTCGTATACGAGCCACCTGCGGCGAGCGTGCCGGTCAGGGTGCACGTCGCCGTGAACGGACGCGCGTCCGTGACCGAGCTGGTCCAGGTGGGGGTGTTGCTGGTGCTGTTCAACTCCGCCCCGTTGGCCGGGCCGCTGATCGCGCCGAACACGGGGGGCGTGGTGTCGATGCGGAAGGTGTACGTGGCAGACAGGTTGCCGGTGTTGCCGCCGGTGTTGGCGGCGTCGCGCGCTGTCAGCGTCAGCTCGTAGAAGCCGTCGGTGAAGGCGGCGTCACCCGTGATGCTCCCGGTGATGGGGCCAGCGGCGGGTAGCGAGGGGGTGACGACGCAGCCCGGCACCATCCCCGTGCCCGACCCCGGGAGGGCGGAGCGGGCGAGCGTGCAGGACACCGCGACGATGTTGCTGGCCACGGCGCCGGGAAGCGCGTTGACCGGGACGGTGTTCGTGATCGTGTAGGCGATCGACGGCATGTTGTCGTTCGCGGGCTCGGTCTCGCCCGGGCCGGGAGCGGCGGCGTTGATGGCCGGCGTGGGCGCCGTCGTGTCGAAGTTGAACGACGACACGTTGTCGACGGTGTTACCAGCCGCATCGATGCCGTTGATCCGGTAGAAGTTGGTGCCGTCCGCGCTGCCATTGGTGGCGAGAGCAGCGGTCGTGAAGGACGTCGGCGATGCGCACGCGGTCACGGGGACCGTGGCGTCCGTGTCGTGGCCGCACTGGCGCACGATGCCCGCGCGCTCGTCGGTGAGCGTGAAGGCGAGCGTCGGGGTCGTCCGCGTCGGGCTCGCCGGCGTGTAGGCCCCGACGGTGAGGACGGGAGCGGTGAGGTCGGCCGTGAAGTCCCAGAGCGAGCTCGCGCTGTTCGTCGCCTGATCCACGGCGCTCACCCGGATCTCCCAGTTCAGGATCGAGTTCGGCGACGGGTCGATCAGGTTCGTCGATGGCTCGACGATCGCGCCATCGGCGTCGTAGAAGCTGTCGCCCGGCGTCACGATCGTACAGCCGGTTGGCGTCGCGCCGTCGTCGTTGACGAAGCTGCACAGGGTGCTGGCCAAGACGATGTCGGACGGCGTCACGCCGCCGGGCGCCGGGTTGGTGATGCGCACGACGAAGCGCGGCTTGTTGTTACGCGTGAGCTTGCCGGTGGCGCCATCGGTGAACGAGGCCGCGACCGGCGTGATGGCCACGACCGGCGGCGTGTCGTCGATGCGGTACTGGAAGGCGGGGCTCGCGACGTCGGGGACCGTGGTGCGGTTACCGGCGAGGTCCGTCATGCGGATGCGAACGCGATACGTGCCCTCGGCCGTCGTCGGCCTGAAGGGAGACGTGCAGGGGGTCCACGCCCCGACCACGCCCGCGTTGTTCGTGAACTCGCACTCGAACGTCTGGGGGTTGCGCTCGTTCGTGGTGGAGAAGGTGAAGGCGGGCACGTTGACGCCCCTGAAGGCCGCCGGCGGCGCGTTCGGCGGGGTCACCGTGATGTCCGGCGCGATGAGGTCGACGAGGAAGTTGTCGCGCGAGGCCTGCGCCAGGTTGAACGCCGGGTCGTAGACGCGGACGCCAAACGAGTAGCGGACGTTGTCCACGAGCGGAATGCCGTCGAACACCTGTGTGCCGGCCGCGCCCGTCTGGGTGTCGCAGTTCTCGAAGGCCCCGGTCGGCGTGGCGCTCGCCGAGAGGCGGCAGCGGTAGAGCGTCGCGCCCCCGCCCACGGAGTACGTGAAGGTCGGGAGCACCCTGTTGGTCGGGTCGCACGTCACGTTGTCCGGCGGGCCGTCCGCGCAGGAGCCCGAGGGACCGGTCGAGTACGCGACGGTGGGCGCGACCGTGTCGACGGTGAACGGGAACACGTTCGTCGTGCACTCGAACGAGGCGTTGCAGACGCGGATCGTCAGGCTGTTGTTGCCCTCGGGCAGCAGAGCCGGATTCGAGTAGGTGAAGGTCGTGTTGACGTTCGGTCCCGTCGGCGTGCAGTTGGCGAACGCCTGGGTGTTGAAGCGACACGCGACCTGCGTCCAGTTGCCGACCGGCAGGACGAACGTGAACGCCGGAACTCGGCGCACGGCCATGACGGTCTGGCCGCCGTGGTTGGTGATGGCACTGACCGCGGTCACGGGGTTGCACGGCGTCACGTCATCGGCCGGGCAGGTGGTCGTGGGGCCACTCACGAGCGAGGCGTTCGGCGGCGCGAGCGAGTTGACGTCGAAGATCCGGACGACAGTGGCCACGTTGCCAGCAGCGTCGGTCGCGCGCACGGTGAACCGATGGTCGTCGGGGAGGAAGCCCGAGCCTGCACCCGCCGGCGTGCCACCGAGGTCATCGGCGACCTGGAACATGCCGCTCGTACACGGCACGAAGCCGCCGTTCATCGCGCACTCGAGCGTCTGGAAGCTGGTCGCGGTGAAGGTGAAGAGCGGGGTGGGGTCGTTGATGCTCTCGTTCGGGTTCGGGTTCGTGACGTTGTCGGACGTGCCCAGGCGCGCGTTGATGCTCAGCGAGGGCGCCGTGGTGTCGATCGAGAAGTTGCGCGTGGCGGAGGTCGTGTTGCCGGCGTCATCGCTGCCGCGCACCTCGAAGGTGTAGCTGCCCTCGCCGAGGGCCGCGGGCGTGAACGAGCTCGCGCAGGTGCTGAAGGCACCCATGCCGATGCGGCACTCGACCGTCGGGGCGTTCGAGACGAAGGTGAACGTGGGGGTCGTGTCGTTCGTCGGGCCCTCGGGGCCGCCGGTGATCGTGACCGTGGGGCGTTCGGTATCGACGGTGAACGTGCGGGAGTCGGTCGCCGTGTTACCGGCCACGTCGCCGACGCGCACCGTGACCGAGTGAATGCCGTCCGCGAGCGAGCTCGTGGTGAACGGAGAGACGCACGGTGCGAAGGCCAGGGCGTCGACCTGGCATTCGATGACCGTCGGGCTGTTGGTCGTGGTGAAGGTGAACGTCGGGGTGTTGTCGCCCGTGGGGCCGCTCGGTCCGCCGGTGATGGTGACGGTCGGGCCGCTGGTCACGAGGGTGAAGTCGCGCGTGTCGACGCTGGTGTTGCCCGCAATGTCGGTGACCCGGACCTCGAAGCGGTGGGGGCCTGCGGTCAGCGGGGTCACGGCCGTGAACGGGCTCGTGCAGCTGATGAACGTCCCCATGTCGAAGCGACACTGCGTGAGCGTGGGCATACCGCCGGTGAGGAACGAGAACGTCGGCGTGGTGTCGTTCGTCGGACCGTTCGGGCCCGCCGTGATCATGACCGTCGGCGGGAGGGTGTCGACGGTGAAGCTCCGCGTCGCGGTGGCGCTGTTGAGGGCGGTGTCGCGCACGCGGACCTCGAACGAGTGCAGGCCGTTGGAGAGCGTCTGGGTGGTGAACGGGGACGTGCACGGCTGGTACGTGCCACCGTCGATGCGACAGTCGATCTCGTTGGCGTTGGTGGACGTGAACGAGAACGTCGGGGTGCTGTCGTTGATCGACGAGCCCTCCGCCGGTCCCTCCGTGATCTCGACGCTCGGGCCCTGGGTGATCACCTCGAACATCCGCATCGCGGAGCTGGAGTTGCCGGCGCCGTCTGCGACGGTGACCGTGAACGTGTGCGGACCGTCGGGGAGGTTGTTGTACGTGATTGGTGACACGCACGCCGAGAGCACGCCGGCATCGAGACGGCAGCGAATCGTCGTCGGCGAGCCGGAGGTCTGGAACGTGAACATGGCGGTGCTCGACGCGGACGGCCCCATCGGTCCCCCGATGATCGCGACCGTCGGTGCGGACGTGTCGACGGACCACGTGTACGTGTCGAGGCCGATGTTCCCGACGTTGTCGGTCACGCGCACGCGGAAGGTGTAGGTGCCGTCGACCAGGGTCGGGGACTCGAACGGGGACGTGCAGGCGGCGAACGGCGCGACGCCGTCGACCTGGCATTCGAAGCCCTCGATGTCCGGCGACGCCGAGCTGAACGTGAAGGCCGGCGTTGCATCATTCGACGGGTTCGTCGGCTGGGAATCGATGGACACCTCGGGCGCGGATCCGTCGACCATCCACGTGCGCGATGCGGGGGTGGGGTCGAGCGTGTTGGAGATCGGGTTCTTCGCGCGCACCTCGAAGGTGTGGGGGCCCGTTGCCAGCGCGTTGTAGGCCGCCGGCGAGCTACACGACACGAACGTGCCGCTATCGAACTTGCACTCGAACGTCGCGGCGGGGTCGGGCGAGGTAAACGTGAACTCGACGTTGCCACCCGTCGTGCTGTCCTGCTCGGGACCACCGGTGATCGCGGTGTCGGGCGTCGATGTGTCGAGGGTCCAGCTACGCTGCGCCGGACTCGGATCCGGGTTGCCGGCGGCGTCGACGGCGCGCACGCGCACGGTGTGCACGCCGGACATCAGCCCCGTGAACGGCGCGGGCGAGGTGCACGTGACGAAGTCGGCGTCGTCGAGCGAGCACTCGAAGCGAGCGACATCGGCCTCGGGTGTGCCGGTGAACGTGATCTCGACGTTCATCGAGTTGTCGAACGCCGGCGGGCCGCCGGTGATCTCGGTGTTCGGTGCCGTCGCGTCGACGCGCCACGCGAACGTCGCCGGCGTCTCGTCGCCGACGGTGCCGTTGAACGCGGTGATGGTGATCGTATGGTCGCCATCGCCGACCTCGATCGACAGCGGCGATACGCAGCGCGATGCACCGCTGCCATCGAGCGCGCATTTGAAGTCGGTGACGGTGCCTGTTGCGCTGAACTCGAAGTTCGCAAGCCGAGCGGTCGAGACCGCCGCGGGCGTTACGGAGAGCACCGTATCCGGCGCTTCTCCGTTCTGTGTCCCCCCATCGTCACCGCATGCCGCGGCCACGATCCCGAAAGTGGACACAACTAGGACACGGACGAGGACCCGACTCATCGCGGGCCATTGTAGGGGATCCAACGAGTGTTACGCCATGTGATCCCATGGCGATACCCCAGCTCTACCTGGGTGAGTTCGGACCCACTTCTAGAAGAGCCAGAGCGGCTTGCCGCCCGCGAACAGGACGGTCTCACCCGCAGCCGACGGTGACACGTTGACCTCAACCATCACGCCGCGCTGCACCGTCTCGTCATGCGGGTGGATGTCGCTGACTTCCCCATCGAGGATCCCCGTGATCTTGCCCACGCTGTGGCAGCCGACGAGACCCCAGGAGCAGCCGTAGAGCTTCGTGCCGATCTTCACGTTCCGCAGGTTCTGATAGGGGACGAAGGCGAAGACCACCCGCGAGTCGATCGCCTTCAGATACGGCGACTGGGCCAGGCGCTTCACGACCTTGTCCTGCTCCTCGATCCGGAGCTTCAAGGACTCGAGGCGCTGCTGAAGCGGAGCCTTCTTGCCCGCGGAGTTCGCCCGCTGGAGCTTCGCCTGCTCGACCTCGCGCCGGACCAGCCACTCCTCGGGAGTGTTGGGCTTGTCTGCCAGGGTGCCGACCTCGGCGATGAACTTGTCGTTGGCCGCGATGCTGCGGTCACCCTCGGCGAGCTCCTCCTCGATCTCGAGGCGCTCGGCGAGCAGGTTGTTCGCGCGGAGCTTCGCATCGGAGAGCTGGTTCGAGGCATCGACGACGCGCTGGTGGGTCGGCGAGAGGACCACCGGGCGCACCCAGCTGTGGTCGAAGAAGTAGAAGATATTGACGACGAGGAAGCTGATGAGACCGATGAGGATCGCGGAGAGCGCGATGAGTCCCGCCACCTTGTAGAGCTTCACGATCGACGGCTGCAGGGCCGTCCAGAAGCGTGGGGGCCGGTTGGCTGCGGGGGACTCCATGGGCGTGTCCTACCCTAAGCGGCCGGCAATTGCGCGTGTGATCTTGCGCGCGTGCGACGAGATCCTCCCGCAACGTGCGCGACCGCAGGCTCGACGGAACTGCCCAGAACCAGAGCACTTCTGACGGGGACCGCGGTCGCGGGCGCCGGCGCCGGAACCGCATCAGCCTCGGTCACGGCTTCCTCGTGGTTGCGCGTCTCCCAGCTGCCCGTGTCGAGCGTGAAGAACGCCAGCGGGGTGAGGAGGGCGTACGTGATCGGCATGAGGAACGTCAGCGGCACGAAGGCGAGGATGCCCACGCGCTCGTCGGGGGTCTCCTTGCGGACCCGGTAGCGATAGTAGATGCCGAACAGGACGACGACCGCCATGTGCAGCGTCATCGCGCCGAAGAACTTCCCGGCGAGGAGCACCCGCACGATCGCGATCGGATAGACGAGGATCAGCGCGAACAGCGAGAAGAAGTGGATCGCGAGGACCGGGTTCAGGCGCCAGACGTGCGAGAAGCCGCCCGCGTAGTCGACGATGTTCGAGCGGCGCCAGCGGAGCTGCTGCGAGAAGTAGCCCGAGAGCGTGTGGGGGACAAACGTGCGGCAGCGGGCCGTCAGCGTCATCGTCGTCAGGTAGCCGGCCTTCACGATCTGCCGGGTGAGATAGCGATCCTCGCCGTACTTGATGGGCACGCCAAGAATGGTCCGCGCTTCGAGGACCGGCTCGAGCTCGATGAGGACGTGGCGGCGGTAGGCGGTGAGGCAGCCCGACAGGCACATGATGCGCCGAAAGCCCCACTCGAGGTTCTTCAGGAAGTAGTACGAATACCAGTACTTGACGACCTGCATCCGCGTCAGCCAGTTCTGCTGCTTGTTGCGGACGTCGACCCAGCCACCGACGGCGGCGATCTTGGGATCGGTGAAGCGACGGACGAGCTGCTTGATCGCATCCGGATCGACGACGACGTCGCTATCCACGGACACGATGATCTCGCTGGTGGACTCGCGGACGGCCCGGATGATCGAGCGGCGCTTGCCGGAGTTCACGCGGTTCCGGATGATCGTGAGGCGACCGCCGGACTTCCGGGCCACTTCGCTGGCTTGCTCGTAGGAATCATCGGTGGAGCAATCGTCCACGCAGATGATCTTCAGCTTTCCGTGGGGGTACTCGGAATCCACGAGGCTCTGCAGCGTTTCCTTGATCGCCGCGCCCTCGTTGAACATCGGAATGATGGCCGTCACCGTCGGCTCGTACGATTCGTCGGCGACGTCCCATGTCTTCGACTTCGCGAAGCGAAGCAGCACACCGGCGATGTACCGGTTGACGAAGATCACCACCGCCAGGCAGTGGACGATCACCCAGAGGGTTCCAGTCGTCATCGGCGGACTCCCCCGAATGCGAGCGACGCGCCAGGCCACCGACATGAGGCGTAGACCACGCGCACGGGGGCAGGTCCTGCCAGGTAAGTCTCTTCGCGGTGCGTCATAGAAGCCAAAGCTAGGCACGCGCGGGTACCGGTTTCCCGGCGCCGACGTGCTTAATGCGGGCAAACTATTACGCTTCGCGCCCGATCTCAAGTTGAAGGACGAAACTTGCCGGGTGCTGTGTGCGCTGTATCAGCCCCCCTCAGGAAGTTGAGAGTCCAGCCCTTGCTCCGGCTCCGGCCCCATGAGAAGCCCGGTTCGTGGCGCGGGTGGCTGTAGCTGTCTTGCTGATCGCGGCCTTATCGGCTCCCGCGCGACTCGCCATGGCCAACCCGGACGCCATCCGGGAGCACCACTATGATCGAGATGCCGCAGCGCGGGCGTCCGTGGCGGATGGCTCTCCCTGGTTGGACGACCCGACAGCCGAGCATCCGGTACTAGATATCCGTACAGGTTCTCCGGAGAAACCGGACCGGCGGCTGGCCTCGGCCCTCGTGCTCGGCGGCCTCTATGCCGGCTTCATTGGCTGGACCTACTTCGCCTGGTACCGGGTCCCGACCCGCGAGTTTCGGTGGGGCGGTGATGGCAGTCCGTGGATCTGGAGGGACGACTCGTGGTTCGGCACGCAGCAGTACTCCGCCGGCGCCGACAAGATGGGGCATGCGTGGGCGACGGCCGCCCTGGCCCGGGCGGGCACGGAGCTTCTCGATCAGTGGGGCGGCTTCCCGCGCCTCCACGCGGCGATCATCGGGACCGTCGCCTCCGAGCTCCTGTTCCTGGGCGTCGAGATCAAGGACGGCTTCGCCTACCGCTTCTCGTACGGCGACTTCGTGTTCAACACCCTCGGGGCGGCGCTCGCGTTCGCGCAGTCGATGTGGCCGTCGTTCGACGCCCTCGTCGACTTCAAGGTCGAGTATGTCCCGAGCGCGGCGTTCCGCGAGCGCTTCAAGGATGGCGACGTCGATGTCGCCGAGGACTACTCGGGCCAGACCTACCAGCTGAACTTCCATCTCGGCGCCATCCCGCCGCTGCGGCGCTCCCCCGTGGGGAAGTACCTCCAGTTCGTCGATGTGACGCTCGGCTTCGAGACGCGCGGCTACAAGCCGGACCCGACCTACACGATCACGCCCGAGATGCCCGACTTCGACAAGTCGCAGACGGTGTTCGCGGGCCTATCGCTGAACATGCAGGGCCTCGCCGACTACTTCCTGCGTGGACGATCGAAACCCGCGCAGAAGATCCTGCACGGAACGTTCGAGATGTTCGCCGTTCCGTACACGACCCTGCGCGGGCTCGAGCACTCGCGGTTCCCCACGGGGCAGGTACCCGACGAGCAGTAATCAAGTCCGACCTGGTTTCTGCGCAAGTAGCGCAACAAACATGTCGGACTTGGGTTTCTAGCTGGCCTTCTTGCCGGCCTTCTCGGAGACCCTGCTGATGTCCTTCGCGCCGTGGGCGTCGAGGATCTTGCGGGCGCGGTCCGCCATGTCGCGGTCGAAGCAGTGGACGCTCAGGAGCGAGCCGCCGTTGTGCACGAACGACTCGTAGGCCTTCGCCTCGATCTCGGGGATGCCGAGGCCAACGAGCGCGCCCGTCAGCGTACCGACGGCGCCACCCGCACCTGCGCCGGCGAGCGTGGCCATGATCGGGCCGGCCGCGATGAACGGGCCGAGACCGGGGATGGCGAGCGCGCCGATGCCGAGGAGGAGACCAAGCGTGCCGCCGATGACGCCACCGGCGGCAGCGCCGACGAGGGCGCCCTCGGGAGCCTTCGTGTGCTTCTCGTGAGCGACCTCGCGGGTCGCGCCCGCGTCGGGCAGCAGCGCGGACATGTCACTGGCCATGAAGCCCGCGGACTGCAGGCCATCGATGGCCGTCTCGAGCTGCCCGCGGTTGTCGAACATGCCGATCACGGCAATCTTCTTGTCTTCGGTGGTCATCTTCGTCGTCCTTCTTAGTTGGAGATTTCGAGCTGGTTGGTGATGGTGCGGGAACCGGCCTTGCTCGACGCGATGCGCTCGAGCGTGGCTTTCTCCGCCGCGGAGGCGACCGGACCGACGAGCGTCACGTTGCCGTCGGTGACGACGATCTTGGCGTTGTGCGCGTTGGTCGACAGGGAGTCGTCGGCCATCACGGCCTGGCGGATCGCCTGCGTGAGCTCGAGATCCGAGCTCGTGTTGACGGCCTCGTCGGCCGTCTTGGTGCTGCGCTCGTTCTTGGCGGTGTTATCCGCCTCGACCTTGCGCTTATCGTCGGATTGGCAGCCGGCGATCGCGAGAGCGAGCGTCGCGGCACTCAAGAAAACTTTCATGCGACTCGCTTGAGCGAGAGACGTGCCACGCGGCACCGCCGAAACTGAGCCGCAAACCGCGTTCGAGGCGCGCGAACTCGCTCGTCCGTGGTGATGGAGCGCGATGAATGCGCTTAGAGTGCGCTGGTGACGACGCGCCGCGATGCCGGGTGGGCTCTCGCGATCTTCATTGCGGTCAGCGCCTTCTATCTCGTCACGTCGAGCCGCGAGCCCGCATGGGGCGATGCCCGCGGGATGTGGGAAGTGGCGATGCGCATCTCGTCCGACGGCGCGATCGACATCAAGACGCGCTGGCCCGACGACATTCCGAAGGGCCGCAACGGGAAGTACTACGGCATCGCGCCGATCGGGCCGTCCCTCGTGCATGTCCCCGGGGCGCTCATCGCCCATGCGATCCACGAGGTGGATCCGAAATGGGACGGGCCGCTGCGCCCGCTCGCGGTTCACCTCGCGCCGTCCTTGCTCGGCGGCCTCGCCTGCGCGTTGTTCTTCCTCCTGCTGCGCGACCTCGGGATCCGGATCCGCGTCGCGAGCGCCTGTGCCGCGATCATGGCCGTCGCGACGACCACGTGGGTGTACGCCCGCATGCCGTACTCCGAGATCCTGCAGCTCACGACCTTCCTGGGCTGGTTCCGGGCGGTGCTGCGCGTGAGCGCCCTCCCCGCGGATATCGAGGCGCGCGTCGTGAGGCGCGAGGGACTGTGGCTCGGGGCGTGGGCCGGATTCCTGCTCAACGCGAAGTACGTGTTCGCGTCGGCGATCCTGGGAGGCGCCGTCGTGATCGCGTGGACGCTCTGGAAGCAGCGGCGACAGCAGCTCGTACGGCTCATCGGCTGGGCCGCGGTCACGGGCGGACCGCTCCTGATCCTCGCGCTCGCCTACAACTACCTGCGCTGGGGCAGGGTCACGGCGACGGGCTACGAGCCGTACCTCGACGCCTACTTCGGGGGCAGCCTCTTCGACGGTGCGTGGGGCATGCTCGCGTCGCCGAACAAGAGCGCGTTCCTCTACTCGCCGCCGCTCGTCCTCGCCGCGATCAGCCTGCCTCGCGCCGTGCGGGCGGTGCCGCGGCTCGGCTTCGCGCTCGTCGCGATGGTGCTGCCGGTGTTCCTCATCTACTCCACGTATCGCTCGTGGAGCGGCGACTACGCGTGGGGCCCACGCTTCTTCGTGTGGGCGGTGCCGGTGGTCTTGATCCCGCTCGCGTGGTTCGTGGACAGCGCGGTCACGCGGCTGCGCAAGGCGATCCTCGTCGGTGTCGTCGCGCTGGGCTTCGTGGTCCAGGTCCTCGGTAGCTCGCTCTACTGGGATCACTTCATTCGCATCGCCATCGAGGTGAAGAACCAGTGGCTCGGCAATCCCAACCGCGCGGGCTCGTACATCGCGGAGCGTGGTCGCGGGCATTGTGATTCCTGCTTCGAGGACACGTACGAGCTCCTGTGGACGCCTGCCTTCCATCCGATCCGGGGCCACTGGTGGCTGCTGAAATCCCTCGCCCGGGGCGACACGGCCGCGTCAGCCCAGCGGGACGCGCCGTGGCGGCACTACACGAAGCTGCCAATGAAGCTCGAACGCTATGCGTGGGCCCGCATCGACTGGTGGGGCCTCCTGTGGCTCGAGGATGCGAAGTACGCGCGCAAACAGGGCGTCATCGTCCTCGTGGGGCTCCTCGCCATGCTCGCATTCGGCATCTGGCGCTGGCTGTGTTTGCACCGGGCGGCGACGTGATATTGAGTCCCGGTGCCGCCCCGCCTCGTCCCGGATCCGGAAGACGCTCCGACGACCGTTCCGCCCGATGACGCGCAGGCGCCGAACCCCGACGATATCGAGCGGTGGATCCTCGCGTACCTGAAGCACGCGCCACTCCCGCTCGCGCTGCGCGAGATCAACCGCCTCATCGCGATCGAGGCCGTCGGTGCCAAGCAAGGCACCACGCTCGATGTCGGGTGCGGTGATGGCTTCTGGTGGACGCTCCGCGATCACGATCGCCAGGAGGTCTACGGCATCGACATCTCCGCGAGCGAGATCGCCCAGGCGCGGGCTCGCATCAACGCGACGCTGACCGACGTCTCGCGCGAGCGTCCGTTCCCGGGAACGGAGTTCGACGAGATCATCGGCAACTGCTCCCTGGAGCACGTGCCCGATATCGACGCCGCGCTCGGGAACCTGCGCAAGTCCGCCGCCGACGGCGCGCGGTTGCTCATGTTCGTGCCGACGCCGCGCTGGGCCTATCAGGGACGTCTGCAGAACTGGTTGCTGAAGCGCTCGCCGCGCCTCTCGATGGCGTTCTCGGGCGCCCTCAACGGCTTCTTCCAGCACTGGCACCTCTACGACGCCAAGGTCTGGGAGCGCCTGCTCGCCCAGCACGGCTGGAAGGTGAAGGCGACGTACGGCCTCGGCTCGGCGCGCAGCGAGTTCCTCTTCCGCTTGTTCCTGCCGCCCGCGTTCGGCGAGTTCCTCGCGAAGAAGCTGACGGGCTTCTATCCCTCGAAGCTCGCGAAGTATCTGCCCGATACCGTGCTGGCACCGGCCGCGCGCCTCGTGCGCTGGGCCGTCTCTGACCCGCTGGTCGCGGCCGATTCGCCGACGGCGTACGAGTACCTGATCGTCGCCGAGGCGGTCGAGATCCCGCAATGAACGACGAGCGGCTCCAGCAGGGCGACTACTTCGCGAATCACGCCCGGGCGCGCCAGTTTCCGTGGACCCTCTATCACGGGCCTCTCGAGAAGAACCTCGCCGACTTCCTCCGCCAGGTCTCTGCCGAGCACGAGCGCGGCGAGGTGCTGGTCGTGGGGTGCGGCTTGCTCCACGAGATCGACGCGGCGCCGAGTGGTCTACGCTTCCACGTCGTCGACATCGATGCGCGCGCCGTCGAGGCCGTGCTCGCCCGTAACGATGTCCGCATCACGGGCGGCACCGTCGTCGAGCCCGAGACGCCGATCGACCAGAGCCTGCACGCGACCCACCGCTTTGCCGGCATCTACGCGAAGGAGGTCGTCGAGCACGTCCTCGGCTGGCCCGCCTGGCTCGCGGGCCTCCGCCGTGCGCTCGTTCCGAGTGGCCGCCTCTGGCTCTCGACGCCGAACTACGGCGAACCGTGGTTGCCCGCGCTCGAGTCGACGATCCTCGAGGTCATCGCGCGCCGCGACGGGTTCTCCCGCAAGGACATTCACCCCACGCGCTTCTCGAAGCGCACCCTCTCGCGCGGCCTCGTGTCCGCCGGCTTCGAGTCGGTCACCTGCTCCGCCACCGCCACCCGCCTCGCGCTCACCGCGTGGGCCCGGGCTCCTCGCTGATGCTAATCGAGAACCTCGCCGATGCCCTCGTCTCCATGGTGCCGGGCCGCCCCGACGCCCTGGCTCACCTCCGCACGCTCTACGCCGACGACATCGTCTTCCAGGACCCGATCCAGACGGTGCGCGGTATCGCGGCGTTCATGGAGATGAACGAGAAGCTCATGAGCAAGCTCCGCTCGCTCGAGTGGACGATCAACGCCGTCAGTGGCGATGACACCACGGGCATCATCGAGTGGACGATGCATGCGAAGAGCAAGCTCGGCCCGTCCCTCGCGGTCGACGGCCTCACGCGCGCGCAGTTCCGCGCGGGCCTCGTCGTCGATCACCGCGACTACTGGGATCTCTCGGAGATGATCGCGAGCGCCGTTCCGGGTGGAACCTTCGTGCTCTCGGCCGTGCGTCGCCTGCTCGCGTAACGGATAAAAATCCGTCTTGACAGACGGGCATCAGGCGGACGATTCTCCAAGATATTGGAGGATTCATGACCGCGTACCGTCCCGAGACCATCGCCCTGCACGGCGGCCAGACGCCCGACCCCACGACGGGCTCGCGCGCGGTGCCGATTCACCAGACGACCTCGTATCAGTTCAAGAGCAGCGAGCACGCCGCGAACCTCTTCGCGCTGAAGGAGTTCGGGAACATCTACACCCGGCTCATGAACCCGACGACCGACGTGTTCGAGCGTCGGCTGACCGAGCTCGACGGTGGTGTCGGTGCCCTCGCGACGGCGAGTGGCCAGGCGGCCATCTCCCTCGCGCTGCTCAACATCGCCCAGGCGGGCGACGAGATCGTGTCGACGGACAATCTCTACGGCGGGACCTACAACCTCTTCCGCCACACGTTCGCGCGCTTCGGGATCCACGTGCGGTTCGTGAAGTCGAACGACCTCGAGGCCATCGCGAAGGCGATCACGCCGAAGACGAAGGCGGTCTACGCGGAGTCGATCGGCAATCCGAAGCTCGACGTCGCGGACCTCGAGGGCCTCGCGAAGGTCGCGCACGACGCGGGCGTCCCGCTCGTCCTCGACAACACCGTGTCGCCATATCTCTTGCGGCCGTTCGATCACGGCGTCGACATCGCGGTGTACTCGGCGACGAAGTTCATCGGCGGGCACGGCACGTCGATCGGCGGCGCCATCGTCGACAGCGGCAAGTTCGACTGGACCAACGGCAAGTTCCCGCTGATCTCCGGCCCCGATGCGAGCTACCACGGGCTCGACTTCGTCCAGGCCCTCGCGCCGCTCGGCAACCTCGCCTACATCATCAAGGCCCGCGTCACGCTCCTCCGTGACCTCGGACCGGCGCTCTCGCCGTTCAACGCGTTCCAGTTCCTCCAGGGGCTCGAGACGCTGCATCTCCGGCTGCATCGCCATTCGGAGAATGCCCTCGCCGTCGCGCGCCACCTCACGAAGCACCCGGCGGTCACGTGGGTGAGCTATCCCGGGCTCGAGACGAGCCCGGAGTTCGCGCGCACGAAGAAGTACCTGCCGCGCGGCGCGGGCGCGATCGTCGGGTTCGGCGTGAAGGGCGGCCTCGACGCGGGGAAGCGCTTCATCGACAACCTGAAGCTCATCTCGCACGTCGCGAACGTGGGCGATGCCAAGACGCTGGCGATCCACCCCGCGACCACGACCCACTCGCAGCTCTCCGCCGAGGAGCAGCAGGCCACCGGCGTCACGCCGGACTACGTGCGCCTGTCTGTCGGGCTCGAGCACATCGACGACATCCTCGCGGATATCGATCAAGCCCTGGACAAGTGATGTCAGTGCGCGTCGGCATCATCAACATCATGCCGAAGCTCGAGGCGTACGAGCCGCTGCTCGACGAGCCGTTCGCGCGAGCGCGCGTGCCGGTCGAGCGCGTGTACATCCGGCTCGAGTCGCACGGGTACACGAGCAGCGATCGCGAGCACCTCGCGCGCAAGTACCAGACGTTCGCCGCCGCCCTCGAGGGCGGGCCGCTCGACGGCCTGGTGCTGACCGGCGCTCCCGTCGAGGACATCGACTTCGAGGACGTGCACTACTGGCCGGAGCTCTCGGGCATCCTGCGGCGGGCCCGCAGCACGGTCAGGAGCACGCTGGGGCTGTGCTGGGGCGGCATGGCCCTCGCCAAGCTTCTCGGCGTCGACAAGCTCCGCTATCCGCGGAAGCTCTTCGGCGTGTACGCGAACAAACGTCTCGATGACAGCCCCCTCACCGACGGGCAGTCGCCGGAGTTTCGCTGCGCGCACAGCCGCCACGCTGGTATCGCGGACGCGGAGCTCGAGCGTGCGGCCGCCGCCGGCACCGTGCGACTCCTCGGGCATGCACCGGCGACGGGCTACTCGCTGTTCGAGACCCCGGACCATCGCTTCGTCGCTCACCTCGGGCACCCCGAGTACGTCGCGGAGCGTCTGGTGTTCGAGTACGAGCGCGATCGGGCGCTGGGGCGAACGGACGTTCCGGCGCCCCATGACTTCGATCCGGCGCACCCCGTGACGTCGTGGCACGAGCACCGCGAGCTGCTGCTCGATCGGTGGCTCGGCCTCCTCAGCTAGCAGGCGGAGCGTTGCGCTCCTGGTAGATCCGCATGATGTCCGCCGCGGTCTCCTCGATCGCGCGGTTCGTGACATCGATGACCGGCCAGTTCGCGTGCTTGCGGAAGATCTCGCGGGCGTATGCGATCTCGGTCTCGATGTGCGCGCGCTGGCCGTAGCTCGAGTCGTTCGGCATGCCGAGGTGCGACAGGCGCGCCTGGCGAATCCGCATGAGCATGTCGGGCTGGACGATCAGACCGAACACCTTGCGGTCGTCGACCTGCGCGAGCTCCTCGGGCGGATCCACGCCCAGCACCAGCGGCACGTTGGCGACCTTGAGGCCGCGCTGCGCGAGGTAGGTCGACAGCGGCGTCTTCGAGGTGCGCGAGATACCGACGAGCACGAGGTCTGCCTTGGGCAGATTGCGCGGCTCGGCGCCATCGTCGTTCTTCACCGCGAACTCGACCGCCTCGATGCGACGGAAGTAGTCGTCGTTGATCGAGTGCAGGAGACCCGGCACACCCGCCGGCCCCGTGCCGAGGAAGCTCGCGAGCTTCGCGATCAACGCGCCGATCAGATCGACCGTCTCGATGTTGTAGCGCTCGACGAGCTTGGTGATGAGCTCGCGCTCTTCGGTGTTCACCACCGTGAACACCACGAGGGCCCGGGTCTCGGCTGCCTTCTCGAGGATCTGCTCGAGCTCGCTCTCGAGGCGGACACGGGAGAACAGCCGGATCTGGACCGGCTCGCTGAACTGCAGCGTTGCGGCGCGGACCATGCGCTCGGCGGTCTCGCCCGTGGCGTCGCTGATGATCATGACCGTCTTCACGGCGCGTTCATATCACGAGCCAGCGTCGACGACGCGCGGACACTCCGGATCCGGCGCCGTGAGGTCGCCGAGCGTGTGCGCTGACACCACTTTGCAACCGCCACGACACAGCGAGTGGTAGGAGCAGCTGGCGCAGGGCTCGCGGGCCTCCCGCCACCGGCGGAACGCCCCGAAGGCGTCCGGCTCGGTCCAGTAGCTCGCCAGCTGGTCTACCCGCGGCCGCGTGCGCCCGAGCTGCACCAGGGGAGGCGGCGCCGCGAAGCTGCACGCCGTGAGCTGCCCCGAGGCCTTCGCCCCGATCAAGTAGTCGCCCCCCGCGCAGCCGCTGATCGCCAGCTCGGCCAGTAGCTGCCGATCGGGTCGGTGGTGCGCGAGCATCGGCGTGTACGAGCAATCCACCTTCACGCGAATCGCGTGCTGCTTGGCCGCGGCGAGGATCGCCGGCAAGAACGCGCGGTGCTGCGCATCGGTACACCGCAGCTCGTCGTAGGCCCGCGCGCCGCGCCCGCTCGGCTTGAACCGGAGCAGCTCCACCTCGGCGAGCCGCCGCTCCGCGGCGTATGCGAAGATCGCGGGCAGCTCCTCGAAGTTCGCGCGCGTCACCACGACGTTGATGCCGACCTCGCGCTTCACCGCGCGCAGCCTCCGGATCGCCGCATCGGCGCGGGCGAACCCGTCGAACCCACGCACCGCCGCGTACGTGGCGCCCAGGCCGTCGAGCGAGACATTGATCTGTCCGAACAGGTGCGCGTGACCGAGCAAGGCCTCGAGCCCCTCGAGCCCCGACGTCGTGAGGTTGGGAATGATCCCGCGCCGCCGCGCATGCTCGGCCAGCTCTCCGAGCCACGGCAGCGTCGCACTCTCGCCGCCGCCGAGCGCCACGTGAAAGACGCCTGCGTCGGCGAGCGCATCGATCGTGCGCGTCCACTCGACGAGCCCCCACTCGCCTGGTCCGCCCTGCGGCGACGCTCCGGTGTAGCAACCCGTGCAGCCGGCCCCGCACCGGTTCGTGAGCTGCAGGTGCGCCTCGAGCGGCGCCGAGAGCACGTGCTCGTTCAGCTCCGTCTCGGGCTCGCGCCACGCCGCCGGCGGCTCGGTGATCGTCAGCGATTCGCGGGCGAACGCCCGATCGACGAACACCAGCGCCCGCGGGACCGCCGTCTGGATGATCGCGCCGAACCGTTCGAACCGCGCCCGCCGCGGCGGATACTTCCGCGCCGCCCGCACGCGCTCCGCGACGACGCCCACGGCATCGATCAGGACGTTCGCCCAGCGCGCGAGCACGCCGCACCGTAGCAGCGATAGCTCCAGAACCAGAC